>CBIHQM010000027.1:0-28181 GCA_966211885.1 uncultured Chryseolinea sp.
GGTTTGCCCTCTTTGGAAGTTTTACCGACGATACTTCGGGTGGCACGAAACTGACCATCAAAAGCGGTGGCCAGGTCTATATCGACAAGACCATCACCCTGGTCGGTGGCGGTGATAACGTGAGCAACGCCAACGGCGCAACCCCCATCGGTTTTTATATAAATGATCCTAATCCCAGCGTGAACACTGGACAAGGTGCCACGTTGACCGCCAACCGCGGGAACAAAGCTTCCATGCAAACCAACGACCCGGCATTCTATGCCTGGGTGCTGGGCATACCCAACAGTCCACTGCCGGTGAAGCTGGTGTATTTTAAGGCGCAATCGAACGGTGCATCCATTCAGCTTACCTGGGCCACGTCGTCGGAAAAGAATTTTCATTACTTCCAGGTGGAACGCGCTTCGGAGGATCTGATCTTCACCGCCGCCGGCATGGTGGATGCCAAAGGATCGAGCACGCTGACGACCTATGCGTTCACAGACGAGAAGCCGCTCAACGGGATGAACTATTATCGTCTGAAAATGATCGACCTGGATGAAGCGTTTGAATATTCCCCTGTGGTGGCAGCCACCGGCAAATCCTCGTCGACTGTAAACGTGTATCCCAATCCTATTACCGACAAACAATTCACCGTCGAATTGAACGATGTGATGGATACGCCGGCACAGGTGACGGTTCTGGACGGATCAGGAACGCAGATTTTGCGGGGGGAATTGGCATCCAACAAAACGGCCTTCAGTTTGCCCCAGGACATTTCCGCCGGACTCTATTATCTCCGCATCTCCTCCGGTCACGGCCAGCAGATCATCAAAGTGGCGGTGAGATAAAGACAGACCTTCTTTAGTAGGTCGCCAAAAATTCAGGAAGATGTTTCAGGATTTCGGCTGTCATTTCGGGTAAGCCGAAACGATGTTGCCAGCCCCAGTCGGCACGTGCCCGCGAGTCGTCGATGGAGCGCGGCCATGAATCGGCTATGCTCTGGCGGAAGTCGGGCGTGTAGGAGATCTGGAAATCGGGGATGTGTTTTTTGATCTCTGCCGTAATTTCCTGCGGGCAGAAGCTCATCGCGGAGATGTTGTAGCTCGATCTTATTTTGATTTTTTCGGCTGGCGCCTCCATCAGGTCGATGGTGGCTTTCACAGCGTCGTCCATGTACATCATGGGCAGGTAGGTGTCGGACTTTAGAAAGCACTCGTATTTTTTTTCGGTGAGTGCCTGGAAAAAAATGTCCACCGCATAATCCGTGGTGCCGCCGCCGGGTTTGGTTTTGTAGCCGATGAGACCGGGATAGCGGAGGCTGCGCACATCCACACCGTGTTTTTTGTGATACCAATCGCACCACCGTTCGCCGGCTTGTTTGCTGATGCCGTACACGGTCGTGGGATCCATGATGGTATCCTGCGGTGTGTTATTTTTTGGGGTCGTGGGTCCGAAGGCGGCGATGGAGGAGGGCCAGTAAACCTTCTCTATTTTATAGGCGACCGCGGCGTCGAGCACCGTGATGAGGCCGTCCATGTTCAGGTGCCAGGCAAACGCCGGATTTTTTTCACCGGTCGCCGACAGCACGGCCGCGAGGTGATAGACTTGGGTGAATTTGTTTTTGCGGACGAAGTCGATAAAGGCGTCGTGTTTCAGTACGTCCAGTATTTCAAAATTCCCTTCGCCTAAGATGCCTTCCGGTTCTTTGATGTCGGTGGCGATCACATTTTCTTTTCCGTGGAGTTTCCACAGTCCTTGCGTCAATTCCGACCCCAGTTGGCCTCCGGCGCCGATAACAAGAATTTTTTGTTTACCCATGTCCTTCCTCTAAATCCGGGGCGAAATTACCAAAATTTACCATTTGGCTACCATGTGTTAGGGCTTGCATTTTAATTAACTTAGCGGCCGTGAATTTTGAAGCCTATTTAACATCGAAAAAAATAGATTCTGCCGCTTTCCAACGCGCGGAGCCGGTCTTGTGGGGGCAGTGGCAAGTCCAGTTTGAGCAAATGCACCCCAACAGTTTCACGGTGCAGAAACTGAACCTGATCAACCCGATCCGCAGGAAATACCAGTTAAAAGAGGAGCCTGTAAAGACTGAGCCAAAACCCCCGGTCGTGAAAACACCCGTGTTCGACCAACCTTCGGTAGAGAAACCCGCCGCCGGGTCCACCTCATCCGCGCCAGACGCCACCACGCCGGATGCGCCCGAAACACCTCCGACAACACCTCGTCCTAAACCTGCTGTGCCCAGACCTGTATTCAAGCCCAAACCAAAATTAAGTTAACGACGCCCTTTTATTATGTATAAGAAACTACAACCTGTTTTGCAGAAAGAACTCGCGTCCATACGCGAAGCCGGCCTTTTCAAAAAGGAAAGGATCATCACCACGCCCCAGGGCGCCGACATCAAAACCGCCGACGGGCGCGAGGTCATAAATTTTTGTGCCAACAACTACCTGGGTCTCTCCTCGCATCCCCGCGTGGTGGCTGCCGCCAAGCGCGCCATCGACACCCACGGATTCGGCATGTCGTCGGTGCGCTTTATTTGCGGCACGCAGGATATTCATAAGGAGTTGGAAGAAAAGATCTCCGCCTTCCTGGGCACGGAAGACACCATCCTCTACGCGGCTGCGTTCGATGCCAACGGTGGTGTGTTCGAACCTTTGTTCGGCGCGCAGGACGCCATCATCTCCGATGAATTGAACCACGCCTCCATCATCGACGGCGTGAGGCTGTGTAAAGCCATGCGCTACCGCTACAAACACAACGACATGGCCGATCTGAAAAAGCAACTCGAAGATGCCCGCAGTGCCGGCGCCAGCCAGATCATCATCGTCACCGACGGCGCATTCTCCATGGACGGCACCATCGCGCAAATGGACAAGATCTGTGCGCTGGCCGATCAATATGAAGCGCTGGTCATGACAGACGAATGTCACTCCACCGGGTTCATTGGCAAGACCGGCCGCGGTGTGCCGGAGTACAGGGGTGTGATGGATAAGGTCGATATTATCACGGGTACATTGGGGAAGGCCTTGGGTGGAGCTTCCGGCGGGTTTACGTCCGGCAAGAAAGAGATCATCGAGTTGTTGCGCCAGCGTTCACGGCCTTATCTTTTCTCCAACACGTTGGCGCCTTCCATCACGGGAGCGTCCATCGAAGTGTTCAACATGCTTTCGGAGACTACGGCGTTGCGCGACAAGCTGGAGGTTAACACAAAATATTTCCGTGATCAAATGACCAAGGCCGGTTTTGATATCAAGCCGGGCGAACATCCCATTGTCCCCATCATGCTCTATGAAGCGCCGCTAGCACAGCAGTTTGCCGACAAGCTGTTGGAGAAAGGCATCTATGTGATTGGATTCTTTTTCCCGGTGGTGGCAAAGGGTCAGGCGCGGATCCGCGTGCAGATCTCGGCAGGGCACGAGCGTCATCATTTGGATAAGGCGATCAAGGCTTTTACGGAAGTTGGGAAGGAGCTTGGGGTGCTCAAGTAACGCCCCGGCTTTCGAAGAATATTTAGCCGCCCGGTTTCGAGCGGGCAAAGAAAGAAGGCGCAGAGCGAATACTCTGCGCCTTCTTTGTTTTATGGCGATGATGAATGTTGTCGGGTTATTTCAGGCCGAGTTCTTTTTTTCGCTTTTGCACGATGTCACCCATCTTGGAGGTGTCTTTGGACAGCAGGCCGAAAGCAGGGTCGATGTTGTGTGAGGGGAAGAAATAGATGCAGCCCTTCTTGCCTTTCAGTTTTAGGCGGTAGAGGTTGAAGAAGGGCACGATGGTGAGCGACTTCACCTCGGGCCATGCGAAGCGAACGTTGCGATCGCCTTCAATGACCACGATCTTGTTTTTGCCGACCGCCACTCTTCTCATTTTCTCCGTGAGGATCAAAAAAGCAAAGAAGGCCAGGAGACCCACCGTGATAAAGATGAGGGAAAAGAAAAAAGTCTTCGCTGAAAAAGGGTGCCGGAAGAAGATCGTACCGGCCGCGAGCCATTGCAGGAAACTGAAGGCGAGGAAAAAGTATTTCGCGAAGTAAAATTTAACGGGGTTAGCTTCTACCATGTTAGTACAGTGTAGGAAAAAAGTAATTGAATATACGACTTATTTTTGTTCAGTGTTAATTTTTGCCCTCCTTTTTGGTTTCTGTCTATTCTTCGATCACCACGGGGAAGTCCTGTCCTCGTGAGAACGTGTACGGATACTGAGGGTTGCCTTTCATTTTCCGTGTCATCTCCGGCACCTGGTCGTCGATATATGACTTCAGCTCGTAGATGGTAACCTTGCCATCTTTCGGCGCCCCGTCGGCTTCGCCCTGCAGGCCTTTGATGAGCACGTAGGTGAACAAGCCGTGGCCCAGCTCGCGGAATTCGGTGGCAAACTGCTCGCTGCCCGCCGAGGCCATCACGTGGATGCCGGCACTGCGCGAGAGTTGGGCGATGGCCTTCTCTTCGCTGGCCCCGCGCGTCGCCAGCAATTCCACCGAGCCTCCCGACTGGCAAGCGTCCATCACGATGAGTTGCTTCAGCGCTTTGATCTGCTTCAGTTTGTCCTGCAGCACACTGGCGTCGATGGCCTCCCTGGTCAGCGAGCTGGCGTCATAGAGTCGCGGGCTCTCGGTGGGAACAAAATAAAAACGATTGTCGACCATGCTTCCGTGTCCGGCATAGTAAAAAATAAAGACGTCCTCCTGGCTGACTTTACCCGAGAGGTCGTCGAGCGCGGCGAGGATTTTTGGGCGGGTGGCGTCGGCGTCATAGAGGGTGACGAGCTCCACGTTTTTGAAGAGCGCACTTTTGTCGTCCATGACCTTACTAAACGACTCGGCGTCGGTGCGCGCGTAGTTCAGGTTGAGCTTGCTGTTTTTGTACTGGTTGATGCCCACGGCGAGAATGTAACACGTGCTGCTCTTGGTCGCATGCTCCGAAAAGAGCTCGACGCTTTGCGGATCGGACTCTACATTATCTTTATTGCTGGCCGTGGCTGTAAACGTGTTTTGTCCGCCGATGAGATTCACCTCGTGCTTGTAGGTGGTCGCTTGCCCGCGGGAGGCGGGAAACGTGAGCGCGTCACGGTTGAGGGGGATGTTCTTGCCGTTGTGGAACAGCTTCAGATTTTCGACGCCGTTGCCGTTGTCGACAATGCGTACATACACCTCCGCCTTGCCGGGCTGGCCGGGGATGACGGCCACCTTCACCGTGGGAGGAGGCGAGCTTTTCAGCTTGCCCTGGATGCTCTTGGATTCTTCTTTTCCGCCGCGATTCTGGAAGATCTTCGGCAGCAGGTCGGGGCGATAAAATTCATTGAAGAATTGATCGACAGCGTACGTCTTCATTCCGCTCACGAAGTGAATGTATTGTCGTGCGTCGCCGGTGCTGTTGAAATAGCCTTCGGGATTTTTTACCATCCAGTCTTTTTCCCCGATGTGAATGTGCTCGAAGAATTCTTTGCCGGTGGCCATGTCCCAAAACTTGGTCACTCCATCGAGGCTGAGGCTGATCAGCATCCGGTTGTCCGGGCTAAAGGCCAGGGAGGTCACTTCGGCGTTGTGTCCTTCGAACGTGCGGATCACCGCTCCTGTGGTGATGTCCCACACGCGGATCGTGCGGTCGGCCCCGGCCGAGTAAATCGTTTTGCCGTCCATGCCGAAAAGCGCGGTGTGGACAGCACCTTTGTGGCCCTTGAATTTTTTTGTCATCAATCCCGTGCCAATGTCCCAGAGACGGATGGAACCGTCCCAACTCGCACTGAGCAATGTCTTTTGGTCGCTGCTGAGACGAATCACAGAAATCACGTCGGTGTGTCCGGTGAAGTTGCGCACTTCTTTTTTGGTGTCGAGCTCCCACATCTGCAGGGAGTTGTCGAGGCGTGCGGAGAAGAGGTATAGATCGTTGGGATGAAAGACGATGCTGTAGGCAGAATAGCGCTCCAGATCAAGATACGTGAGCAGTTTTCCGCTGGCCAGGTCGTGCACTTTCATGGAGGCATCCCAACTGGAAGACACCGCTTTGGTTTCGTCGCTGCTGAAATGAATGTCGAAGATGGGTTCGCGATAGGTTTGGATGGACTTTAGCGAGTCGCCGGTTTCAACATCCCAAAGCATGATCTTGCCGTCGCCACCCCCGGTGAGCAGACGCCGGCCGTCTCTGGAAAGGTCGTAGCACAGCACGGCCTTTTTATGACCGACGTATTCCATAACGGTTTTCCCCGTGGCAATGTCCCAGCGTTTCACCTTTGTGCCAAACTTGCCTTTGATGAGTGTCTTGCCGTCGCGCGAAATCAGCACCGAATTTTTGAAACGAACGTAGCGGGCAATGTTCGACTCCCAATAAAAATTAGGATCGTAGTTGAGGCCCCCGCGGTCGCGTTGGTTCAAAAAGCCTGTCAAGGGCTCCTCCTTTTTATTCTTTACAAAATCCCAGATTATCGTCGTGTTGTTATCGCACGGCACCAGCAATTTTTTTCCATCGCGCGAAAAAGTGATCTCGTGAAATTCGCCATCCTCAGCGGGAAGTGTGGCCACCACACGGCCGCTGGCTTCATCCCAAACCTGCACTTCCTTTTCCGTGGCGCGCGCCAAAATTTTCCCGTCCGCACTCAGGGCAATGCCGGTGACGTCTTCCACTTTCTCTTCGTAAGTCTTTATCAGTTTGTAGGTAGCCAGATCATATTTCCGTAACGGGCCGTTTTCAGAGATCTGGTAAAGGATTTTATTGTCTGGGCTAAATACCGTACGCGTGCCACAACCGCCGCACGTGCCTTCTTCATAGGTAAACGTGTGGATATTCTTCCAATCTGAGCTTTGGTATACGTTGGCTACCCGGTTGTCTTCCCCGAAGGCCACCCACCGTCCATCTGGGCTAATCGCAATATCCACTCCGCTACCCGATCCCTGGTCGGCGGAGGTTGGAATTTTAGCCAGCACTTTTTTAGAGGCAAAATCGTAGACGGTGGCCGAGTCGGTGCGATCATAGCCGGCCACGACAAAGTATTTCATTTTCGGATCGATGGCGATGTCGGTGATGTACTCCTCGGTAGCCAACGAAAAAACTTCGCGACCCGTGCTCACTTCCCAAAGCCGGATGGTTTTGTCGTTGCTGCCCGTCAGCAAAAATTTTCCGTCTTGCGAAAATTCGACGCTGGTCACGGTAGCTTCATGACCCAGGAAGCTGCGCACTTCGCGGCCGGTACTCATCTCCCAGAGTTTGGCCGATTTGTCCTTGCTGGCGGTGGCGACGTAGTTGCTGTCGGCACTCACGGCCACGGCCACCACGGCCAGTTCATGGCCCTTTTGTATAATGGTTTCCAGGGATTGTGAAAATGCAATAAAGGGAAGAAAGAAAAGTGCGATAGTGAGCCTCATGCCGAAATGTATTTGGCACGAAGTTAAACATAAACCGCTTATGCTTTTGCAGGCGACGATTCGGTGGGCTCGGGCTCTTCGTCCTTTACTTCTTCTTCCCAACGCGCCGGCTCATCGTTGTGCAGGTACTGCAACACGCGATGCTCGACCTGCTTTAATTTCAGTGAGCGGAGGTATTTGCCGTTGCGGGCCAGGATGAGGCGGCCCGACTCTTCCGAAATGGCCATCACCAGGGTGTCGGTGTTTTCCGACATGCCCACGGCAGCGCGGTGCCGCAACCCGAAGTGTGGAGGCAGGTTGTCGTTCTCGCTGACGGGCAATACGCAACGGGCGGCTTTGATCCGTCCCTTGTGGATGATCACGGCACCGTCGTGCAACGGGCTGTTTTTGTTAAAGATGGAGAGCAGCAGGCGCTTGTTCACCGCCGAATCCAGCGCGTCGCCGGTTTGCACATAAAATTTCAGTTCTGTGTCGCGCGAGAAAACGATGAGGGCGCCGGTCTTGGTTGCTTTGAGGGCCTTGGCGGCTTCCATCACCTCGTGGATGTCGAAGTCGTCGTGATATTGATGGCGCCAATTGGCGATGGTCTTGAAAATGTTCTCCTTGAATTCGGTTCCCCGCCCGATCACGAGCAGGAATTTCCGGATCTCCGGCTGGAAGAGGATGATCATCGCCAGCACACCCACGCCCATGAACTGCCCGAGTATGGTGGCCAGCAACTCCATCTGCGCGGCGCGCACGATGAGGTAGACCAGGTAGAGTGCAAGGATCCCCAGGAAGATGTTCACGGCGATACTTCCGCGGATGAGCTTGTACACCTGGTAGAGCAATATGCTCACCAAAGCGATGTCGACAAAATCGACCCATGTAACATCCAGAAATCCTATTTTAAAAAGTAAGACCATTCTTAACAAAGGTAAACGACGATTGATCAAGTATGAAGAACGAGGGGATATATAAAATAGGTCAACCGTTGGGGGAGGCTAGGGTTGACGTTATCAATTTTATAGTCTCTACTGCTTCTTTCACATCGTGCACCCGCAAAAGCGCGGCGCCCTTGGCGAGGGCCAACGCGTTGAGGGCGGTGGTGCCGTTCAAAGCTTGCTCCGGTGCAATGTTCAGCGTTTTCCAGATCATCGACTTACGAGATAACCCCACCAGCAGCGGTTTGTTCAACAGATGAAGATATTCCAGCTGGTGCAACAACTCAAAATTTTGCGTGGGCCCTTTGGCAAAACCAAACCCGGGGTCGACGATCACATCCTTAATACCGCGAAGCTGCAGTTGGTAAATTTTTTCGTGAAAATAATTCAACACCTCCTGCAACAGGTTTTCATATGACGCAAGTTTGGTCATCGTTTGCGGGTCGCCCTTCATGTGCATCACCACATAGGGGACTTTTGCGGCCGCCACGCAGTCTAACATGAGGGGATCCAGTGACCCTCCGGAAATGTCGTTGATCAGCACGGCCCCCTCGTTGACGGCGGCATGGGCCACGGCGCTGCGATAGGTATCGATGGACACGAAAGCTTCCGGGAAATTTTTCAGGATCACTTTTACCGCCAGCAGGGCCCGGCTCAATTCGGCTTCTTTCGAAACGTCGGGTGCACCCGGGCGGGACGAGGCGGCGCCCACGTCGATGAGGGTGGCGCCTTCCTGGAGCATTTTTTCGGCTTGGCGCACGATGGCGTCTTCGGTCGTGTAGCGGCCACCGTCGAAAAAACTGTCGGGAGTCACGTTCAAAATGCCCATCACTTTGGGGGTGTGGAGGTCGATGAGCCGGCCGCGGAGGTTCAGTGTTTTGTTTGTAGAAAATAATCTATTTTCAGGCGCAGATTTCATGCGGGGCGTGCTGGAATTATGAGCCAAATTAAGAAGTTTGCCACCTAAAGTATATTGCCTTGATTGAAAAAACAGCCCAGGAGTACAAAGAAATAATCGCCCGTTGCAAGGCTTTGTTCGAGAAAAAGACCCGCGATTATGGCACGGCGTGGCGGATCCTGCGTTTACCGTCCATTACAGACCAGATCTTCATCAAGGCCCAACGCATCCGCAGCATCCAGGAAAAAGGCGTGCAGAAAGTGGACGACCCCATCAGCGACGAGTTCGTGGCCATCATCAACTATTGCATCATGGCCCTCATCCAGATGCAGCTCGCCGATTCTTCCTCCCTGGAAATGACCGTGGAAGAACTGGAGCCGCTCTATGACGGGGCTGTGAACGAAACATTCGACCTGCTCCAAAACAAGAACCACGATTACGGCGAAGCCTGGCGCGACATGCGCGTCACGTCCATCACCGACATCATCCTCATGAAATTGTTGCGGGTGAAGCAGATCGAAGACAACCAGGGAAAGACTTTAGTGAGCGAAGGGGTGAAGGCCAACTACCAGGACATGATCAACTACGCCGTGTTCGCCATGATATTATCGAAAGCATAACTATGATACAAAAAATTGCAGATCAGGCCAGCCGGTATTTTGTGGGCGCCCTTTTCATTTTTTCGGGGCTCATCAAGCTCAATGATCCCATCGGCACCGAGATCAAGATGGAAGAATATTTCGAAGTGTTCGCCGAAGACTTCGGGTCTTTCTTCTTATGGCTGAAGCCCTATGCGTTGGAGATCGGGCTTGTCCTCATCGTGCTGGAGCTGGCCCTGGGTGTGGCCGTGCTCCTTTATTACCGGATGAACCTTACCACGAAAGTGTTATTGGGATTGATGATCTTTTTCACCTTCCTCACGTTCTATTCTGCCTTTTTCAACAAAGTGACCGACTGCGGTTGCTTCGGCGACGCCATCAAGCTGACGCCCTGGCAATCGTTCAGCAAAGACGTCATCCTCATGGTGCCCGTGTTGCACTTGTTCTGGTATCGCAAGCGGTACAAACCTGTGTTATATAGCAAGGAGGGGCACGCCGTGATCGGTGCCGTGGTCGTGATCTGTTTTGCGCTGGGCATCTACGCCATACGCCATCTGCCTTTCATCGATTTCAGAGCCTACAAAATAGGCAACAACATTCCACAACAAATGCAGCCGCCGGAGCAGCCCATCTTTGAGTATACCTTTAAACAAAAGAAAGACGGCGCGCTGATCAAGTCCGCCAAATACCTGTCGGATACGCTGATCTATAAATATGAAAGCGTCGAGCAATAGAACGCCGACAAGACCCGGCCCAAGATCACCGACTATTCGGTTTCGGATCCCGACGGTAACGACATGACCCAGGAGACCTTCCAAGGTGCCAAGCTGTTTTTTATTATCTACGACGCCAATAAAGCCTCCACCAAAAACATCGAGAAGATCCGCCAACTCATCAAGGATCTCGACGGCAAGGTGGACATGATGGTGCTCACGGCCACAGGCGCGGAGCAATTCGAAGCTTTCCGCCACGAACATCAATTGGCCGTGCCTTACTATTTCGCCGATGCCACGGTGTTGAAAACCATTGTCCGGGCAAATCCGGGGATCACCCTGTGGGTAGACGGCACCGTGAAGGGCATGTGGCATGACAACGACACACCCGACGCCGCCGAAGTAATGGCACTGCTTCATTAATCCCACCGTCATGAAGATCTACCTCATCGGCATGCCCGGTTCGGGCAAAACCACATTGGGCAGGCAACTGGCCGAGGAGATGCTGTTGTTGTTTGTTGATCTGGACAAGGAAATCGAAAGACAGGAGGGCAAATCGATATCACAGATCTTTGCCGAACAGGGGGAGGACTATTTCCGCCAAGTGGAGTCGCGGCTGCTCACGGAGTGGGCTTCGTCCGCAAAAGGCTTTGTGATGGCTACTGGCGGAGGCGCCCCTTGTTTTTATAACGGTATGGATACCATCCTCAAAACCGGGTTCAGTATTTTTTTGGATGTGCCGGTTTCCGAATTGCTGGCACGTCTCGATCGCAAAACAGACCGCCCGCTACTCCACGCCGCCGACGCCGCCGAGCGACGTGAGAAGATCACTACACTGAGTCACGTCCGTCAACCCATCTATGCGAGGGCTAACGTCACGATCCATCACGCCGATCTGCCGGCGCTGCTAAAAGCGATACATCTTAAAAATTGACGCCGAGGGTGACCAGACCCGTAACAATTTTGGTTTGCAACTCAACGATGGGCCCCGAGCCGTCGCTTATGAAATAGGGCGCATAGAGACTGTTGCCCTTGCTTTGCACCCAGGCAAAATCCACGTGGAACTTTTCGAGCTTGATCCCAACGCCCGCACTGATGGTCTTGATGCTGTTGTCATAGTCGCTGCCGCGATATGGATTGGCTTGAACACCATAGCCCGCGCGCAACCGGAATATCTTGTAGCGACCCTCAAGGCCGCCCCGGTAATTCACCACCGATTTGTAGGTATCGTTGATGCCGAGGTTGGAGTCCGTAAAATCGATATAGGAATTGTAGGAGGAAGTATATTTTGCTTTTGAGTAATTCCGCAATTCTACGTCGCCTGTAATTAAACCATACTTGGAAATAAGGGCTAGCCCGGCGCTGAACTTGTGAGGAGCACTAAGACTGTATTCTGAAATAACCTGGTCGGTAAACGAGCTTTCGTTGTTGAGCTTCTTGTCCTTTTCGTTCCCGCCGTAATTGGGCTTGTTTGAATAATAAAGAAAATCCTTCCAACTGGAGTTCATCGTGGCATCAGAGGTTTCCGAGAGTTGATAGAATGTTGGGGAGGTATACGATATCCCGATTTGCATGAAGTCCACCGGCCGTACCGTGGCGCCGAAGGTTGCGTTGACGCCGGTACCGGTGATCTTGAGATTTTCGTTCATGTCCCAGCCATTCACAAACTCATCGTCGGTAAAGGATTCTGAAAATGTCTTGGTTGTTTTGTAGCGGAGAGAGCTCACGCCAATGCTTGCACCAAAGAATAAGATGTCCTTGTAGTTCCCGCCGTATGAAAAGCTCCATTGATTGATGATGCCGTCGGTCTGCACCGTTTCGCTTTGGTGGGGAAGCTTCTTCACGTCCGTGAAATATTCGTCGTCGGGATAGTTCGCATCCAATAGGTACGCGGGGCCGATCAGATAGTTAAAATAAGCCAATCCGGTTGGGCTGTTGTAGCGGTTATGGTTCGTGCTGCCGTTGGGATCGAACTGATCGGTGGTGTAACCGTTGGCATCGTCGATAAAGCTCTGCAGTTTCGACGTGTTGGGGTTGCCATTGTAGGAGAAAGGTGCATTGAAGTCATTGACGCGTGTCATGGTAATGGCAAAAGCGCCGCCCTGAAAGCCACTGTTGCCATGGCTGGGGATGTGCAGAACGAGGCTGAACCCTGGGACCACAAATTTGGACTTGGATTGGTCTTGCGAAACGCCGAAGTAGTGCGACTGGTTGTTGTAGCTGGCAAATCCGGGTGTGAGGGTCACCTCCGAACGGTTGAACATGCCCAGTCCTGCCGGGTTGGACGCAGCCGAACTGTAGTCGCCGCCCAGCGCGATCTGGCTTCCACCCATGGCCTGGATGCGGGCGCTACCACCGGGCGTGGTCTGGCTAAAGGTGAGTGCCGATTCCACGTAGCCTTGCGACCATGCTATGGAAATGGTGAACAATAGAATTCCCGTGAGGGCTGATATTTTCCTCCACATCGTCGTGCTTCGTTAGAAATGAAATTGAATTAGTCCCTGCCGCGTGATCTGCCGTTTGAGCCACCGCTGTGGAACGATCCGCCACCGGCCGTACCACCACCGCCTCCACCGAATGAAGACCGGGAACCGCCGCCAAAGGAATCCGAACGACCGCCACTGTTATAGTGCGATTGGCCTGATGAACCACCCCAATCCGAACGGGAAGGGCTGGAGTACGTCTGTTGCATTTGTTGTTGCTGCTGTTGACGGTAGGCGCGGTTATAGTAGTCTTCCTGACTCTGAATTCTGCCTTGCGTGCTCACCCGGCCGTTGGTAGTTCCGCCGTTCGAAGTAGAAGGCGACACATAGTTCGGGCGCGTGCGGCCGTTCGTGGCCACAGTCGCCATGCTACCTACGCGGCCACTGTTGCTGGTGGCACGGGGACCATAGGCGACGGTGCGTCCTTCGCCGGTACTGCCACCGTTGTTGATGATCACGACATTGCTGGGATATCCGTAGTAACCGCCGCCATAATATCCGCCGCCATAGCCATAACCATAAGAAGGACCCCAGAAGGAGTTGTACGGGCTGTAGCCGTAGCCGCCGTAATAAGGATTGCCATACGACAGGCTCATGCCAAAGCCGCTACCCCAACCGTAGTTCCAGTTGCTGCCCATATAGTAGCTATACGAGCTCGACCAGCCGGATTGATAGTAAGGATTCATCCAGGGATTTCCCCATTGGTCGTAATAGCTGCCATAATAAGGGCTGTTCCACGAATAGATGGAAGGGCCGAAGTAGGTGGAGCTGTACCAGGGGTTGTTATAGGCGTTGTTGAAATTGTTGTTCCAGCTGTTCAGCTTGGTGGCGTTGGCGTACTTGTAGTCGCTGATGAAATAGTCCTGCTCGTCGGCTTTCGCGGTTTGGGCGTTCGACCGGGCGGCATATTCGGGATTTACGTTGCGGGCCGAATAGCTATCGGTAGGATTGAGGGTTTCCTCATCCTGGTATTTTTGGGTTTTCTTGGCGCTGGCGGTATAAGCCTGCTCTTCCTCCTTGGTCGTCTGGGCCTTCAACTTCGCTCGGTCCTTGGCATTGAAATACATATCGTCGTTTTCGATGCCTTGTGCGAACGCTGTTCCGGCCAGAAGCGCGGCTGACAGACTGAGCATGATGACCTTGGTTTTCATATCCCTTCGTTTTTTTTAACTCTTGTCCACTAAATAAACGTAAATACATCCTAAAAGTGCTTATAAAGCTACAAAATTTCACCTGTATTTGTTGTTGTGAAATTATATTTGCGGTCTATCTGGAATTTCAACAATAATTATACCAAGCAATGGGCAAAGAAATACCTACCCGTAGTGAAGACTACTCTTCGTGGTACAACGAATTAGTAAAAAAAGCTGACCTGGCCGAGCACTCCGACGTGCGCGGTTGTATGGTCATCAAACCCTATGGGTATAGCATTTGGGAGAAGATGCAGCAGGCGCTGGACAAAATGTTCAAAGATACCGGCCACGTGAACGCCTATTTCCCGCTTTTTGTGCCCAAAAGCATGTTTGAGGCCGAAGAGAAGAATGCCGAAGGCTTTGCCAAGGAGTGTGCCATCGTGACACACTACCGCCTGAAGAGCGATCCGAAAAACCCCGGCAAGCTCATGGTCGATCCCGATGCGAAGCTGGAAGAAGAACTGGTGGTTCGTCCTACCAGCGAGGCCATCATCTGGAGCACGTACAAGAAGTGGATCCAATCCTACCGCGACCTGCCCATCCTGGTGAACCAATGGGCCAACGTGGTGCGGTGGGAAATGCGCACGCGTCTGTTTTTGCGCACCGCCGAGTTCCTGTGGCAGGAAGGGCACACCGCCCACGCCACGTCGAAAGAAGCCGTGGACGAAACGGTGCAAATGCTGAACGTCTACGCCGAGTTTGCGGAGCGTTTTATGGCAATGCCCGTCATCAAAGGTAGAAAGTCGGAAGGTGAACGTTTTCCCGGCGCCGTCGACACCTATTGCATCGAAGCGATGATGCAGGATGGCAAGGCGTTGCAGGCAGGCACGTCGCATTTCCTGGGGCAGAATTTTGCGAACGCCTTCGATGTGAAGTTTGCCACCAAGGAAGGCAAACTGGACCACGTTTGGGGAACTTCGTGGGGTGTGAGCACACGCCTGATGGGTGCGCTCATCATGGCCCACTCCGACGACGACGGGTTGGTGCTGCCACCCAAGCTGGCGCCCATCCACGTGGTGATCGTACCCATCTTCCGCAACGAGGAAGAGTTGAGCAAAATCACCGTGGAAGTAGATAAAATGGCCAAGACGCTGCGCGATGCCGGCTACACCGTGAAATTCGACAACCGCGACACGCAGAAACCGGGCTTTAAGTTTGCCGAATGGGAATTGAAAGGCGTGCCCGTACGGCTCGCCATCGGTCCCCGCGACCTGGAAAACGGCACCGTGGAAGTGGCGCGCCGCGATACCAAAACAAAGGAAGTGATGAAACTCACGGACGTGGCCACGGCCATACCGAAGTTGCTGGACGATATCCAGGAAAACATCTACAAAAAGGCGCACGCTTTCCGCGAAAGCATGATCACCCGCGTAGACACCTACGACGAGTTCAAAAAGGTGCTCGACGAAAAAGCGGGTTTTGTGCTGGCCCATTGGGATGGAACCCCAGAAACGGAAGCGGCCATCAAGGAAGAATCAAAGGCCACCATACGCTGCATTCCCCTGGATGCGCCCGAAGAAGCCGGCAAATGCATCTATTCCGGCAAACCTTCATCGCGTCGCGTGTTGTTTGCGCGGGCGTATTGAGCGATTTTGAACGTGTCTTCCCGTCGGGCGGTTAATTTTTGCCGCAAAGACGGGAAGACACTTTGTTTATTTGTATTTTTGAATTTCCCCCTGCCTCTATGATGTGGATAATTGTTATAGCGCTCCTCTTAATAGGCATTGCGCTCCTCATTGCAGAGCTGATCTTTATTCCCGGCACCACGGTCGTCGGCTTGTTGGGTTTGATCTTTTCGATTGTCGGCGTCGTTATCAGTTATCAGCATTTTGGAAGCACGGTTGGATTCTACGTCCTCATGGTCACCATCGCCTCCCTGGTCGTTGCCGTTTTCTACAGTTTTCGCACGGGCGCATGGACACGTTTTTCGCTAAAATCGTCCATCGACAGCCGCGTGAATGAAGGCATCATGTCAACGGTGCACATAGGCGATGAAGGTGTTACGCTCTCCACTCTCCGGCCCATGGGGAAAGCGCAGTTTCACGACAAGACTTTCGAGGTAAAAACCTCCGGCAATTATATCAATCAAGGCGAAAAGGTAAAGATCGTTCAGATCGAGTCACACCAAATTACAGTGGAAACTATCAACTAATCAATACATACTCATGGAAGCTGCGTCATTATTGATCCTGGTCTTTGGCGGGATCATTCTCTTTTTTGTGTTTCTTTATTTTGTTCCGGTCAACCTCTGGATCACGGCCCTGTTTTCGGGCGTGAAGGTTGGGTTGTTCGAACTTATCTTTATGCGTATCCGCAAAGTGCCGCCGCGCATTGTAGTGGACTCGCTCATCACGGCGACGAAGGCCGGTTTGAAAATTTCTTCCAACGAATTGGAAACCCACTACCTCGCCGGAGGAAATGTGCCCAATGTGATCCGTGCCCTCATTTCGGCCGATAAGGCCAACATCAGCTTGAGCTTTAAACAAGCTACCGCCATCGACCTGGCCGGCCGCGATGTGTTTCAGGCCGTTCAGATTTCGGTAAATCCCAAAGTGATCACTACCCCGAAGGTTGCGGCGGTGGCTTCGGATGGTATTCAGCTCATTGCCGTGGCCCGCGTTACGGTGCGTGCCAGCATTGCCCAATTGGTGGGTGGTGCCGGTGAGGATACTATTTTGGCTCGTGTTGGTGAAGGTATCGTGTCGTCTATTGGTTCGGCCAAGTCGCACAAGGACGTGCTGGAAAGCCCCGATAAAATTTCAAAACTCGTGCTATCGCGTGGGCTGGACGCAGGAACGGCTTTTGAAATTCTCTCTATTGATATTGCCGACGTGGATGTTGGAGCCAACATTGGCGCAAAACTTCAAATTGACCAGGCGTCGGCCGACTTGAAAGTGGCCGAGGCGCGTGCGGAAGAGCGTCGTGCAATGGCCGTGGCGTTGGATCAGGAAATGAAAGCGAAAGCGCAGGAGGCACGTGCGAAGGTGATCGAGGCGGAGGCTGAAATCCCGAAGGCTATTGCTGCAGCGTTTGTGAATGGGAACCTCGGCATCATGGATTATTATAAAATGCAGAATGTGCAGGCGGATACGGAGATGCGTCAGGCAATTTCCGGGTCTGGGAAGGGAACGACGGGTTCGCCGAAGAAAGAGCAGCCGTAAGGATCGAGCGTGTTGTTGGCGGAATGCCAACAGTGGCCGATCAACGGTATTGGAAAATGTATTGGAAATTGTCGCATCTCTTGGGGTGCGGCAATTTTTTTTTGTGGGTATGTGAGTGACGAAAAATTCGTCGTGAAAATGTCGTACTGCAATTTCGTTGCAGTGCCCGCGGTTAGTTTGGCTTTCTAACCTTTAAACATTTTCTGTATGAACCGTTTGAACAATTATTTCTCCTCCCTCTGCTTAGTGTCGTTAGCAATCCTGGCGGGTTGTGGCAAGTCGGACGATGATCCGTCGCCGGCCATTAAGAGTACAGCAAAGGCCATCACTTCGTTTACCTTTTCTTCGCTGGGCGCCGATGGGGTGGCCACCATCGCGGAAGCGACCAGGTCCATTCGCGACACAGTGCCGTCTGGAACGGTGGTCACCAACCTGGTGCCTACTATCGCGATTTCCGAGAAGAGCACAATTTCTCCGGCTTCCGGCGTGGCAGGAAATTTTAGTGGACCCGTGAAGTATACCGTCACCGCCGAAGATGGCTCCACGCAGGACTATACCGTGACGGTCGTTGTGCGGCCACGGGGAAAACCTGTTAAAAGCAGCAACAACGCCATCACCGTGTTCACCTTGGCAAGGCTAACACCCCCTGTCGCCGGCACCATCTCGGAAGACACCAAAACGATTTCCCTCACGGTGCTAAAAGGAACGCCCGTAACGGCCCTCGTGCCCACTTTCAGCATTTCAGATAAAGCCGGCGCTGTCCCTTCTTCTGGAGTGGCGCAGGATTTTACCAATCCTGTAAAATATACCGTGACGGCAGAAGATAATTCCAAAGTGGAATATACCGTCACCGTGACCGTGAGCACCACGGTGCCGTTCACCGTCAGTCCATTGGCTTCGCCCAATGTTCAACAAGGGGGGCAGCTGAAATTGTCGGGTAGTGGTTTTGGCGATTTTAAAAACGATAGAATTATATTGAAGAGCGCAGCAAATGGTGTGGAGCACAAGATAAAGGCATCCGCGGCTTCTCTCGTGGACCAATTGGTATTTGATTTTCCGGCAGACCTGCCGTTAGGCAACTATACCGTTACTGTATTTGTAGGTACTCAGGATTTGTTATTGAATGATCCTATCACCGTTCAGCCTCATGCTCCGAAAATTACGGAAGTCAATAGATTGTACGTTTTGGAAGGCGACACGCTTGCCGTTGAAGGCAATTACTTCGCCGATACCGGCAATATTGTAGAGTTTGTCGATAGGTCGGGCATCGCGTTAGAGATCATCGAAGAGTCGGCCACGCGGATATGGGTAAAGATTCCCCTGCTGGTGGATGGCGAGCGAGAACTGAGGGTCACCTCCAACGGTATGCAGACGGCATACGGAACAAAGATCACTTACGGCATGCCGCCTCCCGTGATTTCCGCCATAGACAAAACGGCATATCATCTAGGCGAAATGATCGACATTACCGGTCGGAATCTGAACCGGCCTGGAATTTTTACACTAATCTATTTTATGCCGACGACCAACGGCCTCATGTTGCAGGGTGTTGGAATGTCTCACAACAGCGGCACGGAACTCACCTTTGAGATCCCTGTTATTTTCCCGACGGGAACGTATACGATTTCAGTTGATGTAAACGGCCAGATCAGTAAAGAATATAAAGATCCTATCACGATCAATCCCTAGCAGAACGCCCCTTCGGCGTCGTTGCAGAAGGATTGCGTAACAACTTTGAGATTTGCCGCATCCTTTTGGGAATGCGGCAATTTTTTGAAAAGGTTCTATTATTTTTTATGACGCAAAGTCTTTAAATTGAAATGGGTTGGTCACTAAATGCATGCAATATGACAGCGAAACGAATTTTTAATATCATGTTGATCTTGACCGTGCTCGTCTCCAATGTGGGATGCGATCAGGTGACGAAGGCGATTGCCAGGAATTCGTTGGGTGACCATCAAACGGTGAGTCTTGTGAATGATCACCTCAAACTCATGAAAGTGGAGAACAAGGGGGCGCTCCTAAGTCTGGGGAGTGATTTGCCAGTTTTTTTGAGGATCGTTTTGTTAAATATCCTTCCGTTGGGTGTGCTTGGCCTGGCGGGTTTTTATGTGTTCACAAGAACAAACCTTTCCCGCATCACCACCATCGGAACCTGTTTCGTTATCGGTGGAGGTCTTGGTAATATTTATGACCGCATGGTAAACGGCTCCGTAACGGATTTTCTGCACATCGACTTTGTGATTTTTCAGACCGGCGTTTTCAACCTGGCCGATGTTTCTATTATGATAGGGGCCTTTGTGATTGTGCTCGACGTTGTGCGTCAGTGGAAGATTGAGGTTGGATAATACGGCCTCTTCATTGTTTCAATTTCAGCGCCTCCAGCCGGGGGTCGCCGGCTAATCCCCTGAACACCGGATATTGCAAAAACAAATTCACCGGTACGGCGCGTTTCGCTACACATTGCTCGATGTAATAGAAAACTTTTTCGAGGTTGCCCAAGGCAAACCAAACGCCCACGAAGTCAGCGTCGAGCACCACGTCGGGTTCCTCGCGTTGGCGCTGTTCCATCTTGCGAATGCATTCCATTGCCTTTTCCGTCTGGCCGAGTTTTGCATAAGCATACCCCAATCCCATCAAGCCCTTCAAAGGATGGTTTGTTAGACGATGAACTTCTTCGAAGAGGCGACAGGCTTCTTCCCAATCGCCTTTCATGCCGGTGGCCCAGGCTTTCAGTTCCAGGTTCTGGCGTATGTGCGTATTCAGGTCCAGCAATTTGTTTGCCTGGTGAATGGCGTCGTCGTAGCGTTCGGCAAACACGTACATGTTTCCCAGCGCATGATTGATGGCTGGCGACAGCGGATCGATCTTCACGGCGTCCTCCAGCACCTTGACGGCTTGGGCTTTCTCGCCCATCAGCACATGATAGTAGCCCAGTAGGGGATAGGCCGCTGCCGCACTGGGGTTGAGGTGAACGGCTTTTTGCAACGCCTCATAGGTTTCCTTCCATTTCCATTCATAGAAAAGATAAGCCCCGGCCTCGGCGATATAGATCTCGGCAATGGAATGGTCGAGTTGTAACGCTTTGCCGGCATATTCATGCACCAGCGCGAAAGCTTTGTGAGGCGTTAACTGTCCGCTGGCGCCAAGTTGGCTGTAGGCCGTGGCGATCATGGCATAGGCCTGCGCATAGCCCGGCTCCAATTGGATCGCTTCTTCAAAGCGTTCGATCGACTTGCGCAGATCGGCTGGTGTGGTCTTGTTGTAGAAATGAAGGCCTTGCAAGTAGGCCGTGTAGGCGGCTATGTTTTGGGTGGGTGCTTTCGGTGCCTGGCTCTCGCGTTGTGCGACGGTGAGGTTTTCGCGCAGCTTATTCGCGATGATGCCACTGATCTCATCCTGCACTTCAAAAATATCGGTGAGTTGCCGGTCGTAGGTTTCACTCCAGAGATGATAGCCGTCGGCGGCATTGATCAATTGGGCGGTGATGCGCACGCGGCTGCCGGCTTTGCGCACGCTGCCTTCCAGCACTTTGTCGACGTTGAGCTTCACGGCGATGTCGCGGATGTCGTCGTTCTTGCCCTTGAAGGCATATGCCGATGTGCGTGACGTCACTTGCAGGCCGTCCACTTTGGTGAGGGCGTTGAGGAGCTCTTCGGTGATGCCGTCGCTGAAATATTCGTTCTCCGGGTCGGCGCTCATGTTCACGAACGGCAACACGGCGAGGCGGTTGGAGGGCTGCTTGGTTTTGCCGCGGATCTCGTCGCGCGACGGGATCACCAGACCGCCGCTGGCGATGGCGAAGATGCGTACGGGTTGTTTCACATTCTTCAATTCGAAATAACCCAGTTCGTGGGAGGTGATGTTCTCCTGGTTGCGGATCTCATCGTGCACTTTTTCGGAGATGAAAACGCTTCCCGGCCCGGCAAGCGATTCCACACGCGAGGCGAGGTTCACGCCGTCGCCATAGATGGATCCATCTTCGACGGTGACATCGCCGGTGTGAATGCCGATGCGGAGGTCCACCACAGGCGCTTCGCGAAGTTGTTGTTGGATCGTCACGGCGCATTGCACGGCATTGATGGCGCTGGAAAAGATGCTGAGGGAGCCGTCGCCGTAGTATTGGATGATCTTTCCGTGATGGTGGTCCACAGCACTTTCGAGAACGCTCTTCAGCCGGTGGCGTTTCTGCCGCGCCAATTGTTCGTTCTCCTGCATCAGGGCGGTGTAACCCGCCATGTCGGCAAACATGATGGCTACCAGTTGACGCATATCGATTTTGTTTCGCAGTGATCCATGTGACAAACTACGGAAACAAAACGGAATTGGCCGGGTGCCGGTTTGATTTTTCGGTGTGAAGTTAAGGGGAGATCGCCAGGCCTCCAGAAGGGCCGGGATCAACGGACGCTGTCATTTATTGCCGGTGCGAAAATATTCGTTATAGCGGGCAATGATTTGCCGAGTGTTCTCGTATTCAAATCCGATAACTTTGTTCCTCACTTTTTCGGCGAGTTCCGGGTAGTCGGCCAGATAGGCGGGCATAAATTTCTTGAAGGTTTTACGACTAAGCGTCTCGAATGTTCCCTCTTTCTCGACCGCCCATTTTTCCTCGACCAATTTGGTGCTCAGTCCGTTTGGATTGGGGCGGTATTTGTAGGTGTAATATAGGAATAGCTTTATTTTTCCGACTTCCTGTACCTGGGCAAAATCATCAGCCAATGTACTCACGGCAAACGTATCCCTGCCGATGACGAAACAGCAAATGTCCGCGGCGGTGAGTTCAATCTTGTCTCCATCCTTGGATTCCTTGAACGTGATACTGCATGGGCCGCTTTCATTCTTGCGGGTTAATATATTGTCGGGATCACCGCCTAAGTTAAACCTCAACAGTCCGGTGACTTTTTCGCCTTCCCGTGTAAAATAATGACCTGGTCTAAAGGGTTGCGACCATGCCGGGATACACACCAGCCCCATCAGTATATAAAGCGAAATAATTTTTAGCATGTTGACGTTGGAGTATTGGAATTTGTAAATAACGGTGGACTACAGTTTCACATCCTGCCACGCCGATTTTTTTAACGTGATGAACGAGTTGTTGTAGCGATCGTAGGCAATGTAATCGTAGGCTAACGGTATCGTGCTGATGCCTTGAAGGGTGATGACTCCGTATAGTCCATCGCGTTCCACGATCACGTAGTTGTTGTTCAAATCCTGGAGAGTATGATATTTCGGGTTGATGATCACGCGACCCGTGTTGTCGGCAAGCCCCATGAGCTTGTCTTGGCGGATCAACAAGTTGCCGTGGGGCAATATGGTCACCGACTCATAGCGCAGCGGCAAGATCACAGTCCCTTTGATATCGATAAGGCCTTGCAATCCTTTTTGCTTCACCAGCGAAAACCCTTTTTGAAAAGGCGTCACCTCTTCGTACACCGGCTGAATGGCAATCCTGTCATCGCGGCCAATAAATCCCCATTTACCCCTGATCTTCACCGCGGCCATCGCCTCGCTGAATGCCTGGATGCCATCGTAACGGTTGGCTATGCGCAGCCTTCCCTGGGAATCGACAAATCCATACTGCCCGTTTTTCTTGATGCCGCGTAGCCCTTCGGATTCGGGGTACACTTTTTCAATAGCCCCCTCGGGTTGCACCTGGCGGTTCACGATCACCCCATTTAGATCCACTTCCCACGAGGTGCCCGACGGCAATCGCTCGACAATGCGCTGTTCGTTGATCTCCATCGGATTCTCGGAAAAATAGATCACGTTGTTGTCAAACGATTTGAGGTAGGTGTTCTTGCCGGCCGTTTCCACATAGCGATCGGCGGAAACCAGCTTGAGTTTGGTTTGGCGTGGCGTCACCAGCCACTCTTCATGTTGGTTGATGATGCCGTATTGGCCGTGAAATTTCACCACCAGGTTTTGATGCAGCTGTTGAAGAATGGAATCATACGTGCAGGCGATCACCTCTTTGCCCGTGGGGTCGAGCGCTCCCCAATAATTGCGGACCACGACGGGGAACAACTGTCCGTTAAAGGGATGAATGCGTTCGTACGGCTTGGTGTGAATGGGCTTCCCTAACGAATCCAGTACGATCCAGGTGTCTTTGCCGTTCTGCCGGGTGTTTGAAATGTAGTAGGGATAATTGACGACCAGGTTGTCATACTTCGCCTCGATCAGAATTTTTCCATCCTGACCGATAACGCCATATTTTTTTTCTTTTGTGAACAAGGCCTTGCCACGCACAAATTTTCCCAGGGAAGAAAAGTTGGAGGCAAAGAAAGGCTTGAGCGAATAATCTTCCAGTTGAATGAGACCGGCGGTGCACACTTTCAGCAAATTCTTTCCCAAGGCTATGATAGAATCGGCCTGAACTTTTTGTTGCAATTTGTTCTGCCCATCGAGGAACAACCATTCATCGGTTTGCCGCGCCTTCACGGTGCCGTCGTCCTCGAGGTGGATCTCGCGATACGTCGGCTCCAACTTCACTTGTCCTTCGCGGTCGATAAGGCCCTGCTGCATGCCCTGATAGATGACGGCATAATTCTTTTTGAAAAGGGAGAGGCTGTCGATGGTGAAGCCCGTCACTTGTTTTCCACTTTCGGTGAACAGGGCCGTCTTGTTGTCAAAATTCTCCACTGCATAGCGCAGGCTGCCGATGGAGCGGATGGCGTAGTATTGTTGAGGAATAATGGTCTTGTTCTCCAGGTCGATCAGGCCATAGCGATATTGATTGCCCACCTTGGTAAACACCACGGCGCGGATCCCCGACAGGGCAATGCCATCGTATTCGAACGGAATGATCTCTTTGCCAGATGATGCCATCAGGCAACCGGCGACGATGCGCAGCGAGATGGGAGATTTTTTGCGGGCGTAGACTAGCGAAGCATCGGCAGGGAAGAGGTCTTCAAATTCGGCTTTGGTCACCAGGTGGTTTTCCAGCGAGATAAGTCCCCATTTCCCATCGAGTTTGTAGCCGGTAACGGCGGTAAGCGTCGAGAAATTTCCATCACTCCAGCCCAGGGCCTCATAGCGCGCAGGGATCAGGATTTTGCCCTGTTCGTTGCGGAGACCTACTTTTCCGTTCTCTTCGAAGACACTAAGCCCATTGGCGGCGGCGAAAAATGTTGTCAGCACCAGCCAAAAAAAACAATACACACCCTTCATCTGCCGGTAAAGTTAGGGCCAGAAAATGAAATCAGGGGAATTTTCGTGAACTTTGTGCCCTGATTTAGGGTAGATAAACTTACATCGCCCTTTCAACTTTTTATCGCGAAACATGTACATCGAACAGCTCTACACCAATTGCCTGGCCGAAGCCGCCTACTACATCGAATCCAATGGAGAAGCCGCCATTATCGACCCCCTGCGGGAGACCGAACCCTATGTGGAACTGGCAGAACGGAGAGGCGCCAAGATCAAATATGTTTTCGAGACCCATTTTCACGCCGATTTTGTGTCGGGCCACATCGACCTGTCGCGCAAAGTAAAGGCCCCCATCATCTACGGCCCCGGCGCCGAGACGGACTATGAAGTGTACAATGCCAAAGACGGCGAGGAATTTCTCCTGGGCGAAGTGAAAATCCGCGTATTGCACACGCCCGGGCACACCCCGGAGTCGTCCTGCTATTTGCTTCTTGATAAAAACGGTAAGGAATATGCCCTCTTCAGTGGCGACACGCTATTTGTCGGCGATGTGGGCCGCCCCGATTTGCTGGACGGTGTGATGAGCCAGGAAGAGTTGGCCAGCCTCATGTATGATTCGCTTACGCGGAAAATAAAGACCTTACCCGACAGCGTCATGGTATATCCGGCGCACGGACCCGGTTCGGCCTGTGGAAAGAACATCGGCAAGGAGACCTTTTCCACGATTGGCGAACAAAAGAAATTCAATTACGCGCTACAGGAGATGTCCCGCGAGGCTTTCATTTCAAAAGTGACCGAGGGCATTCTGCCGCCGCCCCAATATTTCTTCGAAGATGCCCGCATCAACAAAAGCGGCTACGATCCCATCGAAGACGTGATTGCCGGCAACACCACACCCCTTTCACAGCAAGCCCTCGAGAAAGCCGTCGCCGCTGGCGCCATCCCGCACGACACGCGTCCTGCAGACATTTTTGAAAAAGGATTTATCCCCGGTGCCATCAACATCGGCCTCAACGGCCAGTTCGCCGTGTGGGTGGGGACGCTCATAGACATTCGCAAAGACCTCGTGTTGATCACCGAGCCTGGAAAAGAAGGCGAAACCGTTTTGCGCCTGGCCCGGGTAGGCTACGAAAAAGTAGTGGGCTATCTCGATGGTAGCATCGCTGCCTACAAAGGCACGCTCGACAAAGTACATTCCATCACAGCCGACGCCGTGGAGCATGAAGTGCACCAGGGCGCCCAGGTCCTCGATGTGCGCAAACACGGCGAATGGGATGTCAGCCATCTCAAAGGTGCGGCCTTCCTGCCCCTAGGTGATTTCCCGGGCATCACAACGACGCTGGATAAACACAAACCTTACATCGTGCATTGCGGCGGCGGCTATCGTTCCATGACCGCCATCTCGCTGATGAAGACCTATGGCTTCACCGACCTGATCAATGTCTACGGTGGTTTTGGCGCCATGCAGGAAGCCGGCCTCAAGATCGTGACCGAAGCCATCGAGGCATAGTGCCCTTTGTCTTTGCCATCTTTGGCCTCACGTCGGTTGGCCATCGGAACGTATTGAACACAATCGTTTGAAAAGAAGACCGTTTGGGAAGGCAGAAACTATCGCCGTCCATACCATGCATCTGGTTTTAAAATGAAGTATTATTAACAATAATTCACTTCATTTTTATGTCCATCAAAGTTGCTATCCGGCACCAGACCTCCTATCAATACGATCGCCCGGTAAACCTATCGCCGCACACGTTCCGTTTGCGCCCCGCAGCCCATTGCCGCACACCCATCCTGTCGTATTCACTGAAGGTGAAACCCGGGAATCATTTCATCAACTGGCAACAAGATCCGTTTGGTAATTTTCTCGCGCGGGTGGTGTTCCCTGAAAAGACCACTGCGCTGGAATTTGAAGTGGAGGTGATCACCGAGATCATCGTGATCAATCCTTTTGATTTTTTTATTGAAAGTTATGCGGAGGAATTCCCCTTCGCGTACACCACACAGCTGAAGAAAGAATTGCTTCCTTATTTCGAAGTCGCAGAGACCGGCCCTGCATTTTCGCAGTGGCTAAAAAAAGTGGACCCGACCGCGAGAAAGATGCGCACCATCGATGTGCTGGTCAGCCTGAACCAGGCGGTGCAGCAACATGTGAACTACACCATCCGCTTCGAACCCGGTGTCCAGACGTGCGAGCAAACGCTGGTGCTGAAAAGCGGCTCATGCCGCGACTCCGCGTGGCTGCTCGTGCAAGCCTTTCGCCGCTTGGGCCTGGCCGCTCGTTTTGTGTCGGGCTATCTCATTCAATTGAAGGCCGACACGAAAGCGTTGGATGGACCTTCCGGTACGGAAAATGATTTTACGGACCTGCATGCCTGGGCCGAAGTATATATTCCCGGCGCGGGCTGGATCGGACTCGATCCAACGTCTGGTCTATTTGCCGGGGAAGGACACATTCCCCTGTGCTGTACGCCCGACCCTGTGAGTGCTGCGCCGGTGACGGGTATGACTGATGTTTGTGAAGTTACCTTCGCCTACAAAAACGAAGTCTTTCGCATACACGAAGATCCGCGTGTCACCCAACCCTACAGCGAGGAACAATGGGCTAACATCATGGCGCTGGGCAACAAAGTGGAGGACGACCTGCAACGCGGCGACGTGCGCCTGACGATGGGTGGCGAACCCACCTTTGTTTCCGTGGACGACATGGAAGCAAAAGAATGGAACACGGCCGCCGACGGTCCCCACAAAAGAGCGTTGGGCGCGCAACTGATCAGGCGCCTGAAGAACGCTTTTGGAAAAGGCGGCCTGGTGCACTACGGTCAGGGAAAGTGGTATCCCGGCGAACCGCTGCCGCGCTGGCAATACACCACTTTGTGGCGAAACGATGGCCTGCCCATTTGGAAGAATGACGCGTTGCTGGACTTGGAGGACAACCCTTCTTCATTTACGATCAAAGATGTGCAGAACCTGGCCGTTGAGATCAGCCGCTTTCTGAATATCCCCGCCGAACACGTTCATCCGGCTTTGGAAGATGCATTCTTTTTTCTTTGGGAAGAAAGTAAGGTGCCGGTGAACATCGATCCGTATAAGGCTAATCTGGACGATCCGCTGGAACGCAGAAAACTGGCGGAGTTGTTGGTCAACGGCATGGCCACGCCGGCCGGATATGTTATTCCACTCGAATGGAATCATTGGAACAATCAGTGGCTTTCCTGCAAATGGGAGTTCAGAAGCAATCACTTGGTACTCATTCCGGGAAATTCACCTATAGGTTTGCGCTTGCCGCTTAAATCATTGCTCTACACCAGCCCCAAGCGAACACAGCGTCCGGTGGAACGCAGCACGTTCGAGAGTTTACCGGCGCTGGCAAATTTTCACCAGCACGTTCAACATCGTTACTTCTACGAAATAAAATCCAGCGTACTCCCGAAGGAATTTTTTGCTACCACGGTTTTGGATGAAGAAGAGCCGAAAGACCTGAAGGAGAAGCTGGAGAGAAAAGAGGTGTCGAAGGAACCCGAGACCACCTTTGATGGCTACACGGTGAAGACGGCTTTGTGTATCGAACTGAGGGATGGAAAGATTTACTTCTTCATGCCCCCGCTGCAATATGCAGAACACTATATGGACCTCCTGGCATCCATCGAAGCCGCCACGGAAAAGTTAAACCTCAAAGTGGTGATCGAAGGCTACGAATGTCCGCGCGACAACCGCTTGACG
>CBIHQM010000028.1:0-27976 GCA_966211885.1 uncultured Chryseolinea sp.
GGTTTGGCGCGCAAAGGCACGTTGCATCCGTGCGCAGCGCGGTGTGCGCCATGAAGGTGACATGCTTCTATTCTCGTGAGCACGTGGCGCAGGCGGATCGCGGGTTCGCATACACCGGGTTGCTATGATTCTTGCGGCATAACTAACACTGCTTTCCAGGTTGCTTAACTGGCCAAGTCTTTGAATAAATTGGCCCTCTCCAAACTCCGTAGGAGTTTCCCATCATAACCCCGGGTTTTAACCCGGGGCAACGGGATGAAAAAAAGGCAAAAGCGCCATAGGAAAGTCTGATCGAGCCTCGCACGGTTTGGCGCGCAAAGGCACGTTGCATCCGTGCGCAGCGCGGTGTGCGCCATGAACGTGGCATGCTTCTATTCTCGTAAGCACGTGGCGCAGGCGGATCGCGCGTTCGCATACACCGGGTTGCACCCGGTGTTATGATGGAGAACTCCTACGGAGTTCAAAATTTTGGGGCTGTTACAGGTCAAGAGGCAACAATAAGAGTTTCCCATCATAACACCGGGTTTTAACCCGGGGGAACAGATGAATAAAGGCAAAAGCGCTATAGGAAAGTCTGATCGAGCCTCGCACGGTTTGGCGCGCAAAGGCACGTTGCATCCGTGCGCAGCGCGGTGTGCGCCATGAAGGTGACATGCTTCTATTCTCGTGAGCACGTGGCGCAGGCGGATCGCGGGTTCGCATACACCGGGTTGCTATGATTCTTGCGGCATAACTAACACTGCTTTCCAGGTTGCTTAACTGGCCAAGTCTTTGAATAAATTGGCCCTCTCCAAACTCCGTAGGAGTTTCCCATCATAACCCCGGGTTTTAACCCGGGGCAACGGGATGAAAAAAAGGCAAAAGCGCCATAGGAAAGTCTGATCGAGCCTCGCACGGTTTGGCGCGCAAAGGCACGTTGCATCCGTGCGCAGCGCGGTGTGCGCCATGAACGTAGCATACTTCTATTCTCGTGAGCACGTGGCGCATGCGGATCTCGGGTTCGCATACGCCGGGTTGCACCCGGCGTTATGATGGAGAACTCCTACGGAGTTGAAATTTTGGGGCTGTGACACATTAAGTGGCAAACACTTTCGAAGCAAGTTTCGAGCCTTTAAGACGCCTTTGTTGAGGTCTTAATCAAAACAACAAGCTGCATGGTTGCCTGCATCCCTACTATCCATTCCAAGTCCCGCCACCCCATCCCCTTTAATTCAATTTGCGAGGCATCTTTAAAAAAAAGCGGCCACCAACAACCATTCCCCAGCCTTGCCGTACACATACATAGATTATCTATGTAATATGCTTACGAAAGGCCTTATGGCGGCGTCTACCAAGCCGCTGATCCTCACCATTCTCGCTCGCGGGAAAAACTATGGCTACGACATCATTCAGCAAGTGAAGTCTGCTTCCGGCGGACAGCTCGTCTGGGCAGAAGGCATGCTCTACCCTGTGCTGCACAAACTGGAAAGCGAAAAGTTGATCGTCTCGGAGTGGATCGTCAAAGACGACCGCAAGCGAAAATATTACAACCTCACCGATAAGGGCCGGAAAGAGCTCGTCACCGAAAAACAAGCCTGGCTCGAAGTGCACAACACCCTCATGCGCCTCTGGGATCTTCCGGAAGCAAAAATCTCCATCACGTAAAAGAATACGCCCTTATGTTCGATCTGCAAAAACACATTGCCGCCTGGAAAAAGAAAATGCAAACCGGGGCTCGCCTGGAAGACGGCGACGCCGAAGAGCTCGCGTCGCACCTGACCGACAAAATTCAGGAACTCATTCAGAAAGGCGTCGCGCCGGAAGCTGCATTTCACCAGGCCGTAGCCGATACGGGCACGCCTGAGGAACTCGGCCAGGAGCACCTTTTTGCCCGCGAGCGCAAAACGTGGCAAGTGACCCGCAGTTTTTTACCGGCCTTGTTCGTCAACTACCTGAAGGTCCTCGTGCGGCAATGGGGTCGCCACCGAACGCACAACTGGGTAACTATCGGCGGGCTTTCCGTCGGGATCGCTTCGTGCATGCTGATCGCGTTCTATGTGCTCCACGAATTTTCGTACGATCAAAACTATAGCGGCAAGGCGATCTATCGCGTGATCAATAAACAAGTGTCTTCAACCGGTGTTGAAAGCACCGGCGCAGGCGAACCGATCCCCCTGGGCCCGGCATTGAAAGACGAATTTCCGGAAGTTGTCTCCTCGGTACGCTTCTGGAGCGCTTATATGCCCGTGCTGCGGGTGAACGACAAAATTTTCCAGGAAGATAAATTCCTCTTCGCCGATTCCAACGCGTTTCGTGTGTTCGACTTTGAATTGATCAAGGGCGAACGCACGTCGGTCCTGTCGTCGCCCAGCGCCATCGTGATCTCGGAAAAAGCGGCAAAGAAATATTTTGGTGACAAGGATCCTGTCGGGGAAACCATCCACTACAAAGGAGACCCGGGCAATGACCTCTCGTTCATCGTCACGGGTGTGTTCAAGGACCTTCCATCGAACACACACTTCAGTTTTGATTTCCTGGCCTCGTTCCAGGCGATCACTGACCTCAGTCATGGGTGGGGTTCCTTCAAATCGATCTGGACGTACGTAGAACTTCATGACACAAAAGCCGCCGCGTCGCTCGAAGAAAAATTTCCGGCCTTTGTCACGAAATACGTCCCCGTTGAGTTTGCAGCAAAGCAAAATAAAAAATTCGCGTTTGCACTCGAGCCGGTTTCATCGATTCACCTCGGTTCGAATGCGGGAGGTGCCATGAAGCCGGTTGGAAGCATGGCGTTGCTCCGGATCATGATCTTTACGGGTTTGCTCATCCTGGCGATGAGCTGTGTAAACTTCATCAATATCTCGCTCGCGAAAATGACAGGCCGGCTGAAGGAAGTCGGCATGCGAAAAGTGCTCGGCGCCGTGCGCGGACAGCTGTTGGTTCAGTTCATTGCTGAGGTGGCGCTTGCTTTTTTGCTGTCGCTCGCGGTTGCCGGACTGCTTGTCGCCACCTTGTCGCCGGTGTTCAGTGAAATTACCGGCATGTCCATCACGTGGCAAAACCTGGTGGACTGGCATTTCGGTGTGGTATTGGCGGGCATCTTTCTTTTCGTGGTGGCGGTCGCGGGCTATATTCCCGCGTGGATGTTGTCGGGGTATGGCATTCTCAATGCTTTCCGCAACAAGCGCGTGCAGGCGTCGCTGCGCAGTCCCTTTAGCTTCCGCAACGCGCTCATTTTTGCGCAGCTGGCGATCTCGGGAATCCTGATCTTCTCGGCGCTGATCGTAGCGGAACAACTATCCTTTATCAGGAAGAAGGACCTTGGCGTAACCCTGAACCATGTGGTCGCGATACCCTTCTCTGAAAACCCCCAGGTATTTGAAAACCGGTTGCGCGCATTGCCGGGTGTTGAGTCGATCGGGTATTCGCAGCGGCTTCCGGTGAACACGCTCAACTTCGACCGCCGGATCGTCGAGTTGCCCGGCGTACCCGATGCGATCCAAGTGGAGAGTTCCTACATCACACAAGGGTTCACCGATACCTACCACATCCGTTTTATCAGCGGGCGAAATTTCAACAGCGAGCTCACGTCCGACTCCGCGGCCTTTGTCATCAACGAAACGGCAGCGAAAACCTTTGGGTGGACGCCCACCACGGCCATCGGCAAGGAACTCAAGTGGTCGACCTACCTGAAAGGTGAAGTGATCGGCGTTGTACAGGATTTCCACCTGGAGTCGGTTCACGCAACGATCCTTCCCATGGTCATGCTCGACGCGGTGCACGACGACCAATGGCAGCGGAACTTTATTTCGCTGCGTCTCCAGCCGGGCAACGAAACCGAGACCCGCGCGACAATAGAAAAATTATGGCATCAATTCAATCCCGATGGAGCCTTCATGCTAGTGCAAATGACGGACAGCTTCGACCAGCTTCACGCCGACGACAAAGTCTTCTCCGAGATCATTTTCTACTTCACGCTGGTCGCGATCTTCATTTCGGCCATCGGCCTCTATGCCGTGTCGTCCTACACCGCGGAACAGCGCCGGAAGGAGATTGGGATCCGGAAGGTTCTGGGGTCAAGCATCGGTCGCATTGCCTGGGGACTCTCGGCGCCCTACATGGCTACCACGGCACTGTCGTTTGTGCTTGTCGTTCCCACGGTTTACTATTTGATGAATCGCTGGCTAAGCACCTTTGCCTATCACACGGCCATCGGCTGGCAAGCCTTGGCGATGGCGGCGCTTGCTATTGCTTCTTTAGCGTTTTTGTCGGTCCTTAAGGAATCGTTGCGGGCGGCGTTTGTAAATCCTGTAAAGTTTTTGAGAGAGGAGTAGTGGTTGAGATGCGCTGTCCCGGATGGGTTGAATTGGGTACGGGCGGGTACTGGTGGGTAAACATAATAAACCGGTTACGTCTATATCCTCCGTTTTCTCCTGACATACCCTTGTCAGGAGGACTCCGGAATATTGGGTCATGAATAAAAAAACAATGAAAAACGATTTTCAGTCAAAAAAGGTAGCCGCCGTATTTGAAAGAACGCCTCCTGCGATCCGGAAACGGCTCCTGGTGCTGCGGAAACTCATTTTCGATATGGCTTCGAAAACCTCCGGGGTCGGCCCCCTCGAAGAGACCCTGAAATGGGACTCCCCCAGCTACCTCACCAGCGAAACGCAAAGCGGGACCACCCTCCGGATCGATCGCGTTGGCTCCCAGGAGGGGATGTATGGCATATTTGTTCACTGCCAGAGCAACGTGGTGAAGGAGTTCAAGCAAAAAGTAACGACACCGCTGACGTTCGACAGCACGCGGGGCATTATCCTCGACGCAAAGGATGACATTCCCGAGGAGGTCAGCTATTTCATCTACCTGGCCCTCACCTATCACCTGCGCAAGAAAAAAGGGTCCGTGAAAGACATCTGGGACCGGGGATGGGTGTGTTAGGAAAGATTGCCTTAGCCAATCTCCTGGTTACTGGTTATATCAACTCTGCTTTTGCGGTTTTTATTTTCCCATCTTTGAAGATGAAATCAAACGTCCCGCCAACTTGCCCTCCTGGGAATTCGCCGGTAAAGTCAACTATTATGTGGGCTTTGTTGGGAGCAATGATATCTAGTCTGACGAGCCGTGTCTGCGTTTGGTAGCCGATGAAGTAGTCATCGAAATACCGACGAATTCCGGAATGCCCCTTGAACATTTGTCCTACCGAAGGGTCATCCAAAATACCATCCGAGTGCCACTTCCCTAAAAATCTTTTTGTATCAAAGGCATTGGCTGCAGCCAGCCAATCATGAATAAACGATTCGATGTTCATGGTGCTAATGGAAGGATTGCTTAAACTCAACCGGAGTCTGGTTGGTCTTTTTCTTAAATAATTTATTGAACGACTGTGAATGTTCAAACCCCAGCTGATACGCAATTTCCGACACGGATAACTGCGTGGCTGTTAAATACTCTTTTGCTTTTTCAATGAGCTTTCCATGTATGTGCTGTTGCGCATTTTGTCCGGTGAGCGACCGGAGCATGTCGCTTAGATAGCGCGGCGATACATTTAGTTCTCCAGCCAGGTACTCCACCGTGGGTAGCCCTTTATTGAGGCTTTCGTGTGCATCGAAGTATTTCTCCAGCAATTGTTCCATTTTCACCAGCAGGTCGTGGCTCACGGCTTTGCGGGTAATGAATTGTCTCTTGTAGAAGCGGCTGCTGTAGTTGAGCAACACTTCGATGTGCGACACCACTACTTCCTGGCTGAATTCATCGATCGGGGTGTTCAACTCGTCTTTTATGTTTTCAAAAACCGTTGTAAGCGTTTGCCGTTCCTTGTCCGACACAAACAGACCTTCATTGGCAGCATAGGAAAAAAAACCATAGTTTTTCATTTTCGCTGCCAGCGGATGATGACGAATGAAATCAGGATGAAAAAGCAATGTGTAGCCGGAGTAGTCGATCCCGTCTTCCGCACTGGAAATGATTTGATGGGGCGAATAGAAACATAGTCCACCTTCGTTGAAATCGTAGTAACCTTGTCCGTACCGGATCTTGCCGCTGAAGTTGAACTTGTAGGAGATCTTATAAAAATTTAGCAGTAGCAATTTTGGCAATTCCTCGTCCTGAAGTTTTATATCGGCATAATTTACCAGGCTCACCAGCGGATGCAAAGGTTTGGGTAACCCCAACGCCTTTTGCAGTTCCGATATGGAGTCAAATTTTAACGGTGTCCTGGAGTTCGTGCCTTTCACTTTTTCATGCGGGTTAGCTTTTACAAAGCTACAAAACGATTTGTTGCCGATTGCGATTCGCTAAAATCCTGCATGGTTGGTCACATGTTCCCAGGCATCAAAATCTGCGGTTAGCATCTGCACTTTTGTTTTGGCAAATTCCATCGCATCCGCTCCCAGCAGCAAGCGCAGGGGTGGGTTTTCGGCCTCCACCAGCTTAATGAGTGCCGCAGCAGCTTTGGCCGGATTGCCGGGTTGCTGACCATTGCTGCTCCGGATGACACTTTTGAAAGCATCAGCCGTCTGTGCATAATCCGCAATGGTGCCGTGGCTTTCCCGTGCCGAGCGACCTGCCCAGTCTGTACGGAAAGCTCCCGGCGCTACAATGCTAACCTTGATCCGCAGGTCCTTTACTTCTTGGTAAAGCGTTTCGGTGAATCCATCCACAGCGTACTTCGTGGCATTGTAGTAGCCCAGGCCCGGAAAAGAAAACAATCCGCAGATCGAAGATATGTTGATGATATGCCCGCCTTTTTGCGAGCGCATAATGGGAAGCACTTCCCGTGTTGTGTTGGCGAGGCCAAAGAAATTTATCTCCATCATTCTTCTGGTTTCTGCATCATCGCTTTCTTCGATGGAGCCAAAATATCCGATGCCGGCGTTGTTTACCAGGACGTCTATTTTCCCGAAGCGTTTCATTGTGGCCTTTACCGCAGCTTGGATCTCATGCGGTTTCGTCACATCCAATGACACGGCAAATGCAGTTTCAGGAAATGCTTTCACGATATCGTCAACATCCGTTGTCTTGCGCGACGCCACTGTCACGGCATAGCCATCCGCTAATGCTGCGCTGGCGAACGCCCGGCCCAAGCCTGTAGAACAACCCGTGATCAGCCACACTTTATCCTTTGAATTTTTCATTATCTGTTATGTAGGTTGACGTTCAGGCTATCCTTTAAGTGTTTCCGCCAGTTCGATCAGGTTACCATCGGGATCGGAAAAGAAAGCAAGTCTTTTACCGATGGCTGGTAAATCGAATGGCTCGCCCAGAATGGTTACTTGTCGTTTTTTGAGTTCTGCGAGCGTTTCATCCACGTTGTCGACATTGAGGCAAAAGTGATGATACCCTTCCGGATGCAGGCTTTCGGTAAGGTCAGTGAATTTGTGTCGCGGCGCGGGGTTGCCGCCGGCCAGGAGTTCAATCCAGAAATTGTCATCGTTGGCAGGCGCCAGGTAAGCCAGTTGAAGATCGCCAAAAGGCCATTCGTGTACGACACGGAAATCCAGTTTTTCCATATACCATTTCTTGCTCGCCTCAAAATTGGGAACGCGCAACGCCACGTGCGCGCCTTTGACACTGCTGAACTTGCTGTTGGCGTTTCTTGCCGGAATTTGAATTATTGTGCTCATATTTTTAATCTTTAGTAGCACAAAGTTCAGCATGCTTTCAGGTCCGGCATGTAGCTATAATGAGTTAGGTTGTAGCCAAAATGACGGAACAATCTGCCGCTCACATGGGGAGCTTGTATCGTTGGAAAAGTTGTGCGCTATACTAGCGGCTCAGGCACCTCGTATTTCCCTGAAGATCTTCAGGAAAAGCTCGATGTATTCTTTCAATTCTTCTCCCCGCTCCTTCGACCAGACAAATCGCATTTCAACTTTTGAAGGTATATCCGTAAGCTCGAAATGTTTTATATTCAGATTCACCCCATTCACAGCCGACTTGGCAATGATGGTCACTCCCAGGCCCTCGCTCACCATTCTCAAATTCGTTGATGCATTGGGGGATTGAAAAACTACCTTGGGTGTGAATCCGTTTTTTTGAAAGATCCGGTATAACAGATCATGGTATACCTGTCCATCTTCCCGGGCGGGTAAGATCCAATCGGCATTCGCCAGGGGTTTCAGGTCGCCACTTTTTTTGAGGTTTATTTTCAAATTCTTTGGCATGACCACCACAAAATTCTCTTTGTATAGCATCGCGGATTCAATTCCCCCGGGGCCTACTTCGTTTGGCACGATTCCAAAATGGAGCTCGCGATCCAGGATCTTCGTAAAGATCATGTTGCACGAAGTTTCCGAGAGTCCAATTTTTAAATGGGGATAGGTCGTCTTGATCGTCTTTAAAAAATAAGGCAACACGGAGTACATCGCCGAACTCACATGTCCAATCGCTATCTCTCCGGCCTCGCCCTGGTGGATCTGGCTAGCCTTTTTTTGTGCCTGCTCCAAATGTTTAAGGATCCTAGTGACCTCATTTTTAAAGAACACACCAGCAGCCGTCAGCTTGATCTGCTTTTTTGTCCGGTCAAATAATTCAGCACCCACCTCATCTTCCAAGTTTTTTATCTGACGGCTCAACGCGGGCTGTGCGATGTACATAGTATGGCTTGCCTTGTGGAAATTCAAAACTTCGGCTACGGCAAGGAAATTCTTCAGTTGATCCGTGGTCATTTTATTGATTCATTATTGTTATCGATCAATGCAAATTAAGTATTTTTTATTATCATACAATTTAGCTTGTTTTAGGCATTGAAAGGAATTGGTCATCGCGTAAATAATAGCAAACGCAGCCGAATGAGCAGGATGTTTTCTGAAGACTATGGCTTGGAGATTAAATAACATGGACTACAAATGATCATCAAAGCGTCACTACAACATGCGGAAGTGTTGCACGAACTGGGTGCGGAAACCTTTTACGCATCCCACAAGGACAGCGCAGCGGCACATGAAATCGCTACTTACATGGAGAAAGTATACAATCTCGCTGCTATAAAAAAGGAATTGGCCAACCCAGCAAACATTTATCATGTCATCCAGCATGAGGATACCGTGGCCGGATTTTCCAAAATTGAGCTCTCTATGGAGCACCCGGCAATTGCGCTGGAGCGCGTTTCAAAAATGGATCAAATCTATCTCCGTGATTCTTTTCATGGTCTAAAGCTGGGCGCGAAGCTCATGCTTTACAATATCGATTACTCAAAATCGCGTGGACAAAATGGAATGTGGCTGGTGGTGTGGACAAAAAATAATAAGGCAATCGCCTTTTATGAAAAATTTGGTTTTCGGATTGCCGCTACGGATCAATTTCAGCTTACTGAAACGCATCTCAACCCCTGCTATATCATGCTGTTAAAATATAGCGACGACAAAATCGGCTAGCGCATTAGGTTGTTATCATGAATCTTAAAAATATTATCCCATGACAAATGCTTTAGGTTTTTTAGCCCTCACCCTGAACCTGACCTCCATGGCGATGAAAGACATTCTGCACCTGCGGGTCTTATCGCTACTGGCAAATACCCTTTACATCGTCTATGGTTTGCTCATGGGTGCTGTCCCTATTGTCATCGGGAGTTTTGTCGCTGTCGTCATTCATTCCGTGGGGATCTACAGGCTTAGGCACCCAAAGCAAATTACGTTGTAAATAAACCAGGGCTTGAGGAAGAAGGGCGCCCTACGGCGTAACATAAAACAGTCTTAAATCATTCTTGCTAATTTTTTTAAACCGCAATCACAATGCTATGGCAAAACACGTATTATTTTTTCATGGGAGTGGATCGGAGGAGGGCTATGACGCAGACGCGAAACTTGCCGCCTCGCTTACGTTAAACCTGGGCTCTGGATATTCCGTCCGCTATCCCCTACTCCGTAGCGATGGAACGCCGGACCTCGGGAGACGCAAACAGATCGGCCGGGAAATTTCCGCCAGCGAAGACGGCATTATCCTGACTGGCCACTCGTTCGGAGCCTCCATGCTGCTGGCGTGTCTTTCCGAACTGGAAATCAAAAAGAAGATCGCCGGTATTTTTCTTATGGGCACACCCTTTTGGAGTGGTGACGAAGATTGGGTTCAGGCCTTTAAGCTGAAACCAGATTTTGCTGAAAAACTCGATAAAAAAATTCCTTTGTTCCTTTATCACTGTCTGGATGATGAAGAAGTTCCGCTCGGGCACCTGGCCATTTACAAACAGCAACTCCCTTGGGCTACCTTCCGCGAAATTCCAACCGGTGGACATCAATTTAACAATGATCTTACCCTTGTCGCGAACGATATTAAACTGATTTAAAAAATGCAGCCACAGGAAAAAATAATAAAGACCTACAATGCTACAGCCGAAAACTATGCCGCCACCCGCATTGACGAACTTTCAAAAAAACATTTTGATCGCCTGATCTTGAAAGAATTTGCACGGCTCAATGAAAATACGGGCACCTGTGCTGATCTTGGCTGCGGACCGGGACAAACCACGAAATTTCTATTTGACGCTGGCTTACAAGATATCATTGGAATTGATATTTCGCCTGTCATGGTGAAAGTGGCCCGGAGAATTTTCCCCCTTATCAAGTTCGAGACCGCCGACCTTCTTGCTTTGCCCTATCGTGAAAAATATTTTGGATCGGTGGTCGCTTTTTATGCCATTGTGCACTTTGATTACCACCAAGTCGACCTGGCTTTTAAAGAAGTGAATCGCGTTTTGAAGAAGGGCGCCCATTTTTTATTCTCGTTTCATGTGGGAGAAGAGACGATGCATTTTGATAAGGCGAACGAGATCGATGTGGACATTGATTTGCACTTCCTGCAAACAGACCGGATCTTGAAATTACTCGACGATAATAAATTCAGGATCATCGACACCCTGGAGCGCCTTCCCTATCCGGATGTTGAGTGGGCCACCAAGCGGGCTTATGTGTGGGCCGAGAAATTTGATGATGCCGTTTGACAGGTGTGTCACCTTCTACAGGTAAGATGTCCACCACGCCTTGCTTTTTGCTTTGTAGCGGCCATACCAGCGGCATGGAAAATAGAGCGCGCTAACAAGCAGCAACCACACGACATATGCCCGCAACAAACTCGGCTGATATGCCACAGGCCAATCTTTGGCGGATGAAAAGGACAGGTTAACTCCCTTGCCGAACGAAAAGTAAGTCCATAAAAAGGATGTCAGACTGATGATTGCCAGGTGCGCGATAAAATAGAACAATGGCACCCGCCCATAGGTGATTAGAATTTCTTTTGCCCGGGCCGGGATTCGTTCGGCTTGCGCCAGGAGTATGCATGCTATTCCGAGTGTTACCGACAGGAATAAAAGTGAGGGCGGAGACTTTGATACCTTGAAAAATGAAAGTAAAGTAAAAATCCCACCACGTTCCTGGATGCTCCAAGGCGATGGATCGCCGTAGCTATTTAAAAACCTCAATACAAAAAAAAGTGCCAGCGCGAAGAGGCCCGTTCTTAGCAATAATTTATCCCGCGCCGGTGGCGGATAGAAAAACCACGAGCCGATGCCATAACCCAGAAGCATCACGCCAACCCAGGGTACAATGGCATAGGCGACTAAAATGGGTGGCTCACTTACGAAGAATGGGGAGTTATGCAAAAAGGCAAGCAGCATGTTATCGGGCGATACCTTTTCAAGCGTCGGAAGGGCGTTATGTCCGGCAATCATGGCCAGCGAAAGCGCGATCTGAAGCCAACGAGGGAGCCAAATCAGGGCGGCGAGTAGAATCATGGAACAACCGATCGCCCAGATCACCGAGAGCAGTGTTAGTTGATATCCTTGGGTCAGTATAAAACTGATTAACAAAACCTCTACCACGATCAGCCATAGGCCGCGGGTTAGGAGGAATAGACTTGTTTTTCTTAGACTATCAACTCTCTTGTAGTAGAGATAAATGCCGACGCCGGAAAGAAAAATGAAAGTCGGGGCACAAAGATGGGTGATCCAACGTGTGAAGAACAAAAATGCGGAAGCTTGCGTCACATCGTCCGGGCGATAGGTGGTGTAGCTAAAGAAGTCACGGACGTGATCCAAGGCCATGATAACCATGACCAACCCCCTCACGATGTCGATGGACTCGAGACGATTGTTACCCGGGGAGTTTTCGATTGATTTGAGCATGCGTGAAGATAGCGGATGCTAACCAAAAAATGCCTGCCATGGATTGGGGGATACATCGCCAGGAAAACGCGCTGGCCAACGTCCCGTCTAAGCATTTTGCAGCTTTTCCCCAGACTGGCTCGTCCCTCGACATTATTTGGGGCGGAGCAATACCGGTCCACTGCGGACCAACCCGATAAGCCCCAACACCAGGGCAACGATTGCTCCGGCTTTTCCCCCGCCGGTGCCGAAGCCGCCCGCAGTTGTAGCCAAATGCGTTACGCCGAGTACAATAGCAGCCGACCCAAGCGCGAATGCCGCAATGGTCCAGTTTCGGCCACTGGGGCTAACTGCGGAGCGCGTCCTAGCCCGCCATCCGACGATCAGACCAACTAATCCCGCCGCAACCCCAACCAGGGACTTGGCGCGTCCTGCGGTAATGCCGGTAACATAAGGCGAATTTCCATCGGCGCCGGCGGCATCCACTTTATGCTCTTGATCTGCTTGCGCGACTGCTTTTTCCGTTATGAAAAAGGAAAAGGCAAGCGTCAGGCAAACCGCCAAAATGAGAAGGATAATTGTTTTCATGTTTAAAGATGTTAAAGCAAGTCAAAGCGTTTTTGATGCAAATGTGGGAACCCGGAGGGCCAGGAAAAAATTTTTGAGAAGAAGGGACGGAAAAGAGCGAAGAAGGAATGAATACATCGTCGGCATCCAGGGAATCAATTCACCCCGTATACCTATCGAAAAACTCCTCAACATAGGTTTTTCCTATGGGGATCTGCACTTCGCCAAGGGAAATAGTGTTGTTCCTTACCGATTCTATTTTGCTGAACGGCAAAATGAAGCTGCGATGAACCCTGACAAAATCGTTTGAAGGAAGTTTCTCCAACATATCCTTCATGGGCATTCTTGCCACGACCGTCTTCCGGTCTTTCACATGTATTTTCAAATAGTCGGCCGATCCTTCGATGTAGATGATGTCGGCCAATGAAATTTTCACCAAACTCAAATCGGCGCGGATGAAAATATATTTATCAGCGTTGTTGTCTTTTCTTTGAATGTAGTCAAAGTACTCTTTTGCTTTATTGACGGCCTGGGTAAACCGTTTAAAGTTGAAAGGTTTTAGCAAATAATCAATGGCGTTTAATTCATAGCTAACCGCCGCATATTCACTAAAGGCAGTCGTAAAGATCACCATGGCGTTTTGTTGCAGTCCTTTTACGAGGTTTATTCCTGTCATACCGGGCATGTGAATATCGACAAACAACAGATCGGCAGGGAACTTTCGCAAGTGTTTTAATGCGTCGTTCGGCTTCGTAAACGTTTTTTGCAAATTGATAAAGTCGGTTTGCCTGCAAAATGACTCGATCACTTTGTGCGCAAGGGGCTCATCATCTATGGCAATGGCGTTGATCATGAGAGGTTGATATGCAACGAAACTTCAAAATGCTTACCGTTTTCGTTTACGGTCAGCAGGTGTTTGCCAGGGTAAATCAACTCAAGGCGTTTTTTTGTGTTCTCGATTCCGAGTCCACTGCGCCCGACCGTTTCTTGTTGTGTGCTTACCTTATTGTTCGAAACGAGCAAGTGCAATTCACTTTTTTGCAACGTCATATCGATTTTAATATGACTTTCCTGCTCGGGGTTGACGCCATGCTTAAAGGCGTTTTCAATAAATGGAGTTAAAAGCATGGGTGCAATCTGCAAGGCCCCGGCATCCAGCGAACTATCATAGTCAATTTTTACACTTTTATCCAGGCGCATTTTCTGCAGCTCAATGTAGCTATTATTGTAGTTAATTTCGTCTTCCAGCATCACGAAATCCCTTTGCGTTTCTTTCATGGTATAGCGCATCATCTCCGAGAGCTTCTCCACCATATCGGCAGACTTAGGCGATGTGTCGAGGGCCGTGGCATAGATATTATTGAGTGTATTGAACAAAAAATGAGGATTGATTTGCGATTTTAAGGAAGCTATTTGTGCCGCTTGCTTTTCCAGTTCGATTTGCTTTAAGCGATTGCTATAGGCAAGTGCCAGCGACGTTACGAAGGAGACGATCAGCATCTGAAATGCGTAGCCTTTGGCGGTGTGGCGCACCAGTCTCACCAGCGGATTTGCAGCCTCTAAAGCGTCCGGACTCGTCCCCGTTTCGTCAAAAATAAAAAAGGCAAGGACAAAAGATACTATCAGGCAGGAAAAGAAAAGGACAGCATAGTACAGATACTTTTTGGCGAAAAGAAATTTGGGGATGAGGTAGAAATAGTTGAAGTAGAAAATGACAATATTAATAATACCCATCAGCACTATCGGCAAAAAGGAAATACCCGTCGTGCCTGGTGCAAAGGATCGAACGTGTTCATAGGTTGTAACATAGGGCATTAGTAGCAGCAAACACCAGCCAACAATATGAATAGAAAGGGTTGCAAGTTTTGACCTCATTCAAGATACTTTACAAAGTAAAAGTGCAAACCAAAGGTAAGATTCCGGCCGCCGAAAATATCTGCGATGTAGAAAAGGTTTTTTGCGACGAACGGCTATTTAAGCTGAAACTGCCCAGCCTTTGTTAGACTAAACCTGATCAAAAAAGGGACACATTGTGCATCCGGGATAGGTCGCCCTTGCAGGTCGACAAGGATACACGGTGGATTGGGGACCAACTTTTTCGACGCAAAATGATCTTAACGAGCCTACCGTAGGCCGTCTCAACCTATGCAAGTTTTTCGGTGTACCCACGCATCTCAGCGATGCTTTTGAAGAGCCCATCTTGTCCAAGACACCGCCGAGGCGTGGAGTATTTTTGATACCCAAAGATCAGTCTTCGACAGGAAGCGGGCTTCGCTCCTACTGGTACATTTGGTTCACTAGAATTCGGTATATAGAGAAGTCAAAAAGGCACGCTCCATTTTTCATGTGCAGTTGTAAAATGCTGATGTCGATTAAAATCCTTTCTGAGCTTTTTCAAAATTGTGTTAACGCGCGTGTAAACATCGATCGGAACAACGATCATTTTCTGGCGTGAACTCTTGGGTGTTACAAAAAAGTGAACTAGATTAGCCTTGAGCCCATTCGACTACCCTGGTAGCGAGTGGGCTTTTGTTTTTATGTTAACGTTGACGGAAAATCACCATAAGTAGGTATCGAGAACAACGGATTTTGGTCTTATCTCCGGCCAGGAAGAAGCCGAGATTTGGGATAAGATTTAACCCCAAAACTATGAACTACCTCGCTTATGGCGTGATCGCCCTGACCATTTTATTGGTTATGATCCTTGTCCTCAGAACCGACATTTTAAAAGACAGCAGTGCACTACAGGACCGAAAACCGTATAGCCTGGCGCGAACGCAACTCCTGTTGTGGACGGTTATCATCTTTTGCTGTCTCGTCTACCTGTGGGGTGGCAACGGCACTGAGGCTTGCAAAGGGATGACCAGCGATCTGGCGGTTGGAAAAACAGCGCTGATCTTGCTGGGCGTTAGCGCCGGCACCACCATATTGGGGAGAACGATCGATGAATCGGACAAGAAGAACCTCGACGATGGAAAGGTGGAGCGCTTGCACCAAAATGATCCCTCCGGAGGTTTTTTGTGGGACATCCTTTCCGACAACGACGGCATCAGCATTCATCGCCTTCAAAATGTTTTGTTCACACTCCTGTTGATGATCGACTTTATCATCCGGGTGCTTTCCGATTGTAAGATGCCCGAATTCCAGGACACGCTTTTGATCCTTTCGGGGGTGAGCGCGGGCGGTTATCTCGGCGTTAAAATAAACGAAAACAAATAAATCATTATGCGCATGACACAGGTTGACAGCGACGCTACGGCAACCTTCATTGAAACCCAGCTTCGCAGGGTGTTGGAGGACGATCATCACGGGGAGAACAACATCAATGCCATCGGGATCTCGGCGGCACCCGGACCGGCGTCGGGCTTCGACTACCGCATTTGTTTTATGCTGGACGATATCACGAAGACCACTATTCCGCCGTACTATGACATTGGGACATTCCGCATACAAACGTTGCGCAAGTCACGCCCGGGAATTCCGAAGCGAGTGATCGAATTTGTTCCCGAGGTGTGGGAAAAACTCAGGCCCGGCGACAGCATCGGCAACGATAGAGACAAGAGTCCCGGCACATTGGCTGCTATTGTCATCAAAGACACGAAGCCCTATTATCTAAGTTGCCAGCATGTGTTGGGCGCCAAGCCGAGTACCGTTATACATCCCGCACAACAGGGGGCCGACAATTTTAAAATTGGTACCGTTGCCTTCAACGATGCTGAATTGGATTGCTCGCTGGCAAGCATAAACGATCCGGCCGATGCCAATCCCATGATCCGCGAACTCGATGTCGTGCCCGATAAAACCCGCGACGTTCGATTGAACGACAAGGTCATCAAATATGGACTGACTACCAAAGTGACGCACGGCATTGTGACGGTGATCAAGGCTATCCGGATCGGCGGAGGGGGTTTCAGGAAGCGGCAAATCATCATCGAAACCGACCCGTTGTTCAGGCCCCGCAACGGAGAAATTTCCGACAATGGCGACTCCGGGGCGCTGTGGCTGAGCGCAAATGAATTTGGAAAATCCACAACGGAAGCCTTAGGCATGAACACGGCCGGCGGCATTTCCATTGACCGAACCTTTGACTACGCCTTCGCCACAGAAATGATCAGCATTGCAAATCGATTTGATTTAAATTTTAAACCTAATACATTATGAAAACTCTCAAACCATCAATCTCCCTCTCCCACGCCAACGCCAAAGAATACATCTTGGACGTGACCTTTTTTGCGGAAACAGGACTCTCTGTCACCGACGATCCGGGACCAGCATATGGAAGCCCCATTCCGGTTGTGTTTGCGCCGGACCCTGATCCGGATATGGGGAAAGGTTTTGAAACCTTGATCAGAATACTCCTGAAGGGTGAAATGGGTGCCGACATGCAATTGATCACCCGTCAATACCTGCTCTCCAAAGCAGACATCAAAAAGAAGAATGACATACGCGTCCGGGTGCATTGCGTGCACGAAGATGAAACTCACCAGGGCACAAGCTCCGGCCAATATGGTGATCCCAAGTAAGTGAAATCTCGGGAGGATTAGCTAACTTCATCGGGTCAACGCGTTGCCTCCATGAAGTTACTGATCCTCCTGGCCCTCCATGCCTATGCCGGTGATTCGACACGGGCAGATGCCCTCTTCGAGCGGTATGAAAAGTACCAATACGCACACCAGGATTCCGCCTTGTTCTTTCTCGAAGCGGCCATTGTCGCCGCCGAAGACGTGGGACGGCAAAAACAGTTGGGCGAGTTGTTGCGCGAGAAAGGGATTTTCCTGAAAGATCACGGCCGGTTCAAGGAATCGGTCGAGGCCCTGGAGAAAGCCATCGGGATCTTTGCGGCCATCCCGGATGAACGGTTGCAAGCCGCCACGTACAACAACCTGGGCGTGACCCACTGGCGATCGGGCGACAGCGAGAAAGCCCTTTCTTATTATTTCAAAAGCCGGGAAATGAACCTGCGGCTCAACAACAAACCCGGCTTGGTTCGCAACTACGTCGCTATTGGAAATTATTTCGCCAGCGACCACCAATATCGCGAAGCGATTGAAAACTACGACGAGGCACGAAGACTTGCCAGCACAGAAGACCAGGCCATGTATGCGTTGGTCCTGAAGAACACCGGCAACATCTATAACGACAGTGATTTTAAAGATCACGACGCCGGGAAGGCCCTCGACTATTACCAGCAAAGCATCGCCGCCTACGAGGCCCTCGGCGATACCGTGGGCTCGTCGGGGCTGTATGTTAACCTCGGGCTGGTCTATGAAAACCAAAACGAGCTCGACAAAGCCGAGCGTCAATATGCCCGGGCCATCGCGATCCAAAACCGGCTGGGGCTGACCGCCGACGTGGTAGGCACCTACCTGAACCTGGGAAATGTTTACGCGAAGAAAAGCGAATGGCCAAAAGCAAAGGAATCGTTTCTCGAGGGCATTGTTCTCGCAAAAACGGAAGGCAATCGCAACGCCTACCGAAACCTGGCGCGACGCCTGTCGGAGTGCTTCCATGCCGAAAAAAGTTATGTTGACGCCTATCGCTATTTGTTGCTGTATGACAGCCTGGACCAGATCATTTACAATGATCAAAAGACAGCAACGATAAAAGAACTTGAAGCAAAATATGAAACCGAAAAAAAGCAAGCCGAGATAACGCTGCGGACGCAACAACGGGATTCTATGATGATAACACTGATCGTGGCGCTGGTCTTGACCATCGTGGTAGTATGGATCTATTCGCAACGGCAAAAAATGATCGTTCAACTTCGCGAGCGCGACAAGGCCCTTATGAATAGCAAGATAGACGAGCTTCTCCGCAAGCAGGAGATCCGGTCGCTGCGGGCCTACCTGAACGGCCAGGATGAAGAAAGAAAACGCTTGTCGGAAGACCTTCACGACCGGCTCGGCAGCATCCTTTCCGCAAGCAAACTCTATTGCAGCGCGATGACGGAAGCCGGGAGCCATAACAAACAGTCGCTGGAAAAAGTAAGTCAACTGCTCGACAGCGCCGTCACCGAAGTGCGGGAGATCTCACACAATCTTCTTTCCGGATCCATCGCCAAGTTCGGTTTAAAAACCGCGCTGCATGAACTGAGCGATACCATCAGCCAGACGAACCAATTAAAGATGACCGTGTTGGACCACGGTCTGGCCACGCGGCTCGATCCGAAAATAGAACACCAGCTCTATCGCATCGTGCAGGAACTGGTAAGCAACGTGCTGAAGCACGCTGCGGCGACCGAACTCACCCTGCAAGTGAACCGCGACCATCGCGAGCTGACGCTGATGGTCGAAGACAATGGCGTCGGCTTCAAATCTGATCCGGAAATACCTTTGGGCGGTATCGGCCTGGGCAACGTTGCATCGCGCGTTCAGTCTCTCGAAGGAATTTTCCGCATCGACTCCGGCAAAGGCAACGGCACTACCATTTTGATCACCATCCCCCTCCCTGATTTATGATACCGCTCATCCTTGCCGACGATCACCAGGTGGTCATCGATGGCTTGAAGGCACTCCTTTCGCAAGAGCCCGATCTCCATATATTGGGCGAAGCCCTGGACGGCGAAGCGCTGTTGTCGCTCGTACGAACCTATGCGGAGGACAAACCCGTTGTGCTGCTCGACATCAACATGCCCGGCCTCGATGGCATTGAGGCCACCCGGATCATCCGGCAAAAACATGCCTCGGTTCGCATTCTCATCCTGAGCATGTACAACAAGCCCGCATTCATCAAAGGGCTGGTCGAAGCCGGTGTGTCCGGCTATATCCTGAAAAATACCGGCCGGTCCGAACTGCTCAAAGCCATCCGCACGGTAGCCGCCGGCGAATCGTACTTTAGCAACGAAGTGACCAAAACGATTATGGACAGTTTCAAGACCGGGGCCACTACGGCCGTACAACTCACGCGCCGCGAGCTGGAAATTCTCCGTCTCGTTGCCCAGGCCTACTCGACCGCAGAGATCGCTGATAAGCTATTCATCAGTACCTACACCGTTGACACCCATCGCAAGAATCTACTCAGCAAACTCAACATGAAGAACACCGCCGCCCTGGTGAACTACGCCATTCAAAACGGCTTCACGGATGAAAAGTTCTGACCTCGGCATAATTACCCACCGCTGAAATATCACTACTTCTGGTGAATCAAATCCGCCAATTCATGTGATTCTAATTTGACGTTCCCGTCGGAAATTTGAGGAGTAATAAAACAAAAAAATTATGATCTCCTTCGAACAGGAAGAGCATGGCATGCAAGTGCTGCAAAAGCATCTGCCAGCGCTCAAAAATTTGCGCGGTGTTCATCACGTGGACCTGGGATACAAATACAAGGCCGGCCGGATCCGGCAAGAGATCGCCATTCGCATCCATGTGTATCGAAAACATTCGAAATCACTTTTGGGAGACGCTGTGATTCCCCGGGAGATCGAGGGCATTCCAACGGATGTGATCGTCTCTCACCCGGTGAAGCACTCAAGGCGTGGTAAAAGATTCCCGTCGCTGACCGGTGGCATTGTCATCCAGAACATCTTCAACCCCGACCGGGGAACGCTGGGGGCTGTGCTTTTCAACGAGAACAATGAACGCGTCGGGCTCAGCAATTATCACGTGCTCTTTGGTGACAAAGGGCGCGCAGGCGATGCCATAACGCAACCCGAAAGCGCACAGGTCATAGAGGAAGACATTATCGGTACGCTTGTTAACGGCGTGGAAGCCCTGGACTGCGCGATCTTTCGGCTGAACGAAATGAGACCTGCCGATGAAGGGATCCTTGATCTCTGTCCGACCATTCTCGACCATGTAACGCCCCGCATTGGTGACGCGGTTGTAAAATCGGGTGTAACCACGGAAGTCACCTTCGGAATAATAGAAGGCAGGTCGCCCGATCATCGCCTGACGATCTCGGCCAATCCTCGTAAACCCAACCCCGAAAAACGGTTGGCTTCCCCGGGAGATTCGGGGGCCCTGTGGATGATCGACGAAGGCGACGTACACTTCGGCGTCGGTCTTCATTTTGCCGCCGAGGCCGATGGCTCCAAAGCTTATGCGTATGCATTGCCGGAAGTAAACAACGCACTGAGAATACACTTTTAAACCCCAATCCATATGAAAATTATTTATTCCATCTTCCTGACATCATGCATGAGCATGACCTCCTTTGCACAACTTTACAATTTTGATGCAACGGGAAAGAAAACAAAACTTGCCGCAGAAAAAATTGAAATTTCGCTGGACAAGACCGGTCCTGAAAAAAACCTCGCACCCATCCTGGCGACTGCCTTGGGAAGCCTGGTGGGCATTGGAGTGAATGCCGTTCAGGCGCATCTGACCGCCAAGCAAGAGAGCTTCGCCACCACCTACTCGTCCAGCGTTTCCGACAAGGACCTGATTGTCGACAACGCCCACTTGAATCTGAAAAAGATCACCATCACCAGAAAAACGAAGGACAGCAACAACAGCACGTTCACCCCGGTCTCCACCGTTACGCTCGGGGTCGAACAGGATGGTGCAATGTTCCGGATGAAGCCCGAGGTAATCAAATTCGACAAGTCCAAAGCCCGGATCAGAAAGGCAGGAAAGACGGGCAAAACCATTGATGTAAATATTACCATTAAAGTGGATGCGATCTGGAGGGAGTTCGACAATGAGCGGATCACATTGGCGAGCGGAACGCTGGGCGAATCAAGCATCACGCTGGCAGGCATCAGCCCGGGCAAGGAAATCAATGTTGCCGACTACAAAGAGTATACCGATTGGTTTAAGTTGATCCCCCCGGCGCCTGAAAAGGTCGCTTCTGAAACACGGGGCAGAGGATGGTATTCGATCACGATTACCGTCAAAGAAGTCAACCCTTATGGTGTAACGTCAAAGAAAAAGGCCGAATTCTTTAAGGAAAATTCAGAGGGCATCAGCACCCTGCTCCAAGGTCTGATTCCCAAAGACGACAAGAAAGCCAAGGACTAGCCCGGTATCGGGATGGGTCCACGCCATCATAGAAATCATCCCTCCCACAGCAAGGAAGAAGAAGGCATTCGAATATTCGGATGCCTTTGCCTTTTTATACATGGGCAGGCCCGCGACTCTTCGCGTGAAACTCGTCCCGGGGTCATCGGCTGCCAAGATCTTTCTTGAAAAATCGTCGTTCCCTCATTTTGTTCTTCCCATGCCGCGCGGAAACCGAGCGTACACATATAATCACACGCCCAATCCCAATGCGGGTAAGCATCTGCATTTCGTCCTCCCCGATATTCGTTGTAGTACCGATGGGATATCCGGCAGGTGTTAAATTCCTTGGGAGGTAACGGGGACGATCAGGAGGGATGCGCCGGCGGTTTATTACAATCCTCATCCTTTCCTTCACGGGATGTAATCAACCCGTCATCGATCTCCCTTGATGGCCCTTGCAATCGCCTCGAGGTGGTCGTTAAACGAACTCAATTGTACCAGCATCTGCCCCGAGGTGTCGCCTTCGTTTAGCATTCCAAATTTGTTGTTCTTCACGAAGATTTCTTTGATTTGCTTCCAGCGCTGCCCTCCCTGTTCGTTGAGGAACCCTGCGATTTCTTTTAGACGAAGCAGATTCGCCTCTGCGTCGGATGTCAAGGTTTGGGATTCGCCTTCGTAGTGGGAAAGGATCAATGTATTCACTTCTTCCGGGTTCATGAGCGGCACCACTTTGCCCACCATCTTATTCATATTCCGGTATGAGCCTTGCAACTTGAAGGCAGGTTCGGTGCGATAGGCATCTTTCATGGCGGCACTTGCAATGTACTGTTGGTTCACCAGCATCACCACATCCCGGATCCGGATGATGTTCTGGAGTACGGCGATGGCATCATCGATCTCCTGCCGGTTGAAATTTCCTTCCAGCTCGGGCAGCAGGTCGCTGCTTGTTTCGACATAGGTAATGAGTTTGTACAGGTCATCAAAACTGCGAATGGCGATGCGTTGCAGGTACCGGTTCTCGGCAACACAGTTTTCGATCAAACTGAGCCGGAACAGTTGATCGGAATTGCCGATCACATCGGCACGATTCGCCAACATGTCGGGGATCTTGAATTGCTCGCCACTCTCCGTGTATGGGTTTCCGGCCATCACCACGCAGAAGCGTTTTCCGCGCAGATCGTAGGTTTTGCTTTCACCTTCAAAAATGCCATCCATTTTTCGCTGGCCGTCGGCGAGCGATATGAACTTCTGTAGAAATTCCGGGCTACAATGCTGGATATCGTCAACATACAACATCACGTTATCGGCCATTTCCAAGGAGAGGTTTATCTTTTGGAGTTCCGCCCGCGCACCGGAAGTGGTGGCTTCCTGCGGATCGATGGATGTGATGCTGTGCCCGATGGTAGGGCCGTTGATCTTTACAAAGTGAAGGCCCATCGTTTTTGCCAGGTACTCCATCAACGTTGTTTTACCATAGCCTGGCGGCGATACCAGCAACAACATCCCCATACGCGCCGTGCGTTTGTCGTCGCCTGCTGCACCGATCTGCTTGGCCAGATTGGCACCGATCAAAGGAAAGTATACATCGTTGATCAGGCGATTACGAACAAACGAACTCAATACCTTTGGTTCCAGTTCGCTGATCTTCAATTGCTGGCGGTAGGCCTGGACCAATTGTTCTTTGAGCTGGTTGAAGGCGGTAAATGCCGGAACGATCGCGTCAACATAGCTGCGCAGCTTCCTCATGAAGTGATGAAAATTCAGGGTATACTTCCCTCCTTCTCCCTGTATCACGGCATGCGTACCCCTTAAGCCCGTAAGGTCAATCGAATCGGCGGCTGCTCTTTCTTTGTAGGCATGGTCTTTGAAAAGAAGCAGGCAACCCGCCTCATCAACATATTGCCGGTCGGTGCCAATAGCCTGCGTTTGAAGAAACGCGTGCAGCCAGCTTTGGATGATATAAAATCGTTCCGCCGTATCGAAACCCGAATTATTTACTTCCTGCAGAAACGACGGTGTCCTTTTTTGCGCGTGTAAATATTCATCAAACGCTTTTTTGAGATGCAGCGCCTGTTGACTACAGGTGAAATGCTTAGCGGCCGAAAGTTCCAAATATAAATACTGTGCCACATCGCCTGCCTCTACCGGTTCGTAGGCAATCTTCGACTGCAAGAACCGTGATGACAATTCTTTTCCCACAAAGCTTGCACGCTTACTTTGGGGAAAGCTTTCCTGTATGGAATAAGCAGCCGTGATCCATTGCTGGAGCTTGTTGCGCGAAGCCTCATCCAATCCAAACCAGAACAGCTGCGCCGCGACACGAACGGCAGGGGGAAATTGAAGGATGCCCAATTCTGCCTGAAGTTTTTTAAGGCCCTGGTAGATCGCCGCGGCATCGATATTGTGAACCCCTTTGAGATAGGCGGCTGCATAATCCCGCTCGGTCCGGTCGTTCAGGAAAGCATCGTGGTTCCACGGCTCGCTATGCTGAAGACTTTCGAGATACGTTTGATAGGCGAGGTATTCAGATCGATAGATCTCCGCATTTTCGGAGATCAGTTCCTGCTCCCAGATGGCCCGGTGCTGATACAACGATTCGGCAGCCACCTGTTTATAGAAGCTCGTTCCGATGAGATGAAAGTACAAACTCTCGTTTTTGCGAATGATCGTCAGATCCAACACCTGCTTATTTACAACGAACTTGTTCGTGCCCAGTGCAATGATATTCTGACCATCGACAAAAAGATCCGTCTTGTCTTTAAGATTTCGCAAAGCAGTTTCCTGGGCTACTTTTACGAGATTCTCCAGGTTTTCTGCTTTCGATACGTCGCCGAGATCTTTTAACTCGTCCGTCAGGTTACGCACCTTGTCGACCATCAGGTCTGTCGAGAAGAATGCGTAGATGCTTTCCTTATCGTTAAATGACTGGGCCTTATTTTCAATGTTCTTTAAGACCCGCAAACCGATCTGTTCCAGTGCTGTCGTACGCTTGTTCAGCTGCGCGATCAGCATTTCCTTTTTGCCGTTGAAGGCTTTGATGACCTCGTCCCGCTTGTCTGCGATTTTAAGAACGAATTCATCAAAGTCCGCAAACTTACTTTCGAGGTCCTCTACCTGGATACTCACCTTCGTGAAGTATTCTTCACACTTTTCAGGCGTTGTGGAAAGGTCAAGAAAGTTTACAATGCTTTGATCAAGTAATGTAAGTTGTGCATGAAACTGGCCTGTCGACTCTTGCGTGCGCAGCGCGGTGGCAATGCGCACCAGTTCTGCCTTCACCTCATTGAGGGAGGCGAAGATCAATGATATCTTCTCAACGATGCGCGTGGTTTGCGTCGTGTCTTCAATTTTCAAGCTATTCAGGATATCGATAAGCATTTCCAGGCTGCTGGAAATCTCCTTTATCGTCTGTTCTACGGGTTGAGCGTCGATCACTTTTGCTACGCGCGCCGCTGCCTTCTTGAGATCGGCAACCTTGATTTCATAGGGCGCAAGGGCTTCGTCCTTTAATAAAAAAGTGACCGTGTCCTGTGAAAGTGAGCTGTTGTATTGTGCGAGCGTTTCTTTTAGGGCATTAACCGCATTACCATCGATATAACGAACGTTCTGCAGATCGATAACAGCCCCCTGCATGCTCCTTGTTCTTGCAAGCAGGTCTACCAGTTGATCCAGTGACGTGATGGTCGCACCTTTTACGTCGATCACCAGCTGGTCCACTCGCTTTTGCATCGCCACGAGGTTGTCCTTTGCGTGCTGGCGCTGGGCCTGTACCTTGGCAAATTCATCTATGGCGGTGTTTGCAATGTTCCTGATCTGGGTCAGCGGGGTGGCGAGATCGAATGTGCCGTCGTCTTTTAACCAGAAGTAAGAATCGACAATATCATTCGTGCGTTTATGAATGTCCTCGTAAAGATCTTCGTAGCTATCCTCTTTTTGTAAGAGCTGTATAATTTCCTGGCTTTCGCTCATCGCACTTACGATGTCCTTGTTGCCGATCTTATACAGCACATTATTACTCATCGCCGTATTTTCCTGCAGCGTAGACGTATAGGGTGTTTGCCAGATTTGCACCTGGTGATGTCTCACGGCTTCATTCTCGGACCTGAAATAAACCAGCATCCCATCATTAAACACCGTAAAGCCATTGCAGGTGATCGGCGTCTCCACTTGTTGCGCGATCACGTTGTAGGACATTAACACATAGGTATTCGTCAGCTTTTGATAGAATACATATAGAAAGTCCTCTCCATTCGGAGAAGCGACGCTGCTGTTGAATTCCAGCTCTGCTATTTGCAGTTCGAATATCTTGTGTTCTCCATTTTGCAGGTAATAGCCATTCGGGAAGATCACCCCCTGGTTGTCCGGCAGCAAAACGCCGGCATCGAGCAAACTATTAACGGAAAGAACCTGCTTCGTTCGCACATTAAAAATATAGGCGCGGAAGTTCTCTCCATAGGGCTTTATCTTGATCGGCACAAGATTTCCGAGATCGGCATAGTGATATTCCGCGTCATCCAGTTGCTGATCCTTATTTAGGACGGGCTCCGAATAAATCCCCTTCCCGGATTCTGTATTGTTTTCAATCTTAAAGGTAATATCACCGTGAATGGCTTCTATGAACACCTTGTCTAAAATCGAAATATGCGAATGCAAGCCGAGCCGGCGATTACTGAGATCGGTTTTAATCCAATCGAATTCGTGTCGCGGCGCTTTTACTTCATGAATAATTCTGTCATCGACATAAACGAGCTTTTCGTCTTTGATCAACCATTTAAAAGCCTTTCGGTCGTCGGGGCTTTTGCTGGTTTGAAAGATCATGAACAGATGGTTCTCTGTCTTGACGAACTTAGCGAAGATTGAATCCCTGTAGTATTTGTAAAGATTGCTGAAGTCTGTAATGAAGTCCTCGTCTTCAATCAATGCAAGCGGCTCGGGGTCGAAACGATCACCTGTGAATTTATAGATGCTGAAAACGTCGCTGAGCTTGATGTTTTCGCGCAAACCAAAATGAACGTTATAACCGAAGATGGTGAGTTTACCAAAGGCCATAATACCACGCGCCACGCCACTGTTGACCGTAGTAATGCGTTGATTGGCGATCAGCTGAAATCCTGCGGAGCTGAAGATCTCCTTGCGGGCACTATTCAGCTTGGCCAGCCTATCTGATAAATTCAACCTTTGCTCTTCCAGGCGCTTCCGGATGATCTCATATGTCCCGGAATCCAATACAGCATTTGTGTTTTCAGTACCTGCCATTGCGAAAAAAGATAAACGCTACATCTGTGTAAAATTACTGTCGTCTAAACCCGCTGAACTGAGACCCTCATCGACTTCCGATTCACGCGTATTGATCCCGGTTCAACGGGGCCCATCGATGATTGACGCATTACAGCTTCTTGTTAGACAACCCCAAGCTGCTGGCCAGTTTGGCGAGGCTGAGTAGCGATGAACGATCCTCTTCAGAACTGCTCTGTTGCATTTTCAAAATCAGGCTTGAAATGGTTAAGTTTTTGATATCGTTCGAAGTTATATTGTATTTATCGGCAAAGTCGCGTATCCGGCTCAACAGGTCGCCACCACCATTTCCCCCCTCGCCCAGTAGCGCCGTTTTGATCTGTGTTGCGTTTTCGCTTTCATTGATCAACCGGTCGAAACCTTTCGCATTCGAAACCTGGTTGACAATATTCTGGAAGAACATGGTTTCACCACCCACGATATCAATGTTCGCAGATTTCAACGCCTCTCCCAATATCGTGGCTTGCGCATCAGCAATATGCTTCTGAATATTGATCTGGGCGAGCGCTATATCTTTTTCCTTCGTGAGCAACAACTTGAACTCTTCATGATCTTTGCCAACCGCATCCAGTTTCTTCATGGCCTCCGCCTTTTCCTGGATGCCTGCAGCTTCTGCCAACGCCTTTTCTTTCGTCACTTCAGCCTGTGACAGACCTTCTTTTCGCTTCGCTTCCGCAAGCTTTTCAATGGTTGTCGCATCAACCGTCCCTTGCCTTTCTGACGCTTCTGCTTTTGCCATCATCACCTCTGCTTCCGAAAGTCCGAGCGTCGCTCCCTCGCGCGCCTGGGCATCGGCCAATATTTTACGGGCTTCCGCCTGTTTCACCGCGGCTTCCTTTTTAGATTCCGCATCGATGATCAATTGTTTTGCTTTTTCTTCTGCAGCTTTCTTTTCGGCCTCCGCTGCCTTTACGGTGTGGATCAGTTTTTCTTCGGCCTGTTGGCTCGCCTGCGTGAGACCAACTGTCTTATTGCGCTCCACCAGACGGAAAGCCTCCAGGTCTTTTATTCCCTGCTGCTCTTCCACCACACCTTTTTCAAGACGCACGCGGTCGCGAATGACATCCTGGATGTTCTTGCGTTCTACTTCCACTGT
>CBIHQM010000029.1:0-27640 GCA_966211885.1 uncultured Chryseolinea sp.
GGCAGCGCCTTACTCCTACATTTTCAAATACCAGAGCCTGAACGACGTCGAATTGCTTGCGGGTTTATTGAAGGCCGGCGTCCGGGTGCGTTATGCTGAAAAGTCGTTCACGGTAGGGGGCCAACTGTTTGACCCCGGCACGCTCATCATCACCCGCCGCAACAACGAGAACACGAGCGACTTTGACAACACGGTCGTGAACCTGGCCAAATCGCTCGATCGTAAAATATATACTTCCACCACCGGCTTCGTGGATAAAGGCTACGACGCCGGTTCGCCTGAAATAAAATTTATGAAGGCACCGAAGATCGCGGTGTTGTTTGGCGAGCAAACCTATTCGTTATCGTCGGGCGAGATCTGGCATTTCTTCGAGCAACAAATTCATTACCCCATCACGCAGCTCGGCACCGAATATTTCAAGAACGTGGATTTGAGAAAATATGATGTGCTCATCGTGCCCGAAGGAAACTACAGGTTGTTTGATGAAATGGTGTTGGAGCAGGTTTCCACCTGGGTGTCCGGGGGCGGCAGGCTCATCGTGATCGCCAACGCTCTGAATGCGTTTGCCGAAAAGAAAGGCTTCTCCCTGAAGCCCTACACGACGGACAATGAAAAGACCGACGTAGAGAAAAAAGAAAAAGACTGGAAAGAAAAAGAAGCCCTCATCCGCTACGAAAACAGCGAACGCAACCAGCTTTCCGATGCGATATCAGGAGCCATTTATAAAGTAACACTTGATAGCTCGCACCCGCTGGCGTTTGGTCTGAAGGACACTTATTACACCTTAAAGACCAACGAGCTTCGCTTCGGCTATTTGGAGCACGGCGGCAACGTGGGCATCATCAAGGGCAAAGCGAAGCCGGTGCAAGGCTTTGCCGGAACACGCATCAACAAAAAACTGGACAACAGCCTGGTGTTTGGTGTGGAACAGAAAGGACAAGGCTCGGTGGTCTACCTGGCCGATAACCCTTTGTTCCGTTGCTTCTGGGAGAATGGAAAACTGTTGTTCTCCAATGCCGTGTTTATGGTGGGAAATCACTAAGCGAAATCAAAAAAAATGCGTTGCCATGCATAGATACTGCGCGGCAACGCATTTTGCTTTTATGTCTTTATTGAATGGCCTTCAAGGCGCCATCATAGTCGGGCTCCTGGCCAATGGTCGGCACCAGTTCGGTGTACTTCACCAATCCACTTTTATCGATCACTACGATCGCACGCGCCAGCAGACCGACCATCGCACCGTCAACCATCTCCACACCATAGGCGGTGGAAAAACCAAGGTGGCGGAAATCCGACAAGGTGATCACATTGCTGATGCCTTCAGCGGCGCAAAAGCGTTTGAAGGCAAAAGGTAAGTCCTTCGCGATGCAAAGCACCACGGTGTTGGCGAGCCCGGCCGCACGCTTATTGAACTCACGCACCGACATGGCACAAACACCCGTGTCGATGCTCGGAAAAATGTTCATGACGATGTTCTTGCCGGCAAAATCTTTCAGGTTCACTTCTTTCAAGTCGTTTCCAACCAAAGTGAAATCGGGTGCGCTGGTGCCCGCGGCGGGCAGCATGCTGATGGTGTTAACGGCGGTCGCGCCAAGTTTTGTTTGTGCCATTCGGTATGTAAAGTTTAAGGATTGGAAAGAAAAGATTAACAGCGTTGAAATTTATATTGTTTAAAGTCGATGATTTGGTCAGGGTTTGTCCTTCACGAGCAGTTTCACCAATCGCCACACTAATTCGGGTTCGTATCCTTTCTGAATAATATACTGCGCCACCTTATCGCGTTTCACAAAGGCGTTGTCTTCATCCAGGGCGGCAGATTTTTTTTGCACCAGGGCTCGCAGGGTGATTTCATACTCGGCGTCGTCGATCTCTTTTAAACCCGACTTGATACAATTCTGTGTGAGTCCCCGGGCTTCCAGTTCGTGCACGATCTTGATCCTGCCCCATTGCTTCATTCTGAACTTACCCCCGGCAAAGGCTTTTGCAAAACGCTCTTCATTCAGATAACCTTCGGTGATGAGGTGCGAGAGCAGCTCGTCCACTTCGTTTCCATAAAGGCCATAGCCATACAGTTTGTCCTTTACCTCCTGGTGGGACCGCTCCTGGTAAGCACAATAGTGATAGATTTTTTGCCGGGCCTCGGCAACGGAAAGTCTTTTAACGGGCTTCTGCACAACCTAAAATTAAAGTACGCCACGCCCTAAAGCAAAAAGGCCCGAAGGCCTTTTTAAAAACTTGAAAATCGACAAGCAAAACCAAGCTTTGCTTGTGTTCTTTTATGCTTTTGATTTCTCTTTTTCTACCGGTTTATCTTTTTCGATCTCCTTCACTAATCCCTTGCTTCTCAAAACACTGCCCACAAACTTGCGCTCGTTGTCGCTGTTGAAGATCTTGAAAGGCCAATAGATCAACTGGGCTTTGTTCACAAAAAGGACATAGTGATCAGCGCCTACCTCCGCGCTTTGGATCTGGTCCCACTTCAACGGCATGCCCTCGCGGGGATTGAGCTTCATCAGGATCTGCTGGCTGCTGATCTCATACGAGAATTTTTCAAACAACATTTTGCCCTGCTCCAATTGGGTGACACCATAGAACTGGATCCACCAGAAAAGTAAATAAAGGCCCACGCCCACAAAGGCTCCGATAAACCACCAGATGGATTGCGCCCCGGGTATGGCATAACCCAGGCAAATGACCAAGGCACCCACGGCGGCCATCCAGCCTTGTTTTTTTAACACTCTTTTCAGGGCCAGGCTGATGTACAACTTCTTTTCCAGTTTGTAATTTTTCGTTTTGACTATCATAACTTTTAATTCACCAAAAATTTATTTCTCAATACTCGTTCGACCCCTCCATCAAAAAGCCTTCAAACTCAGGTCCAGGCTTTGGATGGAATGTGTGAGCGCACCCACCGAAATAAAATCCACGCCGCATTCGGCGACGCCGCGAATCGTTTTTTCGGTAATGCCTCCGCTGGCCTCCGTCTGGCAGCGGCCGCCGATAAGCTTTACGGCCTCGCGCATTTGCTCCACCGTCATGTTGTCGAGCATAATGACATCGATGCCCCCGATCTGGAGCACTTTTTCGACTTCCTGCAGATTGCGGGTCTCGACCTCGATCTTCAGGGTTTTATGCGAGGCGCGAAGATAGTCTTTTGTTCGAAGGATTGCCGCTTCTATGCCGCCGGCCATGTCGATATGATTGTCTTTGAGCATGATCATATCGAAAAGCCCGATCCGGTGATTCAATCCGCCGCCAATCAACACCGCCCATTTCTCTAAAAGCCGGAAATTGGGTGTCGTTTTGCGGGTATCCAGCAGCCGCGCACCGGTGCCGGCCACCAACGACGCGAGGAAATGGGTTTTCGTGGCGATGCCGCTCATGCGTTGCATGCAGTTGAGCACCAGCCGCTCGGTGGTGAGAATAGAACGGGCCGAACCTTCTACGGTAAACGCTATATCGCCTTTTTTTACGGCAGCGCCGTCGGTGAGGTTTACCTGGAGGGTGAGCGAGGGGTCAAACGTGCGAAAGATCTCCTGGGCGAGCTCAACGCCGGCCAAAATACCGTCGTCTTTTACCAACAACCGGGCCCTTTTGCTGGCCCCTTCGGCGATGGCCGCCAGGGTGGAATGGTCGCCATCGCCCACGTCTTCCGCCAGGGCGGATGAAATGAAATGGTCAATAAATGCAGGGGTGATGTAAGGTGGTCGTCGCACCGTGCAAAAATAGAAGAGAGATATTTAGGAACACCCCCCGGAGATGAATTTTTGATGCGATGGTGTAGATTCGCCCTTATTCCTTGGCAAACGAGATCTCGTGCACCAGTTGCTGGTTGTTCACCGGCTTGATCTTCATAAAAACCCGGTAGGTCTCTGCGCCGCTCTTATACTGGCCAATGGCAAACGGCTGCCCGCCCCGGGAAGATCCCTGGTGGATGATATTGAATTCTTCGGGCGGATGTTGCTTGAAAAAATCGCGGAACACAAACTCGGCCTGGGCCTTGCTGTAGGACTGAACTGTGCCTTCCAGGGTCACATCAACCGTTTGATTGAGGTATTTGGAAAGCTCTTTGGCACTGCCGGCCTGGATGGTTTCTTTCACCTGGTTGATCACATCCGCCTGGGCCATCACGGAAACGGCCTGGAAACTCAATACAACGAAAACTATGGATGAAAAAAATCTGTTCAATTTCATAGTGATAGGATGAGGCTAAAATTATGCCATTGTCGAAAGATAAGGAATTCTGTTTAATCGCATGGTGAAGGCGAAATCGGCCGGGAGAACCTAACAACTGTAATCTTGCAATCCTGATTATATTTACGCCCTGATTTTAAGTCACTCGGCACACAAAAAATAATTCCCATGAGTAAGAAAGTTTTATTGATGATCCTGGACGGATGGGGCATTGCGACCAACAAAAAAGTATCGGCCATCGACAACGCCAAAACGCCTTTTATCTCTTCTTTATACGGCAAGTACCCTCATAGTAAGCTCGAGGCCTCGGGTCTGGCCGTAGGGTTGCCTGCGGGCCAAATGGGCAATTCAGAGGTTGGTCACATGAATATCGGCGCCGGCCGGGTGGTCTACCAGGACCTGGTACGCGTAAACAAGGCCATTGAAGAGAAAGAACTGGACAAAAACCCGGTTTTGCTGGAGGCTTTTGCCTACGCAAAAAAGAATAACAAAAACATACATTTCATAGGTCTCGTGTCCGATGGCGGCGTGCACTCGCACATCGACCACCTGAAAGGCCTGGCCACCATCGCCCAAAACAACGGCATCAAGAATCTCTTTGTCCACGCCTTCACCGACGGCCGCGACACCGATCCGAAAGGCGGCCTGGATTATCTCAAAAACCTGACAGACCATCTCTCCAAAACCACCGGCAAACTTGCCAGCATCGTGGGCCGCTACTATGCCATGGACCGCGACAAGCGCTGGGAGCGCGTGAAACTCGCTTACGACGTGATGGTCAACGGCATCGGCGAAAAAACCACGGACCCCCTGAAGGCCGTGCAACAATCGTACGACAACAACGTGACCGACGAATTTATCAAACCTATCGTGGTGGTGGATCAACAGCAAAAACCTGTAGCCACCATCCAGCAAGGCGACGTGGTGCTTTGCTTTAACTTCCGCACCGACCGCGGCCGCGAGATCACCGAAGTGCTCACCCAACAGGACTTCCCCGACCACGGCATGAAGAAATTGCCACTCTACTACATCACACTCACCAACTACGACGAGTCGTTCAAAGATGTGAAGGTGATCTTCCACAAAGACAACCTGGAAAAAACCCTTGGCGAAGTGGTGGCCGACGCCGGCAAAAAACAGATTCGCATCGCGGAAACCGAAAAATATCCCCACGTAACCTTCTTCTTCTCCGGCGGCCGTGAAGTAGCCTTCAACGGAGAGTCGCGCATCCTCTGCCCGTCGCCCAAAGTGGCCACCTACGACCTGGCGCCCGAAATGAGCGCCAACGACATCAAGGACAAGATCATTCCCGAACTGGAAAAGAAAGCCCCCGACTTCATTTGTCTCAACTTCGCCAACCCCGACATGGTGGGCCACACCGGCGTATTTTCTGCCGCCGTAAAAGCCGTGGAAACCGTTGACGCCTGCGCTCAAAAAGTGACGGAAGCGGCCCTGAAGAACGGCTACTCCACCATCATCATCGCCGACCACGGCAATGCCGACATGATGATCAACGAAGACGGAACGCCAAACACCGCCCACACCACCAACCTGGTGCCCTGCATCCTGGTGGACGACACCTACAAGGGAAAACTGAAAGATGGCAAACTCGGCGACCTGGCCCCGACCATCCTCACGCTGATGGGCATTCCCATTCCGCCGCAGATGACCGGCACCGTACTTGTTGACAAATAAACCTTTCTCCGGAACGGTCGTACTACAGCACGTCCACCATCGCGATGTACAGGAAAATAGATTTGAAACCGATCGTTTGTGTTTTGCTTTTGGCCACGCTCTTTTCTTGCCAGACCGGCAAAAACAAGAACGTCGCGCTCTACAACGCCGACAGCCTCATCACCACCCAGGTGGCCTTCCTCAGCGAGCACAAAGCCAGGCTCCACAAGATCACGAAGCTGGGCGATAAAGAAAGTGAGGCCGCCACGGTTCCCAAGAGTGTGAAAGACTGGGAGAATGAGCTCGACATTTTCAGGGAACTGGCCAGCGTCAACAACCCCGTGAACCGCCGCCTGTATGCCGTGGAAAGATCCTCGGATGTGAAAAGCAACCTGGAGGTGAAATCATTTATCGGGCAACCTGAACCCGGCAAAAAAAAGGTGGAAATGCCCGTAAAGTATTTGAAAGTATTTTATCAAAACACGCCGGACAACATCCGGAAAATAGAAGCGCAGTATGATGAGTCGAACGCGCTGTATACCGGTAGCCGTTTTTTGAAGATGGAATTTCAGCAGGTATACAATAAAACCGTGCTCACATCCTACTCTATAACGGGGGGACAGAAAATATTCATGGGCGATTCCGTGAGTTACGACATCAGTGCCTTCGTGACGATACCAAATTAAAATTTATCATGGCGAAACGAGAAAGAGGAGGGGTAACCCTCAGTGCGGAGGAAAAGAGACCGATCAACAAAAAGACCATTCGCCAACTGCTGACCATCTTCCGGTTTGCGTTGCCGTACCGCGGGGTTTTTATTTTTGGGCTGGTGGCGTTGGCGCTATCCACATCGACCACACTGATTTTTCCCTATTTGGCCGGCCAGTTGCTGGACGTTGCCTCCAACAAGCCCACGAAATTTTTCTCATCGCTCAACCAGGTGGTGCTCGCCATGATGGGGGTGTTGTTTCTCCAGTCGATATTTTCATTCGTACGCGTCTACACGTTTGCTTTGGTGAGCGAGAAGGGTCTTGCCGATCTGCGAAAAGCGGTCTATCAAAAAATCGTTTGGTTGCCGACCACTTTTTTTGATTCCCGCCGGGTGGGCGAGCTGATGAGCCGCATCACCTCAGACGTGGGCACACTTTCCGACATACTCTCCTTCACCATCGCCGAAATGTTACGCCAGGTATTGACGCTGGTGCTGGGCACCGCAGTGATCTTTTACCTGACGCCCAAACTTGCAGGATTTATGCTGCTCACCTTTCCGGTACTCGTGGTGCTGGCCCTGGTCTTTGGGAAATATATCCGGCGGTTATCCAAACAAACGCAGGATAAGCTGGCGGACGCCAATGTTGTGGTAGAAGAATCCCTGCAATCAATTTCCGTTGTAAAAGCCTTTACGGGCGAGAACTTTGAAATTGGTCGTTACGCCAACGCACTGCGCGAAACGGTGAGTGTGGCCATTCGCACCGCGCGCTTTCGCGGATTGTTCATTTCCTTCATCATCTTCACCATCATGGGGGGAATTGTTGCCGTGGGATGGTATGGCGCCACGCTGGTGCAATCCGGCGCCGACGGAATGACGACCGGTATGCTCATCTCCTTCGTGATGTACACCGTCTTCATCGGCGCCTCGGTTGCCGGACTGGGCGACATCTATGCCCAATTGCAAAAAGCCATTGGATCGTCAGAGCGTCTGCAGGAAATCCTGGAAGAAAAAGACGAAGCCGAACCAACGGCCGGACAGCCGTTCAGAGTGCATGGAGAAATTGAGTTCGAAAACGTGTCTTTTGCATATCCCACACGGTCCGACTTTCAGGTGCTGAAGGGTCTTGATTTCAAGATCGAACGTGGCGAGAAAATAGCCCTTATCGGCCAAAGCGGCTCGGGCAAGTCGACGATCATCAACCTGCTGATGCGGTTTTACAACTTGAAACACGGCGTCATCAAAGTCGATGGCAACAACATAAAAGACGCTCACCTTACCAACTATCGCAAAAACATCGGCATCGTGCCGCAGGAGGTCATCCTCTTTGGGGGTACCATCCAGGAAAACATTGCCTATGGCAAACCCGGCGCTTCGTTTGACGAGATCCGGGAAGCCGCCCGCAAGGCCAACGCCTTGGAATTCATCGAAAGCTTCCCCGAAAAATTTGAGACCGTCGTAGGCGAACGGGGTGTGAAACTCTCCGGCGGCCAGCGCCAACGCATCGCCATTGCCCGCGCCATCCTGAAAGACCCGGCCATCCTCATCCTGGACGAGGCCACGAGCTCGCTCGACGCCCACGCCGAGGTGTTGGTACAGGAAGCCCTGGAAAAATTGATGGAGGGTCGCACGTCCATAATTATCGCCCACCGGCTAAGCACCATTAAGAAAGTAGACCGTATCTTTGTGATCAAGGAAGGGACGTTGGCCGAAGTAGGCTCGCATGCCGAGCTGACCCGGATCAATAACGGGAACGGCATCTACAGTAACTTGCTAAAACTACAGCTCCAATAAACGGCGGGCACGCTATGAACAGTGCGATATCCGATACCTTGCTGAAGGACTTCAACCTTCGCTCTACCCCGAACCGGCAGGAGATCCTCCACCTGTTCCTGCGAAAGAATTATGCCCTCTCCCACGGGGACATTGAGAAGGAAATCGACAACTCCCTGGACCGCGTAACGGTTTACCGCACCCTGAAAACATTCCTCGACAAAGGACTTATCCATAAAGTGCTCGACGATGAGGGAGCCTTGAAATACGCCCTCTGCAACGAGGCCTGCACCACGGCCGGCCACCACCACGACCACGTGCATTTCAAATGCACCAAATGCGGACAAACCAATTGTCTTAACATTGAGGTTCCGGTCGTCAAATTGCCAAAGGGATACCGGGCCAGCGAGGTAAATTTGTTGATCCAGGGCGTGTGCGAGCGTTGCCTCTGAAAAAAGGGGTTTCGGACACCGGTTCCTTTTCTAAATCCTTCCGGATAAATCAGCCGTGTATGTTTTCCGAGATGAAAATATATTTGTAGTTTTGACGTCCACTGTTTCTACAAACCGTGATTTTTTTATGTTTTTTGGCTTGAATAACCGGAATAATTCTCTTTGCTGTCATTGGTGAACATACTTCTATTTTCCCTCTTTAGAAACCAAAGTGAAAGGGAGACTATTCTATTTGGCCTATTTGCGCTGATCATCCTGGTTTTCCTGGTGTTGGATTTAGGACTTTTTCATAAAACGGCGCACAAGGTTTCAACAAAATCAGCCCTTTACCAGTCCATTTTCTGGGTAATTATCTCCACACTTTTTGGATTTTTCATCTATAAATACGATGAAAGCGGGGCCGACGGCGCCGTGGAATACTTCTCTGCCTACCTCACCGAATACGCCCTTTCCGTAGACAACATCTTCGTGATCCTGCTTATCCTGAAATATTTCCAGGTAAAGGAAGAATACTATCACAAGACGCTTTTCTGGGGTATCCTCGGTGCCCTGGTTTTTCGCGGTGTATTCATCTTCGTTGGGGCGCTGCTCATCCATAAGTTCCATTGGCTGCTCTATGGCTTTGGCGTGTTCCTGATCTACTCGGGGATCCGGATCTACTTCGAGGATGGCGACGAAAAGATCGAACCCGAAAAGAACCCCATCATGCGGATCTGCCGCCGCTACTTGCCCATGACCCAAGGCGACTACGGGGGGAGCTTCGTGGTGAAAGAAGCCGGGCGGCTTATGTTCACCCCGTTGTTCCTGGTTATTGTACTCATCGAAACCACTGACCTTATCTTCGCAGTCGATTCCATTCCTGCAGCTTTTGCCATCACCCAAAACGAATTCCTGGTCTACACGTCAAACATCTTTGCTGTGATGGGTCTGCGGGCGATGTTCTTCCTGTTGGCCGGTGTGATCGACAAATTCTACCTGCTTCAAAAAGGATTGTCCATTATCCTCTTCTTCATCGGCGCTAAAATGTTGTTGGAGATATTCGAGTTCAACGTCGGCGTATACACCTCGTTCTCGGTGATCATCGCCACGCTCACGCTTTCCATCATTTTCTCCATCATCGTTCCTCGCAAGGATGGCGACAGCGAAGAAGCCGGAAGCTAATCCGGCACGCCGTCGGCAAAAAGATTTTTCGGAAGGATCTTCAGCAAGATCGGCAGCGTGAGAAATCGCTGCGGCAACGACACGATCACAAACGTGGGGATCGTTTTCAAAATGTGGATCAACTCCAGGCGTACCTGTTCCTTTTCTTCTAACGTAAGCTCATTGGAGCGCGCCTTGCGCATGAGGTTGAGCACGTTCTCGTTCTCTTTGATCTCCTTAAAAATGCGGCTCTTATTTCTTTCCGCCACCCGTGCTACGCGCCGGACGAACTGCTCGCTCACCTGTTGATAGTCTTGCTTGTCTTGCAGGTGTTCCAACTGTTCCCAATGCTCCAGCACAAAACCTTCGATGGCGATCATGCTGTTCTCCAGGTCTTCGTCTGAAACACCGAGGTAATGCGTGAAGCGTTTCAAAAAATCCAGTTCGGCCTGCTCTACTTTCTTGTCGGCCCAGATGGTGAGGATGGCGATTTCCAGGAAAAACTTTTTCAACAGCCACGAATTTTCCGTGGGCAAGTTGATGTCTTCCATGGCAAAACCTTCTTCGAATATTTTCAACGCTTCCCGGCGGCGTTCCGACGAGAGGTCGGTGCTCTGAAGAAAGTGCTCATACAATTTACGCTCTTCATAAACCACTTCCTTGTTGGCGTGCGCGGCGGCGGCGATGACTTTTGTGACAGAGAACCGCAGCTCTTCGCGCTCGTACCGGAAAAAATCCACGACAATGCGATCGGCATTGGTGTGCATCCATTGTCCGTAGATGAAGACGTCTAGAAAAAGCAGGCTGTTGTGAAAAAAGAAAGACCAGAAATTGCCTTCGAAACGCGCCGTATGTTCAATGCGCTTGTCGAGAATTTTTTCCGCCAATTCCAGCGGCGATTTTTTCCGGCCCAACAGGGTTTTCGTGGGCGTGGACAATTCCGGGAAGATGTTGTTGTAGAAATTGCCGATGCTCTCCAACGTCTTCAGGATAACGACCGACAAGTCTTCGGCGGTTTTCACCGGCTTGTCGTAGTTGAGCAACGAACTGCTGATGAGACTTTCGGCCAGCAACACTTTCATGCGTTCCTTCTCGTCCCACTCATCGTAGTTTGGCAACGGCACTTCACCCACCGACTGGCCATACATGAGGCCCGTGGGTTGGAGGATGCGATAAAGCGAATGTTCGGGATGGGACGACTTTCGGCTGTTGTCAGTCGAAATGGTTTTCAGCAGTTCTTTACGGAACTCAAGATAGTCCTTAAGCCATCCTTTGTTGTGAGGGTTCATGCCGGGTATTCTGCAATTTCAAGTTACAGATTTTCGGCAAAACCAACGAATGGGGTCACAAGCTCGCTTTCCAGCCCTTTTTTTCCAGGTTTTTGGCGGCGGCCTCCACTTTGGTTTTCAGGGATTTTTTGAAGGCGTCGAGGCGTTTTCCGATGGTTTTATCGGATGCACCCAGGATTTGGGCGGCCAGGATGCCCGCGTTTCGGGCTCCGTCCAGGGCCACGGTGGCCACAGGGACGCCGGCGGGCATCTGCAAAATGGAGAGCACGGAATCCCAACCGTCGATCGAGTTGGAGGATTTTACGGGCACGCCAATCACCGGCAGGGAGGTGACAGAGGCGACCATACCCGGCAAGTGGGCTGCTCCGCCCGCGCCGGCGATGATCACTTTCAGACCCTTGCTGCGTGCCTGGGTGGCATATTCAATCATGCGCAGCGGCGTGCGGTGGGCCGAGACAACGGTAAGCTCATACGCAATGCCCAGCTCATCCAACACTTCGGCAGCGTCTTTCATGATCCTCAGATCCGATTGACTGCCCATGATAATACCGACAAATGGTTTGCTCATATCAGGCGACGACTTTTAAGGTTTGCTTTACAAAAGATACTTTCTTTTTCAGACGCTCCACGTCGGCATCCATAATGGTGACGTGACCCATTTTGCGAAAAGGCTTTGTGAAGCGTTTTCCATATAAATGTACGTGCACACCCGGCAGCTTCAGCACCTCTTCCAGACCGGCATATTTTGCGAGACCGGTGTGTTCGGGTTCGCCCAGCAGGTTCACCATAGCGCTCGGTTGAATGAGCGTGGTGTCGCCCAGGGGCAAGTTCAGGATCGCCCGGAGGTGTTGCTCGTACTGCGAGGTGATGTTGGCTTCAATGGTCTGGTGCCCGCTGTTGTGCGGACGCGGCGCCACTTCGTTCACGAGCACTTTCCCGGTCTTGGTCACAAACATTTCAACGGCGAGCAAGCCCACCATCTTTAATTCGTGCACGATTTTCCGTGCGATGGTCTCTGCTTCGTGGACAACGGTTTTGTTCAACTGGGCCGGGGCAAAGAGATATTCCACGAGGTTATGCACCGGGTGGAACACCATTTCCACCACGGGAAACGTGGTGATATCGCCGCGCTCATTGCGGGCCACGATAACCGAAATTTCTTTTTCAAAATCGACAAGTTCCTCCAACAGGCCGGGGGCATCGAAAGCTTTGTCGAGGTCTTCCAACGTGCGGAGTATTTGCACGCCGCGGCCGTCGTAGCCTTCGCGGCCCAGTTTGTTTACGGCGGGGAGGAAGTTTTTATTTTTTTTGACATCGGCGGCGTTCTCCACCAGAATGAAAGGTGCCGTGGGAATGTCGTAGTCGCGATAGAATATTTTTTGAGTGCGCTTGTCCTGGATCAGCTCGATCACATCGGGCTGGGGATATACCTTTTTGCCGGAGCGGGCCAGGGCTTTCAACGCGGTGGTGTTCACGTTCTCGATCTCGATGGTGATCACGTCACAGGCAGCGCCGAACTTCATCACGGTGTCATAGTCGGTGAGCTTGCCGTGGTGAAATTCCGCGAGCGAAGCGCACGGTGCATGTTCGTCGGGGTCGAGCGTAGCAAAGGGAATGTTGAAGTCGATGCCCGACTGAATGAGCATGCGCCCCAACTGGCCGCCGCCGAGAATGCCGAGTTTAAAATTTTGCTCGAAAGAAAGACTCAAGGGTTTGTGAATTTGGCGAGAAAGTTAAGAAGGATCGACGGATAAACAGAACGGCGAAATGAATTTGTGGACCCGGCCGGCAGTGTAAATCCTTTTTAAAGGGTAGGAAGACCGCCTGTTTTTCACGAGCTTAATTCGCACGTAAACCCCACAGCCATGAACCGCAGACTAAGCCTGAAAAAATTATTTGCCGGCGCCACCGCGGGCAGTCTCTTATCCCTGTCGCCACAACTGGCCGCAGCACACGAAAAACCGAAGTCCCCGGCAGGATTGCCACCCCTCAAGATCACCGACTTAAAGACCATACTCACGGCCCCCAACGGCATCCGCCTCGTGGTGGTGAAGATCATGACCAATGAGCCCGGCTTGTATGGCGTGGGTTGTGCCACCTTCACGCAGCGCGCCTACGTCGTGCAAACCGCTATCGAAAAATACCTGAAGCCCTTCCTCCTCGGCCGCAACGTAGACGAGATCGAGGATATCTGGCAGTCGTCTTATGTAAGCTCTTACTGGCGCAACGGCCCCGTGCTGTTCAACGCCATGAGCGGTGTGGACATGGCCTTATGGGACATCAAAGGCAAACGCGCCAACATGCCCGTCTATCAATTGCTGGGCGGAAAAGTGCGCAAGGGAGTGGACTTGTACTATCATGCACAAGGAACTGAGCTTTCGGAGTTGGAAAATGCTGTGCAGGCCGCCGTGGAAAAAGGCTATCGCTATGTGCGCATACAAATGGGTCAAAAAGGGAATGCCAACTATGGCGCCAAGGGCCCCTCGGGCACACCCGCCAGTTCACTGAGCGTGCCCCCGCAGCAGGCCGGTCCCACCGATCCAAAAGTTATTTTCGATCCCGCCTTATATGCCCGTTCGGTGCCAAAGATGTTTGAAGCGATCCGGACAAAATTCGGCGAAGAGCTGGAGCTGCTACACGATGTGCACGAGCGCATCTCGCTGCCACAGGCCATCACGCTGTGCAAAGCGCTGGAACCTTACCGCCCATTCTTCATCGAAGATCCGTTTGCGCCGGAAGACAACGAACACTTCCGCCTGCTGCGCCAACAAACCAGTGTGCCGCTCGCCATGGGAGAGCTGTTCAACACGCAGCATGAATATGTGCCACTCATAAAAGACCGGCTGATCGACTTCATACGCATCCACATTTCCCAGATCGGTGGACTGAGCCCCGCGCGCAAAGTGCAAGCCCTGAGCGAATTCTTTGGCGTGCGCACGGCCTGGCACGGCCCTGGCGATGCTTCACCCGTGGCCCACGCCGCCCAATTGGCATTGGAACTAACAAGCTACAACTGTGGCATCCACGAAGGCTATGTCTTCCCACCCGAAACCCGCGAAGTATTTTCAGGCTGCCCCGAAGTAAAAGACGGCTACATGTTCGCCCAGGAAGCCCCGGGATTGGGCATCGACTGCGACGAAAAACTCGCCGCCAAATTCCCCTTCCCCGAAGGACCAAACTTTGATTACAGCTGGGGCACGACGCGCCGCAAAGACGGAACGGTCATTCGCCCGTAAAAAGAAAGGCGGTTAAAACTTTGACTAGGGGACAAGGGCAATCTCCAAGATCTCATCCCCAATCTCAATTCGATGCACCACATCCATCCCATTCACCACCTCCGCAAAAATGGAATACTTTCCATCGAGGTGTGGAGTGGGCGAGTGCGTGATAAACCATTGAACGCCCTCCGTGTCCTTGCCGGCAGAAGCCATGCCGACGCTTCCCGTGGTGTAGCGCCGCTCTGAAAATTCCGAGCGTATCGAGTAATCCTCACCACCATAGCCATCGCCACGCGGACACCCTGCCTGCACCACGAAGTTGGGCACCACGCGGTGAAAGAATTTGTGATCGAAATATTTTTGTTCCGACAGGCTGATAAAATTGGCAACCGAACCTGGTGCTTCCTCGACAAAAAAACGGATGGTGATGTCGCCACGCGTAGTTTTTATAACAGCTTTTTGATCGCGCGGAATGCGCTTCACCAACGCCCAGGCTATCGGGTGATTGAAAGGATTTTTAACCGGGGCTGCATTTTTTCTGTCTTCGAAATAGGCGATCGCAGCCTCTAGGGGCTGCAGATTTTCGTAGTCTTTGGGCAACGAAAGTTTCTTTTTCGCTTCGTATAAAAAGGAGAGATCACGGATGGTGTGTTTAAATCCCAGCAAAGAATCTGATAAGGCCTGCGAAAAAATGCCGATCACCGCTGGGTCGCCGGTGCGAATGCCCGTTGCATAGATCGCCGCAAAGGCCGCTGGTGCTGTCGGGTCGTTTCGCTTTTGAAAATTCATGGCCACCAACGCGGTCGCGGCTGTGCTGCGAATGACCGGGGGATTTTCCAAGGATATTTTTTCGGCGATAAAATCGCGACTGGTAGCGGCGTGCTGAAGGCTGCCCAGCAAAGCTGATTTTTGATAAACGCTGGTGGCCGATGCGTATGCTTTTTCAATTTCCCGGGCCAGCCCCGCATCTCCCCGCGATGCACCGAGTGCTGTCTCGTATAGATTGGCCTGCACCCGCCAGTTGGTGCTCTTCCGTGCCTCGGCGGCAAGGTCTTTCCACGGTGCCTCCGAAATCCAGCCTTTGATGGCCTCAGAGGCTGCAATACAAACTTGTACATTTTCGTCGTGGAGGGCGCCGAGCAGGGCAGATTTTGTGCTTTCGAAAGGCATGGCCCCGAGCGCGCGGGCGGCATTGGCACGTACGCGATAGTCTTTGTCAGTTTGTAGAATATGCTGCGCGATGATGCGGGCAGAATCCTTTGCTATTCTTCGCAGCGCCAACGTTGCGGCCATGCGCACCTCAGCGCGGGCATCGTGCTGTGCGGCCGCGAAAATGCGACCGCTGAGCCGATCAAATTGCTTGGCGGCCCTCCCAAAAAAATGAGCGGCTGCCAGGCGCGTCGAATCTGGAAAAACCGGGTTGAGCAAATGGATAGCTTTCTCATTCACCGCACTGTCGGCAGCACCGTTCATGCCGGCCCTGTAAAAAGACCAGCCCAGCGCTTCGCTGAGTGAGGTATCGCGGGGGATGTAGGGGAAATCCCAATGTTTGGTTGTTTTTCCGTAGCCCTCCAAAATGGTGGAAAGGACGCCAGGATCTCTCTCCAAGCCAGATGCCCGTGCGAGCATGCGTGCACTCTCCGCACACCAGGTCTGTCCAAGGGCAAAAGCTGCGGCCCTTCGTACGTCCTTCTCGTCATCGTTCAGCAAGAGTTTGGAAAGCCGTCCCGCCGCCATCGAATCCTGAATGGACGCAAAAGCGAGCGCAGCCTCCCGCCGGTAACTTGGATTTTTGTGATCCAAAAATTTGTAAAGACTGTCTGAAAGCCGTTGGTCCTGATACTGTGCGATCTGTATGAAGACCGTATCGGCAAATTTATTGACACCGGTAGCCAAGGGTTTGCGACAAGACATAGCACTGGCCACAATGGCCACCACGGCGATTGTCCTGAGAGAAAAAAAAGAATACTTCATGAGAGTGCGCTGGGATTCATCTTGGCGTAGTTCACCACATCGTTGAAACCGATACCCGCAGAGTTAATGGAATACAACAACAGCCGTATTTCTTTTACGTGAACGCGTCCGTCAATCTCCGACAGGCAGTAGAGGAGGGCGAAGATCTTGAGCTTTTCCTGGTCGGAGCAAAGCTGAAGGTGCTCCAGGCCACTGTCGTAGATCTCTTTTTCGGATTTGTTTGACTTGGTCTCTTCAAAAAAACGGAGCACCTCGTCAGAGATCTTTTCGTCGGCTGTGATCTTGCACAGGGCTTCCAATTCGCGAATGTCAATAATGCCGTCGGCTCCGATCAGCAGGTGCACCAGGTGCAGCAATCCCAGTTGGTAGTTTTGATTCATGGGTTAAGGATTCCTAAAGATAGGAATTCTAACCTATATCAGGACAGGAGGTGGAATACGGCGAAGGCCGACACATAGGCCAACGTGGTCATGTAGGCCAGTTGAATAAGCGGCCATTTCCATCCTTTGGTTTCGCGATACACCACGGCGATGGTGCTCATACACTGCATGGCGAATGTATAGAAAACCAGTAATGAAAATCCCGTAGCGGGTGTGAAACGCGGTCCTCCGGTTTCGGGATTCACTTCTTCTTTCATGCGGTCCTTTATGGTGGCGGCGTCATCGTCGCTCACGCTACCAATACTGTAAATCGTGGCCATGGTCCCTACAAACACTTCGCGTGCCGCGAAGGAGGTGATGAGCGCGATGCCGATCTTCCAATCATAGCCGAGCGGCCGGATGATCGGCTCGATACCCTTGCCGATAACACCGGCGTAGGAATGCTCCAGCTTGTAGGCCGCCACGCGGTCGTTCAAGCCCTGTTCTGTAAGGCGAAGATTTTTTGATTCCTCCAGCACATTTTCCCGTGCCTTGCTCAAAGCATCACCGGGACCGTAGCTGGCCAGCACCCACAGGATGATGGAAATCGCCATGATCACTTTTCCAGCCTCGAACACGAATGCCTTTGTTTTTTCGAGGATGGTATAGCCCACGTTCGACCACTTGGGAATGCGATAGGTGGGAAGCTCCATGATGAGATAGCTGCGTTCCTTGACGCGGATCAAAAGCTTCATCACATAGGCAGAAACCAGGGCAGCGACAAATCCCAGTAAGTACAGGCCCATCAACGCCAGACCTTGCAAATTGAAAAAGCCCCATGCCTTTTCGTCGGGCACAATGAGGGCGACAAGGATCGTGAACACCGGCAGGCGCGCCGAACAGCTCATGAGGGGCGTCACAAAAATGGTGATGGTTCGCTCTTTCCAGTTTTCGATGGTGCGTGTAGCCATGATCGCAGGAATGGCACAGGCCACACCCGACATGAGGGGCACAACGCTCTTGCCATTGAGCCCGAACTTGCGCATCACCATGTCCATGAGGAAGACAACGCGGGCCATATAGCCGGATTCCTCCAGCACCGAAATAAAAGCAAACAAAATAGCGATCTGCGGAATAAAGATCATGATGCCGCCGATGCCGGGGATCAACCCTTCAGCCACCAAACTGCTGAGCGGCCCTTCTGGAAGCACGGAGCCCAAAAAAGCACTCAGCTTGGCGAAGCCGGTGTCGATGAGGTCCATCGGCACTTGGGCCCAGGCAAAAATGGATTGAAAAATAAGAAAGAGCAGAGCGAAGAAAATGAGATATCCCCACACCTTGTGCGTGACGATCTGGTCGAGGCGCGAGGAATTTTTCTTCCACGAATGATCAGATGCCTTCAGCGTGACGGTGTTGAGCAGATCCTGGATGAAGCTATACCGCTGAATGGTTTCGGCACCTTGAAATTTGCCCGGGAAAAAAGAATACTTATTTCGAATGTTCGTGACCTTCGTCTGATCGGCGGCGCCAAGAAATTTGAGCGATTTTGGCTGTTCCAGGAATTGATACGCTTCATAATCGTTGTCGACGTTCAAGGTGGCGCGAAGTTCCTTCACGGCAGTTTCGACTTCCGGCCAAATTGAAAAGACAGGCTTCTCGGTTGGCGTCAATGGTTTTGCCATCAGCTTTTTCAACTCGTCGAGACCAACACCTTTGCGGGCGTTGATGGCCACGACAGGTACGCCTATTTTTTTTGACAGGGCATTGAAATCGTAGCTGATGCCCGCCTTGGCGGCCAGGTCCATCATGTTTAAGGCCAAAATCGTGGGAAGGCCCATATCGATGATCTGCGTGAGCAACAAGAACCCGCGCTTCAGGTTGGTGCCGTCTACGATGACAACAATTTTATCGGGGGTAGAAGGGGAGTGATGGTCCAGCAACACCTCGGCCACAATTTGTTCGTCGAGGCTGCGGGGATAGATGCTATAAATACCGGGAAGGTCAATAATGTCGGCTGTGGTGCCGTCGGGAAGTTGTGAATGGCCGGTCCTTTTTTCGACCGTAACGCCAGGAAAATTCCCGATCTTTTGGTTGAGGCCTGTGAGGTGATTGAACAGCGAAGATTTCCCCGAGTTCGGGTTGCCCACCAGAGCAATCTTAGGCTTCCGCGACGAGGTCATTAATCGAGAATTGAGATCGTGGCGGCTTCTTCCAGCCGGAGGGATAGTTCATAGCCCGAGACGCTGATACATACCGGGTCGCCAAACGGGGCTGTAAAATTGAAGCGAACGGCGGCGCCGGGAAGACATCCCATTTCCATGAGCTTCACCGACAGATGGTCATCCGTAAATCCGGAAACAATGCCCACCTCACCCGGATGCATTTCCGCCACATTTTTTGAACTGCCCGCCATTTCCTCTTATTTAGATTAAATTTAAACAAGGCAAATATAAAGGCGGTTCCCCTCTCAAACAATGATTTATGACAGATAAAAACCTGAGATACGGTTTCCTGCGGGATATTTTAAATAAGTAAGGAACCGAGGTCGGGATTCCCATTAATCCCGGTTTTTGGAGAGCGATTCGCCCTAATTTTGTGTTAGACCTTTTAAACGGCCATCCCGCAGCAACATGGAAACTCCAAATACGGATCAGAAGACGCCCAAAGAGACACCGGAAACAAAGCCCCAGCCCAAACCGGAAGAAAAAGTCCCCCAGGAAAAACAGCCGGAGGAAACAGAAGACCCATTCGACTTCGGCGGTCTTCCCAAACGCAACCTGAAAAAGAACCTCGGCTGCGGCGGCTGATGCTTCCCAGGGATCAGATCCCTTCCGAAACAAAGACCCGCTTCACCCGCTCGCTGGTGCTGGTCAGGATCTCATAGGAGATGGTGTTGATCGAAGCCGCCACGTCCTGGATGGGCAGGCCCTTTCCAAACACGATCACCTCGTCGCCTTCGCGGGCATCGATGCCGGTGATGTCCACCATGGTCATGTCCATACACACATTGCCAATCACTTTTGCGGGCGCTCCATGCACCAACACACGCCCCGCTCCCCGGCTGAACGCGCGGCTAAATCCGTCGGCATAACCAATGGCAATCGTGCCGATGGTGAGGTCTTTTTCGGCCACGCCGCGTCTTCCATAGCCAATGCTTTCGCCTTTGTCGATCTTTTTTATTTGGGAGATGATGGTCTTTAGCGTAACCACGGGTTTGAGGGGATGGACCTCGCTGGTCGGGTCCACGCCATACAACCCGATGCCTAACCGCACCATGTCGAACTGCAGCTCGGGCAAGCGAAGAATGCCGGGTGAATTTAAAATGTGGTAGAGCGGCCGGTAGCCAAGGGCTTTCGAGATTTGATTTGCCGAGGTCTCAAAAGCGCGGCCTTGCGCCCTTGAAAAATCATCGTGTGTGGCTTCGTCGGCCCCCGCCAAATGACTAAAAATAGAGGCGACACGGATTTGCGGGTTGGCCAGCAACAAGGCGATGACCTCATTTAAATGCGTGGATTCAAAACCCAGGCGGTGCATGCCCGTGTCCAGCTTCAAATGGATCTTGCAGGGTTTGCCCTGCAGATAATTCAACAGGGCATGAAAGATCTTGAAGCTATAGATCTCCGGCTCCAGGTTTTGACTAAATAAGATGTCAAAACTTTCCTCAGAGGGATTCATCACCATGATGGGCAGGGTGATGTTGTTTTTTCTCAACGCAACGCCTTCATCCGCGTAAGCAACTCCAAGATAGTCGGCCTGGTGATATTGCAGCAAGTTGGCGATCTCGGTGCTCCCGCTGCCATAGGCAAAGGCTTTCACCATCACCATGATCTTGGTGGAGGGCCGCAGAGTAGATTTGAAATAGTTGAAATTGTGTACCAGCGCGTTCAAGTCCACCTCCATCACGGTGCCATGCACCTGACGTTGCAAACGGCCCACAAGTTTTTCGAAAGCAAAAACGCGAGCGCCCTTCACGAGCACCACTTCCTGTTGCAGCAAATCAAAATCGAATTGCGCCAGAAAGTCTTCGGTTGAAGCATAGAACAACGATCCGGCGGGAAACACGTTTTGATAACGACCTAACACAGGCCCCACACCTACAAAAGCCGGCGTGCCATTTTTAGTCAACAGTCCGGCAATTTTTTTCACCAGCGCTTCGTCTTCCAACCCCGATTCCAGAATGTCGGAGAGGATGACGCGCTTCTTTTTTTTCTGATGCTGATGTGCCAGAAATTGTAACGCGATCTCCAGGCCACCCAGATCATTGTTGTAGGTATCGTCAATAATTTGACTTTGATAAATGCCTTCTTTCAGCTCCATGCGCATGGGCACACCGCGCAGGCTTTGCACGCTTTCGCGGATAAAAGAAAAAGAATAGCCCATCGTCAGCAACAAAGCCACGCAATGCAGGCAATTTTCGATCGATGCCGGATCGGTGAAGGGTAACCTGAGGATCTCCGTTTGCTGCTTATAACGGATGGCCCAGGCATTGTCGTGGGGTGTGACCTGCAGATCGGATTCGGGCGAAGCGCCCCAGGAAAACGTGGACAGACCCCGCTTTAACAAAATGTCGTGCAGCGTCTTATGATCACGGCAATAAATGAGCGTTTGCACATGATCGAACAACCTCAACTTCTCGCGGATTTTTTCCTCCCGGTTCTTGAATCCCTCGTCATGCGCCGAACCGATGTTGGTGAAGATCCCAATGGTGGGCTGCATCACCTGCGCTATTTTTTCCATTTCGCCCGGGCGCGAGATCCCCGCCTCGAAAATTCCCAGCTGATGATGCGGCTGCATCTGCCAAACCGACAACGGCACACCTATCTGCGAATTATAGCTGCCGGGATTTTTAACCACCACGCGGTCTTTCGACAACATTTGGAACAACCATTCTTTGATGATGGTCTTTCCGTTGCTGCCGGTTATGCCCACTACGGGGATAGAAAACGCGCTGCGATGAAATGCCGCCAGCCGTTGCAAGGCATCAATGGCCGAGCCCACCAAAATGACGTTGGCGTCCTTAAAAACTTCCGGCGAAGACAACGGGCGCTCCACCACAAACTGGCGGATTCCCTGGGCATAGAGATTTTGCAAATAGTCATGACCATCGTGACGCTCGCCACGGATGGCAAAAAAAACCGTGCCCTCGGCCGCGGAGGCCTTGCGGCTGTCGAGACTGATGGTGGTGACGGGCGTATCGGAAGAAAACAAGATGGTCCTCCCGCCGGTAATGGACTCGAGCTGTGAAAAGCGGATCATGGATCAGAAAAGACGCGCGCCGTTAGGCACTTTTTTATCGATACTACTCAGCACCACAAAATTCTCCTCGTCGGGAAAACCCGTGACCAGCACTTCGGAGACGAAAGTGGCAATTTGACGCGGTGCAAAATTGACCACGCATATTACCTGCTTTCCCACCAGGGTTTCGGGGGAATAATGTTTCGCAATTTGAGCGCTGGATTTTTTTATGCCCAACTCACCCAGGTCGACCCACAGCTTGATGGCGGGTTTTTTGGCCTCGGGGAAGGGTTCGGCCTTCACAATGGTGCCGGCGCGCAGGTCTACCTTCATAAAATCGTCCCACTGTATGGTTGGTGAAAGCATGCGTTTAGGGGTTAAAAAGCGTACAAAAACATAAAATTGCTTACATCAAGCCAAATTCCATACTGTTGCGATACCAAAGAACTGGGAATGACCGTTTAATTTTGTACTTTTCAGAAACAAAAAATTAAATTCTGGTGTTCCTGCATTAGTTTTGCAAAACCATGAAGATAAAACTTCATTACATCTTGTTCGCCATAAGCCTGAGCCTGGTATCGCTACTGGGTATAAATACGGCGCATGCCCAAGATAACACCTTCCCCGCCCTAGACGCCGGCACCTACGACGCAGAAGCCGAAAAAGAGAGAGACAAAGTCATTTACTCTTCCTCGTCCAGCGAAATGGAACCCCAGGCCATCCACAAACTCCAGACACCGGCCGTAAAAGACTCTTTAGCCAACCGCAATAACGCGCATCGCACCGTGAAGACTGCCGCAGAAAGCGGAAAAAACGCCAATAAGCCCTCTTCCCACAGCGATGACTCTGTCCTTTCCTTCAATTTCCTCTATTATCTTTTTGAGAAATATAAACTTCAGGATATAGTAGACTGAGGTTTTTTGCTTTCCATTCGCTTATTTGCAACCTTGTTGCAAAATGACCAATTCCATTAGAATTTTAATTTTCCTCACCGCTTTGCTGGCATTCCAGGCAAAAGCCCAGCAGTCCTGCGACCTTGTGCTTTCGGGGACGATCGCGTCCAAGCAAGGCGAGCCATTGCCGGGCGCCGCCGTTTTTATTTCGGGTCTGGAGAAAGGGGTGGCCACCGACGCTGACGGTCATTATCATATGGCCGGTCTTTGTGCCGGAAAATATACCGTCACCATAAAATTTCTGGGCTACAGGGATCAGCAGCAATCCATCAACTTAAAAGCTTCACAAGTGCTCCAAATCGAGATGGAAGAAGAAGACGAAGTGCTGGAAGAAGTGGTGATCGAAGACAAGTTCAAGACCGAGAATGAAACACAAAGCATCTCTGTGTTAAGCGGCAAAACCCTGGACGAAGCGAAAGGCAGATCCTTTGGTGAGGTGTTGCGCGAAATGCCGGGCGTGAATTCCATTCAAACGGGCCCCACGATTTTTAAACCCGTGATCCACGGCGTGCACAGCCAGCGGATATTGATCCTCAACAACGGCATTCGCCATGAGGGGCAGCAGTGGGGAGCAGAGCACGCTCCGGAAATTGATCCGTTTATTGCTTCCAATATTGTGGTGATCAAAGATGCCGGGGCGATAAAATATGGCACCGATGCTTTAGGGGGTGTTATCCTCGTCAATCCCGCTCCGCTTCCGATAGACGCCACGTTGGGTGGGGAATGGAATATGATCGCCAACTCCAATGGCCGTTCAGGGACTGCATCCGGCATGCTGCAGGGAGGCTCGAAAAAATGGGAGGGTTTTGGATGGAGAGTGCAGGGCACCGGCAAAAAGGGAGGCGATTTTCATGCGCCGGACTATGTGTTGTCGAATACCGGTTTTAACGAGTTGAATTATTCCGCTGCCGCGGGATATCATAAAAAGAAAAATGGGATCGAAGCCTTCTACAGCCACTTCAAAAGTAATCTCGGCATTCTGAGGGGCTCCGTCGTGGGGAGCGTGCAAGACCTTGAAAATGCACTCGAGCGTGAGCCACCTCAAAATACGGAGGATTTCACGTATCAAATAAAAAACCCGCGTCAGGAGGTAAGTCACGATCTGTTCAAACTGAACGGTGAGCATGTGGAAGGGAAAAATACTTACCGCTTTCAATACGGGTTGCAAATCAACAAGCGAAAGGAATTCGATGTGCGCCTGGGCAATTTGAATGATATTCCTTCGATCAACCTGAAGTTGTATACGCACACGCTCGACCTCGAGTGGCTGCACGCGGGTACAAAGACCGAACGCAGCGTGGGTTTGAATGGAATGCTGCAGGACAACAACAACATTTATGGAACGCAGCGCATCCCATTCATTCCCAATTTCACAAGTACGTCGGGGGGTGCATTCATCGTTGAAAAGTTTCATGCCGGCGCCTGGACCGTCGATGCGGGGTGGCGCTATGATTTCAAACATTACGATGTGTCCGGCTATGACTATAAAAACGCGCCCTACCACAGTCAGCTTAATTTTCACAGCATGACCGGCACCCTGGGCGTCAATCGGCGTATTGGCAAATTCATGCAATTCGTAACGTCAGTCGGGAGTGCATGGCGGCCCCCGCATGTGGCCGAGCTTTATAGCTTTGGGCGGCATCAGAGCGCGGGCGCCGTCGAATATGGATTGCTGTTGGGAGGCAACGAGGGAATTCTGGACATAAATAAAACCGACTATAAAAACGAGAACGCTTTAAAATGGGTAGCCACCTGGCATTACGATCGCGACAAAATATCCGTGGAGGCGTCGGGGTATTACAACTACATCTTCAACTATATTTATCTGAGACCGTCGGGCATTACGCAGACGTTCACGGGTCCCACGCCCTATTTCAACTATCGCCAAACCGACGCTTCGTTTCTGGGCGCTGACCTTTCCGCATTTTACTGGTTATACAGGTCGTTAAAACTTACAGCAAGGGCTTCGTTGCTCAGGGCGACCGATGAGGTGAATCACGACTACCTGGTTTTTATTCCCTCCAATCGGTACGAAGTCGGCTTGCGCTATGAAAAAGCGCAGCATAAAAGCTGGAAGAATTTTTATGCCGATCTGCGTCTGAAATATGTGGCAAAGCAAAATCGTGCGCCGCAGTACATGTCGGTCGAGCAGATCCAGGCGTTGGAAGATGCCGGCCAGCCCATTCCGAACTTCGACTTCATGCCGGCGCCGGATGGCTATTTTCTCTGTGGTTTCTCCACGGGCATCTCGCATGCTTTTGGATCTTCGCGAATGGATCTGAAAGTTGGTGTTGACAATATGTTGAACACCAGCTACCGCGAATACACCAACCGCATGAAGTATTACGCCGACGATCTCGGTCGGAATTTTACAGTAGGAGTGAAATATATTTTTTAGGGGAGAACGCTTCTACAATCTTTCTACGATTCCTTTTTCACCAGGAATTGTTCCAGGTCTTTCAGGTTGAGAAAGCCTTCGTAGTAGGCCTTGCCAAAAATAACGGCAAAGATGCCCATATCATTCAGACGCTTGATGTCGTCTACGCCGCGCACGCCACCGCTCGCGAGAACGCATATTTCGGGAAATTTTTGGACGATCTCTTCGTAGAATTCGAAGGCCGGTCCTTCCAACACGCCATCGTGCGACACGTCGGTGGACTTTACGTATTTCAATCCGCGGGAATAAAAATATTCCAGGTGTTCGAAGAGCGTGAGTTGGGAGCGATTTTGCCAGCCGCGGAACAGGAGTTGCTTGGTGGTGCGGTCGACCACATCGGCGCCCAGCGTCATTTTCTCGCGGCCGTACGAAATGATCCAGGACGCGAAAAGCTCGGGGTCGGTCACAGCAATGCTGGCGGCGGTGATGTAGTCCGCGCCAAATTCGTAGGCCTTGCTGATGTCGCCGTCGGTGGAGATGCCGCCGGTGAAATCTACTTTGAGGTCGGTGTAGCCGGCCACCGCTTCCAGCACATGCCAGTTGACGGGACTTCCCTTTTCGGCGCCATCAAGGTCGACCAGGTGAACGACTTCGATGCCGTGGTCTTCGAAACGCTTGGCCAGGTCCAGCGGGTTTTCGTTGTATGCTTTTTCGCTCGACGGATCGCCTTTGCGCATCTTCACCACTTTACCTTTGCGGATGGCTATGGACGGAATTACCTGTATCATGGCACGGAATTAGGACTTGAATTATGCAACTACCAAGGTACGGTGCAAATCCGAAAAACCTTTTGGGGCTGCTGAAAATCTGAAAATATTTCAGGTCCGTCGTGCGGAGCGGCGCCCTTGGTAAAGAATTCGCTACTTTTAATTGTCCATACTGCGACCCTATGAAAAAATTGTTCAGCATGCTTTTGCTTCTGGCCCTTCCCACGGCCACACTCTGGGCCCAGGCCAAAACGCGGCGTCTCCCCGGAATTATCAACCACCCTTCTCTGAACCTGTTTGATCCCTACATCAGTCACGACGGCAATGCCCTGCTCTTCATTTCCGACAATGGCGAAGACGGCGCGCTCACGCTTTCCTACACGTCGCGTGAAAACGATTGGACGGAGCCAGTGACCATTCCAAAAAACATCAACCACCGCCTTGTTTACCTGCGGGGCTTTGGGCTCAACGCCGATGGCAAAAAACTATTCTATACCTCCACCAAGTCGCCTGTCGTGGGTGGCTATGATATTATGGTGAGCGAATTGAAAGGCACCACATGGGCCGAACCCGTGAACCTGATGCTGCCCGTGAACACAAAATCCAACGAAGGTTGTCCTTCCCTAAGCGCCGACGAGACCACGTTGTATTTTATGCGATGCGACAAAATGGATCAGAGCAAAGCCGATGGCTGCAAACTTTTTTATTCGAAGAAAAAACCCAACGGCCAGTGGGACGAACCCGTGGAGCTTCCCGCCAACATCAACACCGGCAACTCCCAAACCCCGCGCATCATGGCCGATGGCGAAACCCTGATTTTTTCGTCTAACAAAATGGCGAGCACCAAAGGCGGCATGGATCTTTACCTGACAAGATTCGCCAATGGAAAATGGTCTGATCCCGTGCCGATGGATTTTGTGAACACCGAAAAGGACGATCAATTTGTGAGCGTTGCCGCCCTGGGAAGATACTTATTAAAGGAAGCCCCCGGACCTCGCAAGAACAGCGAGCTCGTTGAGTTCCTCATCCCGCAAGAACTTCGGCCGAAAGGCATGATGAAAGTAGAAGGTAAAATAACAGACGCCACCAACGCACCGACGGCGGCCTACATCGACATCACCGATCTCGATCAAAGCAAGCGCGTGTACAGTGGACGACCGCTCGCCGATGGATCCTACCAGGTCTACCTGCGGGAAGGCAGTCATTATGAATTGTCGATCGACCCCGAGCAAAGCAACATCACCTACTTCACCAAACGCTTTGACCTGACGACCGACAAAACACCGCAGAAAGAAAAAGTGAATGTCACCCTGAAACAACCCGCGGCAGGCGACGAGCTTAGCCTGGACGCTGTGATCTTCAAACCCAACAGCAGCGAGCTCGAGGCATCGTCGCAGACGGCCTTGAAAAAATTAACGCGTCTGGTGAAGGCAAACCCGTCGTTGAAATTCGAGATCCAGGTGATGTTGAAAGGCTACCTGCAGGATTCCGTGAAAAGCGACCCGGACCTGACGGAGATGATTGTC
>CBIHQM010000030.1:0-27266 GCA_966211885.1 uncultured Chryseolinea sp.
ACTTTTATCTTCTTTGCGATACGGGAATACATCTCATCGCTCATTTCACTATTGAAACACTGTTCCAAACGATGTTGTCATGGACCCTTTTCCTGTCCTCTATCGTCATCCTCCGAATCGCCGGTAAAAACGATACCCGTTTCGAGCACTTGCGCTTTCAGCGTTTCGTCCGACATCATGATGATCATCACAAAGGCCAGGATTAGCTTGATTAAATTAGTCATTTTCACATGGGTTTATCAGATTAAATAATTAAAAGACGCATTCAACAGAAGGAGGAGCCCACTATCTTTCATGTTTTAATGGAGTTTGTTGTGGCTCATAATAAATAATTAACAACGACAGGTCGGCCGTGCCCGCTGCAGACCACAAAATAGTGCAGTAAAAAGAAAGCCAAGATCAAACCATTACATTATGAGGGAAATTAGAGTCCATTAGCTTCCTTTGTTATTACCTGTCATTTAGACTCAGAGAAGTCGTATTCGTGAAGCCCGCCAAAAATCCACAATGGCAAGTGATCGAGATTTTTAACCCAACCAATTCTCTGTTCATTATAAAAAATAAAATCAATATCTATTGACTCAAATTGCCTTATTACGTCAGATACTGATGTCTCTTTATCAAACTCAAAAACTTTCTTAGGCTTGTAGAAAGTTTCGGAATAAAGATGAATTTGATCATTATAATTAACCTTAGTCCCATATTCCAATCTATTCAATCTAAATTTTAAAGTTTCGACAGCTTTCAAATCGTCATTTAGTTCCATTATGCAAAACGGTTCTTGAAACCCTAAAAAGAAGCAACGATTGTTAATGACGAGAAAAAATCCATCTACCACATCACCTTGCTCATTTTCATACTGGGTATCATAGATTTGCCTCGCAAAAAAAATGGTATAATTAAACTCTCGATTCTGCACGAAATTAAATTCAAAGTCACTGTCCTTAAATTTTGATAGACTTAGCACCTTTACAAGCTCCCTCCGTTCATTATAGAATACCTTAACATAACTGGCCATTGGATTTGTGCGCTTAGAGGGTTTCAGAGAATTGAAATCAAAGTTGTCGTATTTCTCGGTCACTGAAGAAGCCCCTTCATAGCTTGAGAAATGCGACTTGGCAAACATAATCACATCAGACACCTTTATCTCATCAACAACATCCCTCTTCAAATCCCGTGATCTGTTACAACTCAGAGATAGAACAAAAAACAACATCAACAAAACTGCAAAAAGTTGTTTTTGATTAACTTTGAAAGCTCCGCAATTCATAAAAAATGATTTAGTTTGTACTACGATTTTAGAGTCAATATTTAGTCGGAAGATTTTGCCCTACTATTAGATTTCCTTTTCTTTCGCCCTCTGTCCGACGAAGAACTACCACTGGATGATCCTGCGTCCGATGGAAAGAAAATAAATCTTCCCGCGGCACTAATTCCCGGAACATGTTTTATTGGCCTTGATCCATTAGCCGTCGTCATGGTCCATGGTTTCCATTGATTCAAAGTTGAATTCCAATGTGATCCTACTTTTATTTTCCTGGATCTTGCCCATATTATCTGCGAAAGGCTGCCATTGGTATACATAGTTAAGTTCTTCTTTTTCCCGGAAATCGCTTTAAATATGGAATTCGCCAATAGAGTCCCTTGCTGCGATGCTCCACAGGCCGTGAGTAAAACGCTAGCATTTTTCTTTAAATAACTGGCGATATTGATTATAGCCGCAACGGCTTCGCCTCCTTGCTCTGAACCGTAGTCAAAATCTTCTGAATCACTATAAGTATGATTTTGTTGAGGGCCGTCGAGTATTGCTGATTGTGTTTCGTGAGTACCACTAGCACCGTGTGTGCGAATGACTAAATTATTAATTCCTATGTTATCATGTCCATATGTTTTTCTAATCCAATCTTGTGCATCTGACAAATTGCTAAAAATCCCATAATCCCATAGTGTCGCGTCCAATGGACTTGTGTCAAAAGTTGGATACCCCGGTCCATCTGAAATTATTATTACAACGTTCCCAGAGCCTGTATATTTAGGATCACCTGGCAGCAATCCTTCGATGTCATTGAAAATCGTCGGACCGTTTAGCGCATAATTATAGGGACTTACGCTCATAAAATTTTCCATCAGAGGATCCATCACGCCCCACCGTCCAATATCCGGCATATACATCCTCGCCCCGTAGTCGAGCCAACCAAGATCCAGCTCATCCTGGATTTCCTTACCATTAAACAAATAGTCTTGTTTAAAGCTACCTTCCCTCCTATGCGACTGCGCCACCATACCAAACCCGTAATAATCTGTTTGGTCTATAACCGCCGACTTCACCTGTTCCACCGTGAAATCATCAAAGAACACGTCCCGCTCTTTGCCGGGTTCGCTGTCGTTTGTTAAATATACTAGCATGTAGCCAGGTTCGGAAATGGTGACCTGGGCCTGGATTTTGGAGAAGGTTTTGCCTGAGCCGTCTTCGGCGCCGTCGGTGGTAATGCGTTTAGCGCCATGGGTGAGGACGTTGTAGTCGCGGTCGAAGACAAGCCAGTTCATGAAGGCCATAGGCGGGTCGTTGGTGCCGTCGTCGGAGCCCTTGTTGTCGTCGTGGCCGGGCCAGGGGAACGGCGTGGTGCCATGGCTTCCGGGTGCTCCACCGTCGACGATGGCCTTGGTGCTGCCAGAGGCGATCAGGCTCATGAGGTTGACCATGACGGCGGACCATTTGGTCTTGTCGGCGCTCAGGTATTTGGCGTAGACCTCCATGTTAATGACGTCGCCGGGCATGACGCTGATGGAGCGCTCCAGGCCCACGCGCTCGGCTTTAGTGCCGTTGGTGCCGTCGTGGCCGCTGAGCCGGGTGGAAACCTTGGTGGCGCTATTGGGCGTGTGGTTGAAGAGGTCGCTCTTGATGAGGACGGCTTCATTCAGGTATAGAAACTGGCCCAATTCTTTTTTGCGTGTGGCGTTTTCCAGTGTGGCCGTTACAGACTCCGTTTCTTGTTTGGTCGTGAGCGTGGTCCGGATGTTGCCGAGATGGTCTTTGAGGAAATATTGATATTCGGGTGTGCTCGTGTTCATGACTACACGTCCTTCTTCATGGTTGATGAATTGCAGCACGTTGTTCTCCACGAAGAGTTCGCCGAGGTATTCCGATCGCTTCTTTAACACACCGCTGGCATTATACTGATCTTGCCCCAGTTTCCTGCCCGTCGCATCGTAGGAGTAGATCAGGTACTCTCCATTCAGTTTGGCTACTTGCCGGGGCAAGTTGAGATAGTTGTAGGTGATGGACAGGATGTCCTTGTTGGCATCGGCGGCCATATTGCCATTGGTGTCGTAGCTGTATTCGTTGTTGGCTTCCTTCGACTCTTTAAAGCCCATGGCCTTGGCGTCGTCGGGCACGGCATCGTCCACCCGTGTGAGTTGATTGCCAGTGTATTGGTATTTAAGATCGTCTACCAAACCGTAGGTGTTGTTGCTATTTTTTCCGTTGCGGACAATGCGCAGGATATTGCCGTTGAGATCATAGCCCTTGTCGTATTCGCCGGCAATGAATTCATCGAAGGCGGCCTCCATGAACCCAAACTTATATTTGGCTTTGTAGTTATGATATCGGGATGTCTTGAGTCTGCTCAGTGTATCGTAGGCATAGAAATAGGATTCGCCGCTGTCGCTTTGGCGCGTCCAGGTCTGACCACTTATGTTGCCATCTTCGTTGAAGAACAATCGTTGCGTGAACAGTCGGTCGACGGGTGTAGTGTACACGTCGGGGTCGGTGTTTATGCCCACCAGCCAACCGCGGATGTTGTAGGTATAGGATATGGGTTCTTTGAATGTGACGCCGTTGTCGGTGCTGTGGAGCTTCTTTTCGATGAGTTGCCCCAATGCGTTATATTTCAACTGCGACAGGATGACAACGGGTCCGCTGCCTACCTGGTGGAATGTGGTGAGCAGGCGGCCGGCGGGATCATAGTTAAACTTTTGGGTAACGACGATGTCGCCTGTTGTGTTGATTATGCCCGGCGCGTTGTGTTTGTTGCTTGTTCTCATCACTTTGCCCGCGAAATCATACACATGCGTGGTAACGTCCACACCGCCCTTCTGGTTTTGGGATTGGATTTGGATGAGGCGATGGCGATGGTCGTAGTACATTGCGGTGTAGTACCAGGTGGTGGTGGCCTCAAGGTCCTTGACTTTAGTGCCGGTAATTATTCCATCGAGGCGATCGAAAGCGGTTGTTTCCTGGCCATTGTCGGTGGGCGTTGGGTCCAGTTGGTGGGGGTCGAAGGCGAGGAAAGCGGCCACAGTGTTTTGTGATGTGAAAGCGTAGTCATCGTAATAGGTGATCGTAAGAAATTTATCAGCCGTCACATCCGGGAAAGAATTGTGCGTGTAGCGATGCACGTTATCGCTGGCGGTCGACGGTGTTTCGCCATAGGTGTGGGTAGCGTCTTTGTAGAACTTTGTCAGCTCTCCAACAACTTTTTGCTGTGACAACTGGAGGGGCTCGTCCCACAAACCGGTGGCCATCGGGCGGTTGCGGGTGTCATATTTTGTGAACAACCATTGCTTTTTGGCGCGCAGTTGGCCGTCCTGGGTGAGCACGAGGCGATCCCGGCCGTCGTATACGTAGTACGTTGCCGCGGCGCCGGGCACTTGTTTTACGATCTGTCGATGCTGCTCGTCATAAGAATACCGGAAGGTCCACTGATTGAGAAAGGTCTCCTTGGTCTTAGTCGCCTTGCCGAGATATTCGGAAGTAGTTTGGAGGATTCGCTTAGTAGCCTCGGGAGTTATGACGATGACCAGATTGTTCAGGTCGTCATAAACGTAATACGTATCGGCCCAGGTCGTGGCCGTTACTTGTTTCCGTTTCAGTATGAGCTTACCCTCCATGTCTTTGTATTCGACCGATTCGTATTGATCCTCATTTTTGACCCGGGTTTTATAAAGCTGGCTGGCCGCATAATAGTCGGGTTTGATACCGTCTCCCGTTGTTAGTTGTCCAAGTGCGTCTATGGCCGCCGGCGCTGTGTATTGCCATTTAACCACCTCGCCGGCGACGTTGGTCTCGTAGGCATACTTGATGGAATAGTACTGGGTGGCTTCAAAATTTTCGCGATGGGGTTGCCATAAGGCACCAGGTGCCCCTTGTTCCAGCACACGACCCAGCGGGCTCACTTCAAAGACCGTAACAGCATAGGGAGCGTCGTCGTTGGCAACATTGTCGTTGCTAGCTTTATAAAAAGCGCCCTGGGCACCCAGTGATTTTTTGTAGTACCCTGTATTCTCTTTTGATGTATAGGGCAAATAGTGGGTTGCTTCGCGGCCCAACGCGTCGTAGTCGATGGGTTGAACCATGTCTTTCAGTTGAGGAGAACCCTGTGTGACGACGGTTTGAATCTGCCGGCCTATCCCATCAAAATACGTATAGTTTTCCAGCCGTTGGCCAATGGGCAGGCGTTCGACGACATTCTCGTCGGCGCCTTTGACCTGGATAATGTTCTGGCGTACGTAGTTATAATTGTTGGGCGGCTCCCGAACGGTGACCGTCACCTGGTCGCTGGCAGTTTCCAGGCCATCGTCTGCTGTAAGTGTGAACGTATAGGTACCCTTGTGCAGGCCCGTGAGCACGAGCGACAGTTGGTCCATGTTGGGGAAGACGTTGCCCTGGGCTTCGGTCCATTTCACAGTGAGTGGATCGCCATCGTCGTCGCTGACCGTACCGGTCAAGGTGAGGCTTTCGATGGGAAGGGTTACGGTGACATCGGGGCCCGCATTGACTTTGGGCGCTTTGTTGATCAGCACGGTCAACGACGCAGACGTGGCCTTGCACTTCCCCGACGAAGCCGTTACGGAATAGACTCCATTTTCTTCAGCATAATATTCATATGGTATTCTTGGGGCCGCTACCGCCTGCCCATCTTTCAGCCAGGTGTAGTGATAGGCGGGATTGAAGTCAGTAACCTTGATGTACTCCGAGCAAGTAGCGCAATCTTTTATCCGAACGGTGCCGGTCGAGGAAATGGTTACGGTTGGGAGCTCATCAATTGTTATTGGAATCGCAGACGTTGAGTTGTTGGCCGTGGTGGAGTTCAGACAAGTTCCCGTTATACCGCTTACTTCTACTGCCAATACATCGTCAGTGTTGAAGTATAGGCCCGTTGCATCGGGTCGGCCCACAGGGATGGTTCCCGAACCGGACGTGGAGATCTGCGATCCATTGAGCGTCCAACGATAGGATGCTCCGATGGCGGACGCGCCCGCTACTGAGGCGCTGTATTCCATTGTTTCATCGACACAGTAGTTAATTTTGTTCAATTCGATAGAAACTTCTGGCGTAACGGCGCTGGTTAGGTGGGCGGTGACAACGTTCGTGCTGAGGGGCGGCGGTGGGCACGCGGCGGCAGAAGAAACTATGCCATATAGTTGGTCGCCATCGGCTAGATAGTCATAAGCATAATAGGCTTGCGAGGTGGTGGCTATAAGAATGTTATTTCGATACCACTGATATGTCAACGGGCCGTCGCCATGGGCATTGATGGTCACCGGGAATGATGTTGCGTTGGCACAATACGATGGGTTGGCGTTAAACGTGGCCGTAAGCGAAGCCGGAGCATTTACCTGGAAGGTAATGCCAGGCGAAGGCGATGAAGGATTGTGGGTCAGACACGCCGCGGCACTCGTCATGGTCACCGTGATCGTACGTAAGCCCGGGCCAATATTGCGGGTATCTAGGCCGTTGTAAGGGTTTTCCTGACCTACATGGACCGGTGCCGACGCACCGTCCAGATACCATGAATATGCGGGCTGCTGATTGTAGGCGCCAACACCATTTACGGGCGACGCTCTCAATTGAATTCTATCGCCCTGGCACACGCTTTGAACATCCGTCGACATGGTTACCGACGGCTCCACAGCAGCGACAATGAGCACATCGATGCGATTGGACGAACCACTACTTCCGCTGCCGGCACAGGAGTAGTTGGCGTATATGTTTACATTGCCGGGTGTATTCCATGTGGCCACTACCCGGGAGTAGCTGCTACCATTGTTCGTTGTCTCATAACTAATCGAACTCGGTGTGCGGCTGAAGTGCCATCCCGATGGCTGTACCACCGGCGAATAGCAGTCAGATCCTGGCATCAGGAAAATAGTTATGCTGCTCCCCGTACAAGCGCCTCCACTGTATGACAAAGACGCCGGTATGGGCTGTTGATCCGGACCACCGTAATAGCCCTGACCTTGCACGTTATGTTTCAGTATTAAAATCATAAGTACAAAAAAGAAGTTGATCTTGGTTTTCATAAGGTACAACGAGGGCCAAAAAGGTTAACGATAATTTTAAACCGGCTCTACCGGGTACTATTTTGCGCGGTAATTGTATTGAAGTTTCTTCACCAGGTTCCGGTCGGTGTCGCGCACTGTCTTCAACCGGCCGAAGCCATCGTATTTAAAATATGTTGTGAGGTTGTTGGCATCGGTAGCAGACTGAACCCCGACGCCCGGGAAATAGGTGGCAGTCGTCATTTGTGCGCCCTCCGGGTAGAACCGGACGTCGTCAATTTGGCCGGTCAGAGAAATGGCGTATGTGGTCCCCGTTACATCTATCAATTTCTGTTGATATTCCCAAAGGTCATTTGATTTTAAGGGATCCGTTGACTTTGACCAATACGACAATACATACCTGCCCGTTACGAGTTTTTTGAGGTTGTATTGAAGGCCACCGATCTTGCTTTTCGAGCCGGTGTGTGCGTCGCCGGCGCTGCTGTTGCCATCTTCTTCGAAGTCTATGAAAAAAGCAGGTGCCTGACCGGTATGTGTGGTCTCTGCCACCGGATATAGTTTGTTCAACCCCCATTGGTAAGATTTGCGGGTACCATCGCGTAAGGTATAGAAGGCCAGGTTGCCGTTGGCCGCATCGTAGGCGCCATAAGTGACCACCGCCGTGAAATTGGCCTTTTGATATTCGAACGCGCCGCTGGCATTGATTGCGGAGGATTTGTAACCGCTTAGTGCTTTGGCGGCGCTGAGCTTTAAGGTTTGACGAAGATCATAGCCATTGGTATTGAACAGGTTTATTTCAGCATCCGTCAGCGCCGTGCGATTATTGCGTGTTTCCCACACTTGCTTTTCGATGACAGTGTTCACCAAGTGCATCTTCATCATCTTATCCAGGGCATTCGCGGCGTCGTCGGTGGTGGACGTTATCGTATAGTCGTCGGGGTATCGGAAGTTGGTGGTGCGGCGCCAATTGTTCGCTGGTGTGTCGGCATCTTCCAGGAAGGTTTCGGTTTCCATTTGCAGTTGCCGGTGTGTGGAACTGAATTGGTATTCCTTTTTTACCGACACGGTACCGCTACTGCTCTTTACGTCCTCCGTGGTAGTGGTGAGTACGTACGATAAATTTCCATAGCGTTGGATAAGGGTTGATCGGTATTGGTTTTCTGATTTGAGCAAGTCGTGGTGTGAGTAAATGGCTGCCTTCACGCCAAATATTTCGTTGGCGGTTCCCAGGACGGAATACAAATGATTCACCTCTCGCACGGGCGTTGATACCATTTTGTTGTTCACCACCTTGTCACTGTAGTCGATTTGCTTCGACAGAAATCCACGCGTCCATTCTCTGTCATACTGCGCGGGGCCGAAGGGGAGATCGTATACATAGGCGTCGACATAAGTGGTCGAGTTCTCTTTTTCAGACTTCCAGATCGACGTATAGTAGTATTCACTTGTCCCCATCGCCGAATTGGTTTCTGTCACTTTTCCATAGCCTACGTAGCTGCCACGCGTGTTGCCCAGGGTGGCGCTGGATTCGGTCGTGCGCGTGAATCGATTTACGAGCTGCTCCACCGGAGGAAACTTGGGATCGTAAGTCACGGCGACATAATGAATATCCTGATAGTAGTTCTTAGGATAGTTCGATAGCCTTCCCGTAGTGGTCCCATCGGTGTCGTTGTAGCTATAGTCTTTTGTGATTGCTCCCCCGAAGTCGTCCGCGACTGAAACATGTTTCACGCGCAGACCTCCGCCATATTTATTTGGAGAATCAATTTCGGGCAGGAACGAGGCATCCATAAAATAGGTCTGATTTCCCGTCACGTTCGCCACGGTGATCTTGTAGGTCCCGTTGTCCAGGAACAAGGAGCCCTCCGTGATGTCTACGGCTTGAAAAATATGCTGATCGGTGGCCTTCCGGGTGTTGGTTATCAGTATACTGGGACAGTTAGCTTGTATGCTGGGGATGCCAGGGTCGCCTGGCGTACCGGAACCCGGTGGAACTTTGGGGGTGCCCGGATCGTCCGGAAGGCCTGGTGTTCCTGGAACACTCGGTGTACCCGGAATATCCGGCACTCCGGGAAGACCGGGGGTGTCGGACGGGTCGCGATTACCAGAACCATCGTGTCCTGTTTTGGTCTGGCAACCTGTGGTTTGGTATTTGACCCTCACATAAAGTCCCTTTTTAAAGTACCCCTTAATAGTAAACGTGGCCTCTGTGATGGGATGGTCCGGATCGCCGGCCGTTTTTTTGATGGAATACGTTTCAAGCTTCGTGGTTTTATTACGGAGCCGGGGTGAAATTACTTCGTTCAATTCATAGTCGTATTGGATGGAGCCACCCGTTGGGTAGTCGATGCCCGTTAACACGCCCGCCATAGCTGCCTGGGGGTCGGCGCCCTTGTCGTCGCCGGGAAGCGCGTGAATGTCCGGAGCCTCATCGAAATAGTCTTGAAAATCAGGATACCCCAGCGTGTTCCCTTTATTATTAAAGTAGCCCCAGTAGTCGGTGTCCAGCGATTTGCGGGAAGGAAGTTTGGTAGAGTTATAGGTAAACTTATAGGGAGGTTTCTTCGAGCCATCGCTCCCGATTTCGGTGAGTGCCTTTAGCTTTAAACGCAGGCACTCAGAACCGCTGCATAGCGCATCGAAATAGTGGTCGTTATCAAACACAAACGACTTCAGTACTTCGCTTCGATAATTTTTGATGGTCATTCCCCCGATGCGCAACGCCCCCGGCAAATCAAGGCGTGCGGCACGCGCAAACTCCACCGAGCCTCCCCGGTAAGTGATCTTGTCGATCACTGCATAGGCTGTTATGGTTATTTCAGAATTGCAATAGGAAGTTCTGCTGGGTTCCACTGCCAGGTTGTCGGTATGTGTCTGGCTGATGGTTCCTTTTACTTCGTATTTCAGCGTGGGTATCGAGAAATAAGAGAACGTGACAGTGTTAGCTTGATGCGGTTCCTTTATTTCGGTTACATACCATGCCGATACATAAGCGGGTGTCTGGGGTTGATTGACTATCCCATTGTTCACAGCGCAATACGTCACGGCTGTGGTGATCTCTTTCCTGTCAAGGACGTAGACCGTGCCGTCTTCGGTGGTGATCTCCCAACTGTCGCTACCTCCGCTTAAAGGGCCGATCCCGGGTTTTATAAGTAGATTGGAATGGGGTATCGTATAGGGCCTGCCGTTGCGATCAAAAATGATCTGACCGGAATAGTTGCCGACGTTGAAGTAGTAGGCATCGGGTTGGGTGTCTATGTGATTTTGTGCAATCTCAAACATATCATCATTGGAAATGGGCTTGTCGGTTTGCACTCCATTATTGAAAAAGCCCATCTGAGGTTGATCATCAGGCAGTCCCTGTACCGACCGGCTGATCGAAGCTAGCCCTTGCAGCGTCCAACCTGCGCCAATATTGCTGGCAACATCCTCAACCTTTATTCCCCCCGCGTGATACGACAAAGAAAGGGGCACACTGACACGTCCACTCGAAATTGTGTGTAACGGAATGTCTATCGGTGGAATTCCGGTATAGCCTCCCGTGGGAACCTCAGCATACTTGGCAAATGCAGCGGCATCGGGCGAGGGCGGAATGACGCTTAATGAATTGGTTTGTGAGTGAACAGGCAAGTAAACAACCATGCTCAGGACAAAAAGTAATAGTAGTTTCATAGCACACAGCTTTTTTAGAATTAACATGATTCCAGGACAGCGTCCTCATCGGCTAAAACTAATTTCTTCCACTGCAATAGAATTGCAGTTTAACAACCAGCTCAAAATAATTTTCATATACATGATCAACTACGTATCGTTGGGTCCTGCTCTTCACCCAGTGTCCTATACAATAAAAAAGAAGGCCTGTTGGGGTCTTCCTTTTGGGGCATAGCCATAAGGTGACGTGGCTATTTCGTGGGGGATGCATGGATTTGACGATGGATGGGCTTATCTATGACTTATGTATGGCTTATCTATGGCTCATCCTGGGCTTTGACACGGACTATCACCGGACTTACAACGGTCTCACAACGGATGATAGTGGGCGTTGGCTGGTTGTTATTTTCCTTTCCGTGAAATTTTATTGGTTTAAAGGGTCTTCCATGATCACAAAAGTATAGGTGGCTTTTTGTGGGGAGCCCGACTAAACAACCTGAGAAAACGTGAGCCATGAAAAGCTTGAAAATCGAAACTCTCGAAACGTTACGAATAGTTACTGCAAACGGGTTGCAGTTTTGGCGGGTCTTGTTTCGTTGATACTTTGTGGGACGGGTGACCGTTGCCGCGGTTGGGGATTATCAATCTTACATGGTGTGTAGTTCGTCAAGAGTTAAACCGCAAAGGCGCTAAGGGCGCAAAGTTGGCGCAAAGGAAATGCAGGGGTGTTAGAGCTTCCGGTTGTTCTCCAGTTTTCGGTTGATGGTGCGGATGACGTCGTCCAATTCGTTGGCGGCGTTCTCTAGTCGCATCAAAATTTCTTCGCGGTCGTGGTGGAGTTCTTTCAATTTTGCCAGCTCTACCAGGCCCAATATTCTGGCCAAGGGTCCTCTCACTTCATGCGCGGTGAAGAAGGCATACTCGATGAGTTTTTGATTTTGCTGTTTGATCTCTTCGGTGCGCTCCTGGACCATGGTCTCAAGGTTGGCGTTGATCTTGTTGATGTCGGCGTTGAGTTTTAGCAGGCTTTCCTTGGCCAAGCGGTTGGTCTTGTTGAGGTTGAAGAGCTTGAAACCAAAGATGATGGACAGGATGAGGATGAGGCTGACGCCGATGATGGCCACATATTGCCGGCGTATTTGCTGCCGCTGGTAGAGCAGTTCCTGTTCTTTGTGCTCGAAGTCATACACCATCTGGAGGGAGGCGATCTGTTGGGATTTGAGGGCATCGAAGATCTCATGTTCCAACTGGTTGGCGCTGTTGGTGTAGCGGAGGGCCGAGTCGAGATTGCCGATGGTGGAAAAATAGTCGGCCATGATTTTTTGTGTCTCCATCTCGCTGTTCTTGCTGGCGGCTTTGCGGGCCAGCAACAGGGCCTTGCGCAAGTAGGTATAGGATGAATCGAACTGTTGCAATTCCAGGAAGAGCTTTCCCATTTGTTTGTAGCCGGCGATCATTTGTGCGTTGTCGCGGGCCATCACGGCATAGCGGATGGCGTCGTAGTAGTTGGCGGAGGCGAAGAGATAGTTTCGCTGGCGTTCGTAGATGTCGCCGATCTGCAGCAGGGCGTGGCTGGTGCCCCAATCGTCTTTCATTTCCTCGTAGCGCTGCAAGGCTATCTTGCAGAAGCGCAGGGCGGTGCCGTAGTTTTTCTCGTTGGTGTAGTATTCGCCGAGGGCCAATGTGGAGGTAGCCACGCCGGCACTGTCGCCGATCTCGCGTTTGAGTTTGAGCGAGCGCATGGTGAGTTCGTAGACGCGCGCAAAATCTTTGCGCGCCATGAAGATGAGCGCAATGTTGTTGAGCACCTTTGATTGGCCGCTCTTGTCATTCTGCGCATCGTAGATCTTTAGCGCAGTATAGGAATATTCGATGGCCTTCTCATGGTCGCCGCGCAGGTAAGAAATGGTGCCGAGAATTTTGTAGCCTTCGGCCAATCCGGTTTGGTAGCGCCGGGCTTGCGCGAGACGTATGGCCTCGGAAACAAATTTCTCTGCTTCGTTAACGGACACGAGCGTGTAGGAAAACGCGAGCTTGTTCAGGATGTCGATGTGTGCTTCACCCCCCGGATTCAGGGGGAGGACTTTTAGAAGGGAATCGATTTTCTGCGGCTGGGCGCGTGCCTGGCCGGCTGCTAGCAAAAGCGCGACGGCAATTGCGTAAGGCAGAATCGTCTTCATGTAAAAGCCTCCTAAAAACAAGCGTCAAAGATACGCTAAAATAGCTCTTTTGCTATCCTATAAATAGGGTCAGATTTACCCATGGTGTAAAAATGAAGTGTTGGCACTCCTTTTTTTATCAACTCCTTGGATTGCTGCACGGTCCACTCGATTCCAATTTCTTTTACGGCTTGGTTGTCTTTACAATCTTCCACGGCGTCGGCTAATGCTTCCGGTATGTCGATGTGAAAGGTTTTACTGAGGATGTTCAATTGCGACTTCGTTGCGAGCGGTTTGATGCCGGGGATGATGGGCACGTTGATGCCGGCCTCACGACACTTGTCTACAAAGGCGAAATATTGTTCGTTATCAAAGAACATCTGCGTTACGACGTATTTCGCGCCGAGATCAACTTTCAGCTTTAAATACTTGAGATCGTTCTTCAGGTTAGGCGCCATGTAATGTTTTTCCGGGTAGCCGGCCACGCCGATGCAAAAATCGGTGGGCGCTGCATGCAGCAGTTCGTCGTCGAGATAGATGCCTTGGTTCATCTTCACCACTTGTTGCAGCAGTTCGGAGGCATACATGTAGCCGTCGGGGTCGGGCACGAATCGGGGTTCGGTCTTGATGGGATCGCCCTGGAGCACGAGCACGTTGTCGATGCCCAGGAAGTCGAGGTCGATGAGCGCGTTCTCGGTCTCTTCGCGGCTGAAGCCTCCACAGATGATGTGAGGGACGGTGTCGACTTTATAATGGTTTTGTATGGCGGCGCATATGCCTACCGTACCGGGGCGCTTGCGGGTGGAGCGTTTCTCCAGCAGGCCGTTCTCTTTTTTCTTGTATACGTATTCCTCGCGGTGATAGGTCACGTCGATGAACGGCGGCTTGAACTCCATCAGCGGATCGATGTTCTTGAAAAGGTTTTTGATGTTCTCGCCTTTTAGCGGGGGAAGAATTTCGATGGTGAATAAGGTCTTGCCATTGGCGTTGGCAATGTGTTCGGTAACTTTCATCGCGGGTTAATTAAGAGAAGGGTCGAATGTTTTTATGATGAATGGATATGTTTTCAGTTTGTTGTCGTTCACGCCTCAGATGTCATAGCTCAGGTTGGGTGAGAGCCACTTCTCGATTTGTTCGATGGACATGTTCTTGCGTTTGGCATAATCCTCCACCTGGTCTTTTTCGATCTTGCCCAACCCGAAATACTTGGATTGTGGATTGGCAAAATAGAAACCACTGACGGCTGCGCCAGGATACATCGCGTACGATTCGGTGAGGTTGATGCCCACTTTTTCGGCTTGCAGCAAATCGAACAGGAGACGCTTCTCGGTGTGATCGGGGCACGCGGGGTAGCCGGGTGCGGGGCGGATGCCGGCGTAGGCTTCGTCGATCAGTTGCTCGTTTGTCAGGTGCTCGTTGGAGGCATAGCCCCACAGCTCCTTTCTCACTTTTTCGTGCAGTGCTTCGGCGAATGCTTCGGCGAGGCGGTCGGCCAGGGCTTTGGCCATGATCTCGGAATAGTCGTCGAGGTCTGCTTTGTGTTGGGCGATCCACTCATCCAAGCCCAACCCTGCGGTGACGGCAAACATGCCGAAGTAGTCTTTGCCACGCTCAGGGGAGATAAAGTCGGCGAGACAGAAGTTGGGAAGGTTTGCCGCTTTTTTGTTTTGCTGACGGAGGAAGTGGAAGGTGGCGAACGATTTGTCCTGACCTTCTTCAAACAGCTCGACGTCGTCGCCCTTGTTCACGGCAGGATAGATGGCGATGACGCCACTGGCCTGCAGTGTTTTGTTTTTGATGAGATCGTCCAACATGGTGTTGGCATCGTTGAAGAGTTTTTGCGCCTCCACACCGACGACGGAATCTTTTAAGATGCCAGGGTAACGACCGGCCAGCATCCAGGTTTGGAAGAAGGGCGTCCAGTCGATATACTTCCGGATCTCTTCCAAGGGATAGTTGATGATCTCTTTTCTGCCGGTGAATGTGGGCTTTACGTATTGCACGTCTGCCCAGTTGATGTTGGTCTTGTTCTTCCGGGCTTCGGCCAGCGGAATATAGTTCTTGGCCTCTTTCCGTTTCTCATGATCAGCGCGCAGCGTGACATACTCTTGTTTGAAGCGGGCCTTGGAGCTCTCGCGGGTCTGCGTGCTGATGAGTTCGCTGGCTACGGGCACGGAGCGCGACGCGTCGAGCACGTGCACCACGGGGCCATCGTAAACGGGATCGATCTTCACGGCGGTGTGGATACGCGACGTCGTCGCCCCTCCGATCAGCAAGGGCATTAGAAATTTTTCGCGTTGCATTTCTTTTGCCACGTGCACCATTTCGTCCAGCGACGGCGTGATGAGGCCGCTGAGACCGATGATGTCGACCTTCTCGCGTTTTGCCGCTTCGATGATCTTTTCCGGTGGCACCATCACGCCGAGGTCGACCACGTCATAGTTGTTACAGGCCAGCACGACTCCTACAATGTTTTTGCCGATGTCGTGCACGTCGCCCTTTACGGTGGCCATCAATATTTTTGCCGCGGCCTGGTGTGTTGTGCCGCTGAGTCTTTTTTCTTCTTCGAGGAATGGTGTGAGGTAGGCCACGGACTTCTTCATTACCCGCGCGCTCTTCACTACCTGGGGCAAAAACATTTTACCTGCACCAAACAAGTCCCCTACTACGTTCATGCCCGACATGAGCGGACCTTCGATCACAAAGAGCGGGCGGCCGTATTTCACGCGGGCTTCCTCGGTATCTTGATCGATAAAATCGATGATGCCTTTTACGAGGGCGTGTGTGAGGCGTTCTTCCACGGTGCCTGACCGCCATTCGTCGTCGGCTTTTTTCTCCTTGGTGGCGCCTTTGAAGGTCTCTGCAAATTCCAGGAGGCGTTCAGTGGCGTCGTCGCGGCGGTTCAGCAGCACGTCTTCCACGCGTTCCAGCAAAGTCTTGTCGATGTCGCTATAGATCTCCAACATGGCGGGATTCACGATGCCCATGTCCATGCCGTCCTGGATGGCGTGATAGAGGAAAGCCGAGTGCATCGCCTCGCGCACCTTCTGGTTGCCCCGAAAACTGAACGACACGTTACTCACCCCACCACTGACGTGGGCATGGGGAAGATTTTCGCGGATCCATTTGGTAGCCTTGAAAAAGTCGAGCGCATAGTTCCGGTGTTCATCGATGCCGGTGGCCACCGGGAAAATGTTGGGGTCGAAGATGATGTCCTGCGGCGGGAAGCCTACTTCGTTTACTAATATGTCGTAGGCTCTCTTGCAAATGGTGATCCTTCGCTCGTAAGTGTCGGCCTGACCGTCTTCATCAAAGGCCATCACAACCACCGCTGCGCCATAGCGTTTTACCAGCTTGGCCTGGCGAACAAATTCCGGGATACCGGCCTTCATGCTGATGGAGTTGACGATGCCTTTGCCTTGGATGCATTTGAGACCGGCTTCGATCACTTCCCACTTCGAGGAGTCGATCATGACCGGCACGCGCGAGATCTCGGGCTCTGCGGCCATGAGGTTCAGGAATTTGACCATGGCGGCTTGCGAGTCGAGCATGCCCTCGTCCATGTTCACGTCGATCACCTGGGCGCCACCGCGCACTTGATCCAAGGCCACTTCCAACGCTTCATCAAACTTGTCTTCTTTGATGAGTTTCAGGAACCGGGCAGAGCCGGTCACGTTGGTGCGCTCGCCGATGTTCACAAAGTTCGATTCGCGGGTGATCTCGATGGCCTCCAGGCCACTTAACTTCAATTGATAATCCATAGACATGTTCTAAAATTTCGTGGGCCTGTGCGGCGTGTTTTAAACTGGCTGTGCTTTACAGCGTTTCGTATAAGGATTCGTAAAGTTTTATCGGCTCGTCAAATCTGCAGTTAGCTGGCCTCTTTCAGGCTTTCCTTTTTCCGTGGTGTATATCTTGCTGCGATGGCGGCGATGCTGCGGATGTGATCCGGTGTGGAGCCACAGCAGCCACCGACGATGTTGACCAATCCTTCCTTGAGGTATTCTTCCACTTCGGCGGCCATCTCATCGGGTGTTTGATCGTAGTGCCCGAACTCGTTGGGCAAACCGGCGTTGGGGTATGCGCTCACGAAGAAGGGGGCCTTTTCATCCAAAACCTGCAGGTAGGGGCGCAAGGCTGCTGCTCCCATGGCGCAGTTTAGCCCGATGCTGAGCAAGGGCACGTGCGACACCGAAATGAGGAAGGCGTCGGCGGTTTGTCCCGACAGGATCCTGCCGCTGGCGTCGGTGATAGTGCCCGATACCATGACGGGGATTTTCCGGCCCATCTCATCAAACAATTCTTGGATGGCAAACAAAGCGGCCTTCACGTTGAGGGTGTCTGTGATGGTCTCCAGCAACAACAGGTCTACACCGCCATCCATCAGTCCCTTGGCTTGCTCCTTGAAGGCAGCGGCTAATTGGTCGAAGGTGATGGCGCGGTAGCCCGGGTTGTTCACATCGGGTGACATAGACGCCAGTTTTGTGGTAGGGCCCATCGAGCCGGCTACAAAACGTGGCTTGTGCGGTTCCTTTTGTGTGAACTCTGCGGCCACTTCCTTGGCGATCCGGGCCGACTGGTAGTTGATCTCATAGACCAGGAATTCCAGGTGATAGTCGGCCTGGGCCACCCAGGTGCTGCCGAAAGTGTTGGTTTCGACGATATCGGAGCCCGCTTCAAAGTATTGGCGGTGAATTTCCTTGATGATGTCGGGGCGCGTGATGCTGAGCAGGTCGTTATTGCCCTTGAGGGGATGCGGATGATCCTTGAGCTGCTCGTTGCGAAAGTCTTTTTCTTCCAACGGGTGTCGTTGGATCATGGTGCCCATGGCGCCGTCCAGGACCATGATGCGTTCTTTCAGAATGTCTTCGATTTTCATAAAGCCCTCCTTCTATAGTGTGTTGTGCTATCCAGAGAGCCCGTGGAGTGGGTTTACTTATCTTTTCCCATCTGCCAGCTGGCGGATGGAATGGGATTTAGCACAACATTCCGGTTTCGATTTCGGAATAGGATGCTAAGACTTCTTCGGGCCCGTTCCCTCAGTCTTTCTGGATAAGCAGTGCAAAGAAAAACAATAAGTGCTTAAAATAAAAAGCCAATAGCTTAATTTTGACCTGATAATGAAACTAGCAGCCATCGACATTGGTTCCAACGCCATCCGTTTTCAGGTTTCCACGGTGTTGGACAGTTCCCCCACCCTGCTTTTCAAGAAGCTGGAGTATGTTCGCTTCCCGCTCCGGTTGGGTCACGACGTGTTCACTACCGGCCGTATCAGCGACAAGAGCATCGGCAAATTCAAGAAGCTGATGACAGCCTTCAAGCTGCTGGTGGACTTATACGAAGTGGACGATTATATGTTTTGCGCGACGTCGGCCATGCGCGAATCGGAGAACGGTTTAGCGTTGGCACAACAGGTGGCCAGCGAGTTGGGCGTGACCATCCACATCATCGACGGAAACCGCGAGGCTGAACTCATCAACCGCGCCATTCATTCGTTCCTAACGGAGAAAACCTATCTGCACATCGACGTAGGGGGCGGTAGCACGGAGTTGAACCTCTATGTGAAGGGCAAAAAAATAAAGACCCGGTCGTTCAAGATCGGCTCGGTGCGCGTGTTGGAACGGAACGACTCGCCGGCGATGTGGGAAGACATGGAGCATTGGGTGAAGGAGCACATCAAGAAATCGTTTGGCAAAGTGACGGCCGTAGGAACGGGCGGTAACATCAGCAAGATCTTCGAACTGGCCAAGATGAAGCCCGGCAAAACCATCTCGCGTCAAAAAGTAAAAGATATCCGCGACATGATCGAGGGTCTTTCATTGGAAGAACGCATCTACAAACTGCAGATGAACCCCGACCGCGCCGACGTGATCGTGCCCGCCAGCGGCATCTATATCCAAGTCATGGAATGGGCAAACGCGTCCTCCATTCTTGTCCCCGAAGTGGGTCTCAAAGACGGCATCATGATGTATCTCTACGAGAAGAATGTCTCGCAGAAAAAGATCGAATTCTAACTAACGCTTTCTCATCTTGCCGGGATTTTTCCGGTCGATCGTACTCTTGCCGCGCTTGCGGTTTTCGGTCTTCAAATCATACAGATAGGCAACCGAGATGCGGAACCCTTGGTTGCGCGATTGAAGCGGGTCTTGAAAGTAAGTTTGTGTGAATGTTCCGTCTGTCTTTGCGAGATAAGTATGTCCCAACTCATAACGGATGGTGAACATGATGCGTTGGCGCAAGCCCGGTTCAATGACCGCTCCGGCGACCAGGTTCAGCCCCAGTTGCAGGCGGTTCGGGGTCTGCACATTCATCTCATCCAAACCCTGCGTGGCGGGGTCTTTGTTGAAGACGATCTTGTATTTCTGTTCTGAAAAATTATTCTCTTTCAATTCGCTGTTATAGACGGTGCCTTTACCGCCCAGCCAATAGCTGACGTTGGGACCAATACCGACAAAATACTTGAACTCTTTGCCCTTGCCGATCTTGCCTTTGAAGTCCACCGTGTAGCTGATGGGCATGTCGATGTAATTGTACCGCGACGTGTTCTTCAACAGCGCGTCGTCCTTGCCATGCAGCACTCTGCCTTTGGTGGCATAGAGCAAGGACGCATGCAGAAAAAAGCGCTTGCGCACCAGGAACGCCAGGTGACCTCCCGCGTGAAAGCCAAAGACGGGCGTGACGCGGTAGGCGCTCTTGAGATCTTTATCGCCAAACGACGTCCATGAATAATTACCCCCGATCTCGGGGCCCACTAGGATTTGCGAAAACACGGGGGCCGTACAAAAAAGAGTCAGCGATGCAATCAAAAAAAGTGCTTTCACTTTGGACTTGGATTTCAGGTAGTTAAAAAAATCATTGCAAAAATAGTGCAAAGCGCTTAAGTTAAAGAAGATAGGCTGCCAATAAAAGAAAAAAACGTTGTATATTCGTGAGTTTACGGTGAATCGACCGATTACCAAACCTGGTTGATGAGCATGAATGACTATTTTTTGGCTGGCATAGGATGCTCGTTTTGTTTTTTGGAGTGACTTTTACGCCTCTGCCCATATAAAGAAGTGAATGCGCTATTTTTTTAACTGTTGTTTTGGCTTGCTCCTTCTGTGCAGTACTTCTGTATTCGCACAAAATTACCCTGTCTATAACAGTTTCTATGTCAATCCCTTCCTTTATAATCCAGCCGAAGCCTTAACGGAATACACGCAGATTTACGCCCTTTATCGCCAACAATGGACCAACGTGGAGGGTGCGCCCACCATCGGGGCGCTGTCGGTGACCACCATGATGAACGAGTCGCGGGCGGGTGTGGGCGGCAAGATATCGTCCTACAAAAGGGGGTTGCTGAATACCACCGATTTCTCGCTCACCTACGCCTATGGAATTCCCATGGGGCAAAAAAACTGGCTCTTTTTGGGACTTTCCGGCGGGGCCATCTCCAACACCATCGACATGACGAAGGTGACCGACCCCAACGATCCGGCCATCGCCAGTTACCTGGCCAATAATTTTCAACCGGCGGCAGGTTTCGGGCTCCTCTACCGTTCGGGCTCAGGCCTCAACGTGGGTGTTGCGTTGCCGCAGATGTTCCCCTCCAAGTTCAACAGCGATGCCAGCTTTAACAGCACCACCGTTTCGCCCTCGGACAATGTATTTATTTCCATTTACTACAAACGCAAGGTTGAGAGCCGCATCGTGAGCAAAAGCAAAGGGGGTCTGAAGCGCAGTGTGAAAACACAAGAAGCTATTGCGCCGCTGGAGTTTTATTTTAACTACAAGTATTCGAAATTTGGGAACAGCCAGTTTGAATTCCTGGGAAAGCTAAACCTCTCGCAACATTTTTGGATCGGTGGTTCGTACCGGCTGCCCTATGGTTTCACCGGCAACCTCGGCATCAACACGTCGCGGTTTCTCATTGGCTATTCCTATGAGCCGGGCAACCAGCCGCAGAACGGATTTTCGCAGGGGAGTCATGAGATCATACTCGGTTTGAAGCTCGGCAAGCCCAAGAAGTTCAAGCGCGTGGCCCCCGTGCTGCGCTCGACCCTGGTGAAATCACCTAACGAGAAACACACGGCACGTTTCCAGGAAACTACGGAAGACCCGAATGCGATCAACCAGACCGGCACTGAGGAAGTGAAGAAGAAATATTATGTCGTGATCCGGATGTTCAACGACTTTACGGCGGCCGACGGCTACAAGCGCAAGCTCATCGGCGACAAGTTCAACGCCGAGATCTTCTACAACCCGGCCGACAAGAAATATTACGTGCACGTACTGGAAACCACAAAAGCCTCGGAAGCCCACGAGGAAGTGCGGAACCTGAAGACGTATACCAAACTAAAAGATGCCCGTGTGCTCATTGTGACGACGAAATAGCAGGATTGGGATGGACACGGGTTACATTTTAAAGGAAAGAATGCATTTATGACACCATGAAGCGAGTTCATAGCCTGTTTACAAAAATCGTTGGTTTGCTGATCGTTTTCCTCGTGATCATGCCCGCCGCTTTTGCCCAGCGGCCTGAAATAAAGGAGATCAGCAAAGTGAAGGGCAGCATGGACGACATTGTGCTGCTGAAAGGAAGCTTTTTTGGCACCGACGCCACGAAACTGGTTGTGTCTTTTGGCGCCACCCCGGCCACGATCCTGCAAGCCGCCGATCAACTGCTAGAAGTCAAGGTTCCTGCGGGAACTACCTATCAGGATATTTCCGTAACCCGCTTTAGCGGGCTCACCGGGCTCACCGGTTATTATCGCCAGCCTTTCTTTCTGTCGTTTGGAGGGGCACCTGGCATCGACCCCGCGAAGTTTGGTTTGCAAAGCGACTATCCTGCGGGCGTCCCCGTGGCCCAGGGTCTCTACGACCTCTGCATGTGCGACTTCGACGGTGACAATAAACCGGACTTTGCCGCGGCGCGCGACAACAACTCGTTCCTGCTGGTCTTATCAAACTCCTCCACGCCGGGCTCGCTCAACCTGGGCGGCACATTCAACATTTCGCTAGGCACCCGCTCGCTGCAAGTGAAATGCGGCGACCTGAACGGCGACGGCAAACCCGACATCGTAGCCACCGAAAAGGGCACGGGCGACAATGTTTTCTTCTTGCGCAACACCAGCATCGGTCCCGGATCGATCAGCTTTGCCAAAACCCAGATCCCTCTCACAGGCAAAACACCCAACCGGATCGAGATCGCCGACCTGGATTTGGATGGAAAGCCGGAAGTGATCCTGACCTCGCAGGCCACCAACAGTGTGATCGTGCTTGTGAATCAAACCCCGAACATCACCACGCTTTCTTTTTCCTCGACCCCCATCACCATCCCGCTGCCCGATTGGAAAAGCACGGACGGCCTGGCGGTGGAAGATCTCAACGGCGACTTTCTGCCGGAGATCGTGACCAATCAATTTATTACGAACACCGATCTCTACGTCATTCAAAACAATAGCGCGCCCGGGGCGGTCACGATGTCGCCGGCCATTACGCTGCCGGTCGGGAACACGGTGAAAAACTTAAAGATTGGCGACCTGGATGGCGATGGCAAGTCGGACATTGCGTTTACTCAGCTCTCGCCTTCCTCCAACCTCGGGGTTTTCCTGAACACCAGCTCGTCGGGGACCTTGTCGTTTGGAGGGCTGAAAACTTTTGCGACAGACACCAACCCGTGGGGCATCGACTTTGGTGACCTGGACGGCGATGGAAAGGCGGATATTGTGACCCCCTCCATCACCAAAAAAACACTCACCATTCTGAACAATACCAGCACGCCAGGAAATCTTTCCTTCACCACGCTCGTCAAAGCTACGGACTATATCAATCGCCACGTGGTGATCGGCGACGTGGACGGCGATGGCAAGCCTGATATTGCCTTCACCAGCATCGATGACAACAACCTGAACATACCGGCATCCAAAGTGTCGATCTTCCGCAACAGCGCGTGTATGATCCCCGAGGTGAACCCTAAGGGTCCGTTGAATGTTTGTTCGGGTTTCCCCCTAACGCTAACCTCCACCAACGGTGGGGCCACCACGTTCGAATGGCTCAATGCTACTACCAGCACCACCACGGCGGGCACCTATCAATTTTCCCCCACCGTCACAGGCGACTACAGTGTGACTGCCACCTCCGAGGGAGGAAGTTGTAAGACCACCAGCAACGTAGTGAAGGTCACCATTTCGGCAAGCGCCGTCGCGGGCAATCCCGATCCGCAGTCCAATGGGCCCGTGTGTATCGGTAATACCATGAACCTGGTGGTGAACAATGATCTGGGTGCAGGTTTTACCTATGAATGGACAGGTCCAAATAACTATACAGGCTCCGGTGTGAACCCTGCTCCTGTAGCGAACTTCCAACTGACCAATGCCGGGATCTATATTCTGAACACGAAGGCTGCCAGCGGGTGCGTTGCGCGCATAGATCCTATTATCGTCAAGGCCGTGGATATTCCGGATTTCAAAGTGGCTTATACGGGCTCGTCGTTGGTCTGCCTTCCCAGTGCCAAGACGCTTTCGGTGTATCCGGCGGTGAGTGTGCCCGCGGATTTCACCATTCAGTGGTATGAGCAAACGTTGGGGCTACTTCCCGGCGCCACGTCGTCTACGTTGAGTAAAAACGTGAGCGGCGAGTATTATTATAAGGCTACGTCGTCCAACCCGAGTTGCCCCGTGGCACAATCCGAATCGGCCATTATCACGGTGGTGGCACCGCCCGTTACTGACTTTGCGTTGCCGCCGTCGGCCTGTAAAGGCGAAGAAGTGAGTTTCACAGATCAATCCACCACAGATCCCGCGGCTGCGGTGATCTATGCCTGGGACTTCGGCGATGCGACCACTTCGAATGACAAAAATCCCAAGCATATTTTCAATACGGCTGCCGGCTTCACGGTGAAGCTTACCGTGGCTTATACGGGCAATGCGTGCCCCGTGCCGGCCTCCAAATCCATCACGATCACCGCCGCACCGGACGTCTTTATTACCAATGCAGAGAATACCTTCGATGTGTGTCCCGAGTCCAGCCTGGTGCTGGGGTTGAACGACACCTTCACCTCCTATCTATGGAGTACGGGTGAGACCAGCCCCACGATTACCGTCAAGGACCCAGGCGACTATCACGTTGCCGTTGTGGCCACCAACGGCTGTAAACTCAAAGCAGAGCAAACCATCGGTGGCTTGCCCTCCCCTACCGTTACGGCCACCGCCACGCCGGAAGAGATCGACGAAGGGGCAAGCGCCCAGTTGACCGCAGAAGGCCTGCTGGACTTTACCTGGACGCCGACCGAGACCCTTTCCGACCCCACGATTTCCAACCCGGTCGCTACACCGCTTTCGTCCACTACCTACACCGTGACGGGCAAGGGTGGCAACGGCTGTGTTGGCTCCGCCACCGTGCAGTTGAAGGTGAGAGGCGAAGCCATTGTGAACAAGCTCCTGCCGGGCAATTTCTTTTCTCCCAACGGTGATGCTGTTAGTCCTTTTTGGATGGTGGGAAAGATCGATGAGTACCCGCAGTGTGAGGTGACCATTTACGACGACAAGGGCGTGAAGGTGTATAATTCGAAACCGTATCAGAACAATTGGGATGGCACTTTTAACGGAAAGCGCCTGCCCGACGGTGTTTATTACTATATCATACGTTGCGAAGGGGAAGAAAGCATGCCCAGATCGGGAAGTATTACCTTGTTGAGATAGGCTGGCATGGGTTTAAATGCGGTTTTGAGGGATTGGTACTTTTTTTGTCAGGGGCTTGAGTTGCATGAACCGGTTGTAAAATCTTACACGTAATGTTACGGTATCGATTGAATTGAAATTCACGTAATGTAAACCGCCACCTTAGCGGCAACAGTTATTGGCTTATTATAACTTTCTTAACCTATGAAAAGGTACGTCTACTTGTTTGCCTTGTGCTTAAGCTTATGCGCAACGGTTTCGCACGCCCAGGAGATCTGTGCTAACGGCCTGGATGATGACGGCGATGGGTTTATCGACTGCTTCGACAAAGATTGCGCCAACCAGGTGGTCTGCACCGGTGGTTATGTGGGCAATGACTTGCTTTGCGAAGCCAAACCGTCACAATTTCCAGCGTTTACCTTGGCCCTCGAATCCGCCTCTCCTGACGGTACGGCCAACCACCTTGGACGCGCCGTAGTGGGCGATATCGACGGCGACGGTGTGCCGGAGATGATGACGGTGAACAAGTTTTCGAAAAAGATATTTATCCTCAATGGAAAGGCCACCGGGACGGTCAACACCATCAAGAAACAGTTAACGGTCAGTTTCACTCCGGCCTATGAAGACATCGCTATCGCCAACCTCAGTAACGGCAACGGCGGTTGTGGTGAGATCTTCGTTCTCGGCACCGACTGGAGCCTTTACGCATTCGACTGTAACCTCAATCAACTTTGGGTAACCAAACTTCCGGGCGATCCCGGCACCATTGGAATAGCCGACTTTAACGCCGATGGCAAAGAAGAGATCTATGCCCGCAACGCCATCTTTAACGCCCAAACCGGGGCCGCCATCGTAGCACCTGGCGCAAGTTGGTACAGCTTCAACGGTGGGCCTGTCGCCGTAGACGTGTTGAACGATGCCACCAAAGCCGCCCATAAGCTTGGCGATGCCGTGAAAGACGACAACCTGGAGCTGGTGTGTGGTGGTGTGATCTATAGCGTCAACATCGCAGGGGGTACGATAAACCAGGAGATGTCCATCGCCAACTATGGCAAAAAGGTTGACATCGACGCTACCAGCGTTGCCGACGTCAACGTCGACGGCTCGTTGGACGTGGTTGCTTCTGGAAAGGACACCAACAACGGAAACACCACCATCTTCTTTTGGGACCTGGTGACGAACAAGGTGAAGACCTACTCTGATCCCATGGCCGGCAACGTGACCATTCAGGCTTGCCCTCCGGCTACGTCCGACTATTACAAAAACGGTTGGCACCAGGGCACAGGCCGCGTGAACATTGCCGATCTTGACGGGGATGGAAAACCCAACCTCGCCTATGTTTCGGGAAAATACCTGTATGCGTTGAAAGATGATCCGGCCAATGCCACCAACCTGGTCCCGCTGTGGCCCAAGATCACCGTATTCGAAGAAACCTCGGGGAACACAGGCTGTACCCTCTTTGACTTTAATGGTGATGGAAAATCCGAGATCGTATACCGCGATGAAAAGTTTATCTACATCCTTGACGGTACCGATGGCTCTGTCTTTACGCAGCAACCGTGCGTGTCGCGTACCAATCGCGAATATCCTGTCGTAGCTGACGTCGATGCCGACGGTTCCACAGAATTGTGTGTGACCTGCCGCACGATCGACTTCATTCAGAACGGTGCGATCATAGATCCTAACGATCCCAACTATTTGGTTGCCGACCGCGCCAATTTCTGCAATATCAACCAGGCCGAATTCTCGCAAGTGCGCGTGTTCCGTTCCGGTGCCGAACCGTGGGTACCTGCGCGACGCGTTTGGAATCAACACGGTTACTTCAATGTGAACGTGAATGATAACCTCACGATCCCCAAAGTGCAACAAAAACACCACCTCGCTTTTTCGGAGAATGTGTGTACCCTGGGAAAGAACCGGCCGTTGAACAGCTTCCTCAACCAATCGCCTTTCCTCAACTCCCTGGGTTGTCCGAAATATGCTTCGCCCGACTTGGCTTTTGTTGATAATTCACTGACGGTCAATCAGCCGACCTGTCCTGCGTTGACATTCACCGTATCGTTCAAGATCAAGAACAAAGGCGATAACGGCCTGAGCGGCGATGTGCCGATCTCTTTCTATGACAACGATCCGACCAAGGCCGGCGCCAATAAGTTAGGCACCACCAAGGTGACATTGAACAACCTGGGCGTGGGCGCTGAACAAGCCCTGACGAACCTGAGCGTGAGTGGCCCCGGTTCCAATTTCACGCTGTACATTGTTTTGAACGACGGTGGCACGACGGTGCCCACCCCCATAAAACTGCCCAACACCAACTTTATTGAGTGCGATTATGGGAACAACATCATCCAAGCGCCCATCACACCAAAACCTGTAGCGCTTACGGCCCTCAAAGTACAAGACAACATTACGTGTTCCGGGGGCACAACACCAAACAACGGTGCTGCCCAGGCGTACGTGATGACGGCTGGTGTGAAGAACACCACCGATTATAATTTCTATTGGTCTAAAGGCA
>CBIHQM010000031.1:0-27197 GCA_966211885.1 uncultured Chryseolinea sp.
TGGGAAGGTAGAACCAAAGCTAGCTTGGACCCTGAAACAGAAACCGGGTTGGCCAAACCGTATTACGAATCTCTGGTTGAGAAATCCATCGCTACCCCAGAGAAATCGAAGAAGGACCTTATCGAGGCTTACTCATACCTGGGTTACTATTACTTCCTGAAAGCGGATCGTAAACAAGCCAAGACATTCTTCGACAAGGTGCTTGCCCTGGATCCGAATGATCAGAAGGCGCTGACGGCCCTTGAGGAGCTGAAGAAATAGCCCTAACCGATTATGAATTTTCTGAAAGCTATCGACGAAAGAAAAGTGGCTGGAGCGATAAAGACATTAGAATTGGCCGGGGAGCCAGCAGGGCAACAACGTGCATCCATGCGTTAAAGTTAAAGGTTGCGCATGACCCACAATCATAGTTGCCCTGCCCTGGCCATTTTTAGAGTTGCAAGTATATTAAATCTGATCGGTTAATGTATACCGGTCGGTACCAAATTTCATAGAAAGGGGCCCGTTTAGGGCCTTTTTTCGTTGTATGGGACCATTTTGCCGCAGGCCGTGGGACCTCATTTTGAACGTCCTTCGCTAAAGCTTCGGCCGGCGAGCCTCATCTTCGCTCGGCTAGGCGAGCAAAGAACGTGGAGGAAGGTCAACCCAAGAAAAATCATTGCCCGGCTTTGAGTTGACTTTGGAGGACGGTTCAAACCCCAAACCCGCACTCACACTCCACACCAACCTCACAAAACCGTCGCGTACCCCCACCGGTAACACGCATGACAAACCGCCTATCATCACGGCTTTTTAGAATCATTCTTAACTGAAAAAACGCCCTCCACATCAATCGTATGCGTAAGATCGGAGTAGCATTTTTTATGGTTTGAAATGCATTTAACAGTGAAGAAAGCAATACTTTTACCACGGAAAATAAAACCTATGGACGATAAAGGTCTTATTCAATACGCACCCATTGCCTTAATGTTTGTGGTCGCCGCCGGATTTGTCGGAACCACCATGGTAGCCACCCACCTTCTGGGGCCCAAACGCAAAACCAAGATCAAGCAGGACTCCTTCGAATGTGGCATTGAGCCGCAGGGCAATGCGCGGGTTCCTTTCAATATCAAGTACTTCCTGGTAGCCATTCTTTTTGTTCTTTTTGACGTCGAAGTGATCTTTATGTATCCCTGGGCTGTTAATTTTAATGAGTTGGGCTTGGCTGGATTTGTAGAAATGGTCCTGTTCATCAGCACGTTGCTGATCGGCTTCTACTATATCATCAAGAAGGGCGCACTGAAGTGGGAGGATTGAAAATTATTCAAGATGCAAACAGAAACGAGTAACATAAAGATGGTACAGGCGCCGGAAGGCGTGGAGGGTGCTGGCTTTTTTGCAACCAGCCTGGAGAAAGTGGTGGGCATGGCCCGCAAGAATTCGATCTGGCCCTTGCCGTTTGCCACCTCATGCTGCGGCATCGAGTTCATGGCCACCATGGGCGCGCACTACGACCTGGCCCGTTTCGGGTCCGAGCGTTTGAGCTTCTCGCCCCGCCAGGCCGACCTGTTGATGGTGATGGGAACCATTGCCAAGAAGATGGGCCCGGTGTTGCGCCAGGTGTACGAACAAATGGCCGAACCCCGGTGGGTGCTTTCGGTGGGAGCTTGCGCGAGCAGCGGTGGTATTTTTGATACCTACAGCGTGTTGCAGGGCATCGACAGAATTATTCCCGTGGATGTGTATGTACCCGGCTGTCCCCCGCGTCCGGAGCAGATCATCGACGGTGTGATGAAGATCCAGCGGTTGGTTGAAACGGAATCCTTGCGCAGAAGAGATTCTGCCGAATATAAAGCCATGTTGAACCAATATGGAATAGAATAATGGAAGGAACAGGCCTAGAGAAAACCATCGGCGTACTGAACGAGAAATTTGAAGGGGAGGTGCTTCACGCAGCCATGCTGTATGATTTCCCCACCATCACCCTGAAGAAGGATAAGATCATCGAGATCATCAGGTTCCTGAAGGAACACCCCGATACCCGCTATCATTACCTCACCACCTTGTGTGGCATTCATTATCCGGAACTGAACCAGATCGCCATCATGTATCAACTTCACAACATGATGAGCGGCGAACGTGTGCGGCTGAAGATCTACTTGCCGGCCGAGAAGCCGGAAGTGCCTACGCTCACCACGGTGTTTGCAGGCGCCAACTGGATGGAGCGCGAAACCTACGATTTCTTCGGTGTGATCTTTACGGGCCACCCGGATCTGCGCCGCATTCTCAACGTGGAGGACATGATCATGTTCCCCTTGCGCAAGGAATTCCCGCTGGAAGACCAGGTGCGCGAAGACAAGAACGATACTATGTTTGGACGATAATATCCTATGGAAGAAGTTAAGCAAAGCGATCAAGCATACCACTACCAGGAAGAAGAAAAACAGTATTCATATCTGAACCTCGGGCCCACGCACCCGGCGACGCACGGTATTTTTCAGAACGTACTGAAAATGGACGGCGAGATCATCGTGGATGCAGAGCCAACCATCGGGTATATTCACCGCGCGTTTGAGAAACTTTCGGAGCGCCGGCCCTTCAACCAGATCACGCCCATCACCGACCGCATGAACTATTGCTCGGCTCCCATCAACAACATGGGCTGGCACATGACGGTGGAGAAACTTATCCAGGCAGAAATTCCCAAGCGCGTGCAATACATGCGTGTGATCATCATGGAGCTGGCGCGCATCACCGATCACTTGATCTGTAATGCCGTGATCGGTGTGGATACGGGAGCGTTGACAGGCTTTGTGTACATGTTCCAGCAACGCGAACTGGTGTATGAAATTTATGAAGAGATCTGCGGTGCGCGGCTCACGTCGAACATTGGCCGGATAGGAGGGTTTGAGCGCGACTTTTCACCAAAGGCGTGGGAGAAGATCCACCGCTTTTTGAAAGAGTTCCCGAAAGTGTTGAAGGAGTTTGAAAACTTGCTGGAACGCAACCGGATCTTTATGGACCGCACCATCGGTGTGGGCGGCATCACGGGCGAGCGTGCGCTGGAGTTTAGCTTCTCCGGTCCGAACCTGCGCGCTGCGGGTGTGGACTACGATGTGCGTGTAGCCAAACCGTATTCCTCCTACGAAGATTTTGATTTTACGATCCCTATCGGAACCAACGGCGACGTATACGATCGCTTCATGGTGCGCCAGGGTGAGATGTGGCAGAGCCTGAGCATTATCGAGCAGGCGATCAAGAACCTGCCCGACGGACCTTTCCACGGAAAGGTGCCCGATTTCTATTTACCCCCCAAAGAAGAAGTTTATAACAACATGGAAGCGCTCATCTATCACTTCAAGATCGTGATGGGTGAAACGGATGTTCCGAAAGGTGAGGTATACCACTGTGTGGAAGGCGGCAACGGCGAGTTGGGCTTCTACCTCATCAGCGACGGCGGAAGAACGCCTTACCGGTTGCACATGCGCCGGCCGTGTTTTATTTATTATCAAGCCTACCCGGAGATGATCAAAGGCTCCATGCTGTCGGACGCGATTCTGACCATGAGTAGCATGAATGTGATTGCCGGCGAACTGGATGCCTGAAAGAACGGAAAAGATGGAAGAGATAAAATTTTCGGAGAAGTCACTCGCGTTGGTGAACAAGATCATCAAGCGCTATCCTGAAGGACGGCAGAAGTCGGCCTTGTTGCCCATTTTGCACGTGGCCCAAGCGGAGTTTGACGGTTGGCTGAGTCCCGCCGTGATGGACCTTGTGGCGTCTATATTGAAGATCAAGCCCATTGAAGTATATGAAGTGGCCTCGTTCTACTCCATGTACAACCTGGAGCCTGTGGGCAAGTGTTTGATCGAAGTTTGCCAGACCGGTCCTTGCTGGCTGCGCGGGTCGGATGATATTGTGGCGCATTTGCAGAACAAACTGAATATTAAAGTGGGAGAGACCACGGCCGATGGCATGTTCACTTTGAAGACGGTGGAGTGTCTTGGGTCTTGTGGTACGGCGCCGATGTTGCAGTGTGGGGCGAAGTTTCATGAGAATCTGACTACGGAGAAGGTTGATGCTTTGGTGGAAGACCTTCGCTCGGCGAATGCGCGGAGTAGTTATATGCGATAGTCATTTTTGCATGACGGCGATGTGATGCTGTTGTTGTGGGAGTGACTTTGCGGTGTGCCGGCCCGTAGTGCGGTGGGGATGCTGAGTGTGATTTGTTGGTGGGACACCAACAAATGGGGAATGGGGCCCTTGGGATGAGGGAACAAAGGGTGGACGGACTTGGAACGGATAGCCCGACCCGAGGTACGAGGGGGGCCGCCGAATACTTTTGAATAATACGTCGTGCTTCCTTGGGGGAGACGATAACAAAGAATATAACGATCAAACGGTAATCATGGGTAAGAAGTTATTAACGGCAAACATTAATATCCCCGGGATAGAGACTTTTGATGTCTATCGGAAGAATGGTGGGTATGCTTCGGTGGAAAAGGCGTTGAAGACGATGACGCCTGATGAGGTGACGGAGGAAGTGAAGAAGTCGGGTTTGCGTGGACGTGGCGGTGCGGGTTTTCCGGCCGGCATGAAGTGGAGCTTTTTGGATCGCAAATCGGAGAAGCCGCGCTACCTGGTGTGCAATGCCGATGAGAGCGAGCCGGGGACGTTCAAGGATCGCTATCTGATGGAGAAGATCCCGCACTTGTTGATCGAAGGGATGATTACCGGCAGCTATGCGTTGGGCGCGCGGACTTCGTACATCTACATTCGCGGTGAGTACATGTACATCGTGCGCATCCTGGAGAAAGCGATCGAGGAAGCTTATGCTGCTGGATTTTTAGGACAGAATATTTTGGGAACACCTTATTCGCTGGACTTGTATGTTCACCCGGGTGCAGGTGCCTATATCTGCGGTGAGGAAACCGCTTTGCTGGAATCACTCGAAGGTAAGCGCGGCAACCCGCGGTTGAAGCCTCCGTTCCCGGCTGTGGCAGGTTTGTATGCTGCGCCTACGGTGGTGAACAACGTGGAGACGATTGCTGCGGTGGTTCCGATCGTGAACGGTGGTGGCGACGAATATGCGAAGATCGGTATCGGTAAGAGCACCGGTACGAAACTCATCTCGGCCAGCGGTCATATTAACAAGCCCGGCATTTATGAAATTGACCTGGGCTTGCCGGTAGAAGAATTTATTTACAGCGACGAATATTGCGGCGGCATTTGGAAAGGAAGAAAGATGAAGGCTGTTGTGGCCGGCGGTTCTTCGGTACCCATTTTGCCTGCGGACCTGATCTTGAAAACAGCAAAAGGCGAGCAACGTCTCATGACCTATGAGTCGCTTGCCGATGGTGGTTTTGTGAGTGGCACCATGTTGGGCTCGGGTGGCTTTATCGTCTATGACGAAACGGCCTGCATCGTGCGCAACCTCTGGACCTTTGCGCGCTTCTATCACCACGAGTCGTGTGGACAGTGCAGCCCTTGCCGCGAAGGCACGGGATGGATGGAGAAAGTGCTTCACCGCATCGAGCACGGTCACGGTCATATGAGCGACATCGATTTGTTGGTGGATGTGGCCAAGAAGATCGAGGGTAACACCATTTGCCCGTTGGGAGACGCGGCGGCCTGGCCCGTAGCCAGCGCGATACGCCATTTCCGCGAAGAGTTTGAATATCACGTGAAGTATCCCGAGAAAGTATCGAACCCGAAGCACTTTGAAATTGAGCCTTTCCGCTCGGAGAAAAAGTTGGAAGCAGTAGGGGCGTAGCCTTCAGAAAAATTGAGTATAGACAATTGTTATAATACGATAGTAACATGGCAAAAGTAACGATAGACGGTGTAGAGGTTGAGGTGGCTGATGGTACCACCATCCTGAATGCAGCGCGGCAGATCGGTGGCGATTTAGTGCCCCCCGCGATGTGTTACTACTCCACGTTGAAAGATAGTGGTGGAAAGTGCCGGGTGTGCCTGGTGAAAGTGACGGCAGGTTCTGCGAAAGATCCCCGCCCGATGCCCAAGCTGGTGGCCAGTTGCCGCACGCCCGTGATGGACGGCATGGTGGTGCAGAACATCACCTCGCCCGAAGTGCTGGAAGCCCGCAAAGGCGTGGTGGAATTCCTCTTGCTGAACCACCCGCTGGACTGTCCCGTGTGCGATCAGGCCGGAGAATGTGATCTCCAAAACCTGGCCTACGAGCACGGCGCCGCCAAGACCCGATATGAAGAAGACCGCCGCACGTTCGAGAAGATCGACATCGGCGACAAGATAAAGCTGCACATGACGCGCTGCATCCTCTGCTACCGCTGCACGTATGTGGCCGACCAACTGACGCCCGAGCGCGTGCACGGCGTTTTAGGCCGTGGCGATCATTCAGAGATCAGCACCTATATCGCGAAGGCGGTTGACAACGACTACTCCGGAAACATGATCGACGTGTGCCCGGTGGGAGCTTTGACCGACAAGACCTTCCGCTTTAAGAGCCGCGTGTGGTTCACCAATCCCATGGATGCGCACCGCGACTGCCCCAAGTGCACCGGCAAGGTGGTGTTGTGGATGAAAGGCGAAGAAGTATTGCGTGTTTCGGCCCGCAAAGACCAATATGGTGAGGTGAAAGAGTACATTTGCAACGAATGCCGCTACGATCACAAGAACGTGAAGGACTGGACGGTGGAAGGCCCTCGCCACATCGACCGTCACTCGGTGATCGCCCAAGGCCATTACGAGCGCGCCGACCTGATCACCCTGAAAAAGGAGATCGAACGGCAGATCGAGTTTGAAAAAGGAAAACCATTGCCCGAACCTAATCCATCGCTGACCGCATGATCTCGTTCTTTATTTATAAAGCAATTTTGGTGGTGGGCATCTTTGCCATCACGCTGTTTGTGGCCGCGTATTCCACATATGCTGAGCGCAAGGTAGCTGCCTTTCTGCAGGACCGCGTGGGGCCGGACCGTGCGGGACCTTTCGGCATGTTCCAGCCGCTGGCCGACGGATTGAAGTTCATGATGAAGGAAGAGATCATCCCCGATTTTGCCAACAAATTTCTGTTCATCCTCGGGCCCTCCATCGCCATGATGACGGCGTTGATGGCCGGTGTGGTGATTCCCTGGGGCAACTCGCTGGTGATCGATGGTAAAGAATATTTTCTGCAGATCGCCGATTTGAATGTCGGCATCCTGTATGTGTTTGCTGTGGTGTCGATCGGTGTCTATGGCATCATGATCGGCGGATGGGCCTCGAACAACAAGTTTTCGTTGCTGGGTGCTATCCGGGCTTCGGCGCAGATGATCAGCTACGAAATCGCAATGGGGTTGTCCATCATTGCCCTCATCATCACGACAGGCACGTTGAGCCTGCGCGAAATCAGCCTGCTGCAGACCGGCGGTGTGGGTGGTCATTGGAATTTCTGGAATGTAGTATATCAGCCCGTGGGCTTTATCATCTTTTTGATTTGCGCTTTCGCGGAAACAAACCGCACGCCGTTTGACTTGCCGGAATGCGAGACCGAATTGGTGGGTGGCTATCACACGGAATACAGCAGTATGAAACTGGCGTTGTATCTCTTCGCGGAGTACATCAACATGTTCATTTCGTCGGCGGTGATCTCGACGTTGTATTTTGGTGGGTTCAACTTCCCGTTCATGAACGACCTGGGGTTGGATCAGAATACGATCACGATCTTGGGGACCCTGTTCTTCTTTGCGAAGATCACGTTCTTCATTTTCTTCTTTATGTGGATCCGCTGGACCATTCCACGTTTCCGCTACGACCAGCTGATGAACCTGGGCTGGAAGGCGTTGATACCGTTGGCGGTGATCAACATCTTCATCACGGGGCTGGTTATCATTATTAAGACACATTATCTAAATTAAATAAGACGACATGCAAGCCTTAACCAACCGGTCTAAAGTTGTTGTCAAGAAGCAGATGAATTTCTGGGAGCGGATCTATTTGCCGGCAATCCTGGGAGGCATCGTCATCACGATAAAACATTTGTTCCGTAAGAGCTCCACGGTGAAGTACCCCGAGACCAAGCGGGAGATCAGTCAGATCTGGCGTGGTCAGCACGTGTTGAAGCGTGATGAACATGGCGCCGAGCGTTGCACAGCTTGCGGACTTTGTGCTGTGGCCTGCCCGGCAGAAGCGATCACGATGGTGGCCGCCGAGCGCGTGAAGGGAGAGGAGAAATTGTATCGCGAGGAGAAATATGCCGCTACGTACGAGATCAACATGCTCCGCTGCATTTTCTGCGGACTTTGTGAAGAAGCGTGTCCGAAGGAGGCGATCTTTTTGACGGACCGTATTCTTCCGACAGATTATGGCCGGGGAGAATTTGTGTTTGGAAAGGATAAGCTGGTGGAGCCTGTCGATGAGCGCGTGGATGTGACGGTGCGTCAGACGGCCGCTGTGCTGGAGTTCAAGAAGCATAAACAATACAGTCATAACAAATAACATCAAGCCGCAGTGACACTTAACCTTTTCTATTTTCTTTCCTTTGTCGCCATCTTCGCCTCCTTGCTGGTGGTGTTCTCGAAAAGCCCGGTGCACAGCGTGCTGTACCTCATCGTTGCTTTTTTTGCCATTGGCGGCCACTATCTTTTGTTGAACGCGGAATTTCTTTTTATCGTGCACATCATTGTGTATGCCGGCGCCATCATGGTGTTGTTCCTCTATGTGATCATGCTGTTGAACCTGAACGAGGAGAGCGAGCCGCACAAAAGCAACCTCTTGAAATTTGCCGCCGCCATTGCCGGTGGGTTGTTGCTGCTCATTTTGGTGGCTTCGCTGAAGGGCGTGGACCAACTGCCCGCCGCCACCATGCAACACGACGTGGGTTATGTGAAGAAGCTGGGCCACGTGTTGTTCACCGAGTATTTGCTCCCCTTTGAAATTACATCCGTGTTGTTGCTGGCCGCCATGGTAGGCGCCGTGATGTTGGGTAAACCCGAGAAGTATAACAAAGGATAAGGCGTCGATAACTTTTAATGAATACGAAATAAAGTATACATGATCCCAATAGACTACTACCTCTGGCTCAGTGCCGTCCTGTTCACCATCGGTGTGCTGGGCGTGTTGTACCGCCGGAATGCCATCATTGTTTTTATGTGCATCGAACTGATGCTGAATGCCGTGAACCTGGTGATGGTGGCGTTTTCCAATTATATGAACGACGCGGCAGGGCAGGTGTTCGTGTTCTTTATCATGGCCGTGGCCGCCGCCGAGGTGGCTGTGGGTCTGGCCATCCTCATCATGATGTACCGCATCACCAAGACCACGGATATTAATATTTTGAATCGCTTAAAATGGTAGGGATGAATTTTCTGATAACCCTTATTCCTGTTTTACCGCTCCTGGGCTTTCTCATCATCGCCCTCAACTACAAAAAGATGATCCACGGGGTGGCGTCTTTTATCGCTTGTGGCATGGTGTTCATTTCGTTCATCCTGGCCGTGGTGGTGTTTCTGCAATTGCTTTTCTTACCCGAAGATCAACGCGCGTTCTCGGTGACCGTGTTTGACTGGATCCACGCCGCCGGCTTCTCCGCCGACATCAGTTTCCTGGTGGACCCGCTGTCGTCGCTCTTTCTGTTGATTATCACGGGGGTCGGATTTTTGATCCACCTGTATTCCATCGGCTATATGCACGGCGATGCCGGCTACAACAAGTTCTTCTCTTACTTGAACCTGTTTGTGTTCTTCATGCTCCTGCTGGTGATGGGTTCGAACTATTTGTTGATGTTCGTAGGCTGGGAAGGTGTTGGACTTTGCTCGTACCTGCTCATCGGCTTCTGGTTTAAGAACACCGACTACAACAAAGCGGCGAACAAGGCCTTTATCATGAACCGCATTGGCGACCTGGGCTTGCTGATCGGCATCATCCTGATCTTTGTCAACTTCAAAAGCATCAACTACCACGAGGTGTTTGTGAATGCTGCTGAGGTAGATCCTTCCACGATCTCGCTGATCGCCATCCTGCTCTTTATTGGAGCGATGGGAAAGAGCGCACAAATTCCATTGTACACTTGGTTGCCGGACGCTATGGCGGGTCCTACGCCCGTGTCGGCCCTGATCCACGCCGCGACGATGGTGACGGCAGGTATCTATATGGTGGCGCGCAACAACGTGTTGTATTCTATGTCGCCTGCAGCATTGCAGCTTGTGCTGATCGTGGGGTTGGCCACAGCGCTTTTTGCCGCGACCATTGCCGTGGCACAGAACGATATCAAGAAAGTACTGGCCTATTCGACGGTGAGTCAACTCGGGTTGATCTTTGTGTCGCTGGGTGTTGGTGCGTACTCCTCCGGTATCTTCCACATGGCAACCCACGCGTTTTTCAAGGCGCTGTTGTTCCTGGGAGCGGGTAGTGTCATTCACGCGCTTGGTGGCGAGCAGGACATTCGCAAGATGGGCGGTTTGAAGAAACATTTGCCCGTGACCTATCTCACCTTCCTGGCCGGTGTGCTGGCCATTTCGGGTATCCCGCCCTTTGCCGGTTTCTTTTCGAAAGATGAAATTCTCGCACATGCCTTCGCGCAAAGCCCCGTAGCCTACGGTGTGGCGTTGCTGGCGTCGCTGCTCACTTCGTTTTATATGTTCCGGTTGTTCTTCCTCACATTCTTTGGAACGCCCCGGGCTAGTCACGAGGTGATGCATCATATTCACGAGTCGCCGAAGAGCATGTCGGTGCCGTTGATGGCGCTGGCCGTGTTGTCGGTGGTGGGAGGTTTTATGAACGTTCCCGAGGTATTGGGTGGATCGGCGTGGTTGAATGAATTCCTGGCGCCGGTGTTTGCGCCGTCGCAAGGGATCCTGGAGCTTCATCACCTGGAGCATAGCACCGAACTGGGCCTGATGGGTCTGGTGGTGGTGTTGACGCTGGCGATCATTGGCATTGCCTATTTTATGTATGTAAAAGGCAATCAGGTGCCCGCCGCAGAAGGAACGCTCACCGGCGTGCAGAACGCCGTGTACAACAAATACTATATCGACGAGATCTACGATGCCATCGTGGTGAAACCCTTGTTCTGGCTCTCGAAACAGTTTGACAATGTCGTGGAACGCCTCGGCATCGACGGCATTGTGAATGCGCTTGGCGGTGGGGTGGTGAAAGGCAGCCAGGTGTTCCGCTTGTTGCAGACCGGCAGCATCGGGTTCTATATTTTCGCTATGGCGATCAGCATAATATTGATGTTAACCTTTTTCGTGATATGGTAGGGTGCGCGCTGCGACCTGCTCAACCTTTTGACGTGAGATAAAATTATGATGTTATTGTTTATACTTCTCTGGCCCTTACTCGCATCGCTGGTGCTGTTTGCCTTCAAGCCAAAACAGGCCTGGGTGATCGCCTTCATCGCCACTGCCGTGGAACTGGTGGCCTCGCTGGTGCTGGTGATCGGCTTTGACAAGAACGCTTCGGCCACGGCTGCCATAGACCTGCCCTGGATCTCATCCCTCGGCGTGAACTTCGCCCTGGGCGTAGACGGCATCAGCTTGCTGCTGGTGTTGCTCACCACGGTGCTGGTCCCCTTTATTGTTCTCTCGTCTGCGAAGCATACCTATTCGCCTTCCTTCTACGGCCTGGTACTCATGATGCAGATGGCCCTCATCGGCGTGTTCACCGCGATGGACGGCTTCCTGTTCTATCTCTTCTGGGAAATCGCCCTGATCCCGATCTATTTCATTTGCTTGATCTGGGGTGGAGAAGATCGCGGACGCATCACGCTGAAGTTCTTTATCTACACACTGGCCGGCAGCTTGTTCATGCTGGTGGCGTTGATCTATTTGTATTTCCAAACCCCGGGCGCGCATAGCTTTGCCCTTCAGGCTTTGTACGAGGCCGGCCGCGCGTTGCCTCCGGGTGAACAGAGCCTCGTCTTCTGGGGATTGTTCATCGCCTTCGCCATTAAGATGCCGGTGTTCCCTTTCCACACCTGGCAGCCCGATACGTATAGCGTTGCACCCTCACAAGGCACGATGCTGCTTTCGGGGATCATGCTCAAGATGGGTTTGTATGGCGTGATCCGCTGGTTGATCCCGGTGGTTCCCGCCGGCGTGCAGGAGTGGGGATTAACGGCCGTGATCTTGTCGGTTATCGGCATTCTCTATGGCTCGTGTATCGCGATCGTTCAAAAAGATTTCAAACGCCTCATTGCCTATTCCTCCATTGCTCACGTAGGGTTGATTTCGGCGGGTATCTTCACCCTGAGTAGCATCGGGATGCAGGGCGCGCTCATCCAGATGTTGAGCCACGGCATCCTGGTGTTTGGATTGTTCTATGGCATCGACATCATCGAAACACGCGTGAAGACGCGCAACCTTGCCGGACTGGGCGGCATTCGAAATGTGGCACCTACTTTCTCCGCCGTCTTTACGATCATCATGCTGGGCACGGTGGCCTTGCCGTTCACCAGTGGTTTCGTGGGAGAGTTTCTGCTGATCAATTCTGTATTTCAATATAGAGCTATCCTGGGCGTCGTTGCCGGGCTTACCATTATTCTCGGCGCGGTGTACATGTTGCGCAGCTTCCAACAGGCTATGCTGGGGGAGACCAACACCACTACGGCCGGTTTTGCCGACCTGACGGGTCATGAAAAACTGGTGTTGTTCCCCATCGTCATCCTCGTTGTGGCGATTGGTATTTATCCCGATCCGCTGCTGTCGATCTCCGAATCGGCGGTGTCGAATCTTTTGTTGATTGTTCAAGATTTTTCCGCTTCTGCAAAATAGTATGAATGCACTGTTAGTCATTTGTGGTCTGGGTTTCGTATCGCTCCTCGCGGAGATCGCCAACTTTAAAAAGTTGCTGACGGCGCTGGTTGTTCTGGCGTTGGTGGCGGCCATCGTATTGGGAATCCTGGATTGGGGCACACCCCGCGCCTACTACCACGACATGGTGGTGTTCGACAATTTTTCATTGGCGTTCACGGCGCTGCTCTGCACGATCACGCTGGCGTGGTATGTGATGGCCCGCAGCTATTTCGAACATCAGTCGCACCAATCCGATCGCTCGGCGCTCATGATCTTTGCGCTGGCCGGCGGCATCATCATGGTGTCGTTCAACAACATGGCGATGTTGTTTTTGGGCATCGAGATCTTATCCATATCGCTTTATGTGTTGGCCGGAAGCAACAAGAGCAGCCTGTTCTCGAACGAAGCAGCGTTCAAGTATTTCCTGATGGGATCTTTTGCCACCGGCTTCCTGCTGATGGGGATTGCGCTGGTGTATGGTGCCACCGGTTCGTTCGACATCACTAAGATATATGTCTTTGTCCATGATCACGGCAACGCGATGCCGCGCTTTTTCCATGCCGGCCTCGTGATGATCCTGATCGGTCTCACCTTCAAGATCTCTGCCGTGCCCTTCCATTTCTGGGCACCGGATGTGTATGAAGGATCGCCCACACCCGTCACGGCCTTTATGTCGACGATGGTGAAAACAGCGGCGCTGGGTGCTTTTGTGAAAGTGTTCCAGACGTGCTTCACCCCGGTACAACCGGCGTTCCTGATCATTGTCCAGACCATCATCGTGCTCACTCTCGTGGTGGCCAACGTCACGGCAGTGTATCAGGTGAGCGTAAAGCGCATCCTGGCCTACTCCAGCATCGGGCATGTGGGCTACATCCTGCTGGCCCTAATGGCTTCGGATGGCAGTGCGCTGGGCGTTTTGTTCTACTACATGGTGGCGTACTCCGCCGCCTCCATTGCAGCTTTCACGGTGTTGCAAGCCGTAGAACTTTCGTCGGGCAGCACGGGCGTTGACAGCTTCAACGGTTTGTATTATAAAAATCCTTTCCTGGCCGTGGTCATGACCATCGCCATGCTTTCGCTGGCGGGTATCCCTCCGTTGGCTGGGTTCTTTGGTAAATACCTTGTGTTTGCCAAGGCCCTGGAACATCACTATGTGGCCCTGGTGATCTTGGGTGTTGTAACATCGCTTATCGGGATCTACTATTACTTCAAGGTGATCGTTGCCATGTACAAGAAAGAAACGGGCAGCCCAACCCCCACGCAATACTCCCGCGTACTGCTGGTGGTGTTAACGCTGGTGATACTGGCCCTGGGCTTGTTCCCCGACCGCGTGATCGGGCTTTTGATCCCGTAGCCACAAAATTTTTCTCAGGTCTTTTTCGGCTTCCCCGTCGGGTTTCGATGGTTTGCACTGCCTGACCGTGTGGCTGCCTAACCGCGCCCGCTTTGGATTATTTCCCTAAAAATTTTATATTCAATCGATTGAATTAAAACAGCCTATGGGAAAAGTAAAAGACATTTTGCAAAACAAAGGACGGAACGTGTTTTCTGTTGACCCCGAAACGATGGTGTATAAAGCCATTGAACTGATGTGTGAAAAGAACATTGGTGGCCTCATGATCGTCGAGGGCGAAAGCCTCGTCGGCATTTTTACGGAACGGGATTATGCGCGCAAGCTCATCCTGAAAGGGAAGTCCTCGAAGGACACACCCATCAAAGAGTTGATGACCCGCAAGCCCTTTACGGTGACCCCGGAAAACAGTATCGAAGATTGCATGAGCCTGATGACGGCCAAACACATTCGTCACTTGCCTGTGGAAGAAAACGGCGTACTGGTAGGATTGATCTCTATCGGTGACGTTGTGAAGTTTGTGATCGAAGAACAGAAAAATATTATCGAACACCTGGAAGGTTATATCTCACGTTAAAGGCTGGATCCGGTTGGTCCCGATCAACCTAACCATCCTTACGAAAAAGGGCCACCTGATATTTTCAGGCGGCCCTTTTTGTTGATGCTAGATTGAATTAGAGACGGAAAGTAACGCCGATGGCGACGTCGCTCATGTCGTCCCAACCTGCTTCCAGGTAGGCTCCAAAGTTGTCTGAGAAATAATAGCGGCCACCTACTCTAACAGGTACCGTGATGTTGGTATCATCAAAGCCATTATAGCCATTGGTGTCGCCCGAGGCGGATCTAACTCTCAGGCCAAGACCGGCACCTGCATAGACATCCAACGCCTTCACAGGAATGAGTTTGTTAAAGTGGTAGTATCCCAGTACAGCCATATGAAAAGCAAAGATCTTAACCTTATCATTGCCGGCCTTGTATGAGCCGCCGGAAAGAGCCACTTGGCCTCCGATACCTACTTCGTCCATGATGCCGTGTTCATATTTTGCGTATACCACGGGCGAGCCGGAGCGACTCCAGCCAGCGTAAGTATCCTGCACGGCTTTATTGGGAGCACCCAATCCAAAGGATAAAATAGAATACCGTGCATCGAACGACCCACTGTTACGTGTTTTGTAAGGAGAATTATAGAAAGCCTTACCACTTTGTGCCTGGAGAGCACCTGCGGATAACATTCCAGCCAAAACCAAAAAGACTATTTTTTTCATGCGGTTGTAAAGTTTATTTAAGTTCAAATTCATGCAATTTTTGTACCCCAAAGGTATTTGTATAACGGAAATAAATCAAAAGCGGTTGAGGCCACCCAAAGCCATTTTCGGCATCCTGGCCGATATTCAGACCGCTTCGGCTTGCCACACCCTGGGGAAGAATCCCACGGCTGCTTAACAACGGTTGGGCCGGTAGGTTTTAGGCTTCGTCCAGGATCACCACTTTATTCATAACGTCGCCCTGGCGGATGGCGTCGATCACATCGAGGCCTTCGTATACCTTGCCGAACACGGTGTGGTTACGGTCCAGGTGCTTGGTGGTGTCGCGGGTGTGGCAAATGAAGAATTGGGAGCCTCCTGTGTTGCGGCCGGCATGGGCCATGGAGATAACGCCGCGATCGTGGTATTGGTTATCGCCAGTGAGTTCACAATCAATCTTATAGCCCGGACCACCGTTGCCAATGCCATTGGGGCAGCCGCCCTGGATCATGAAATTGGGGATGACACGGTGAAAAATGAGGCCATTATAGAAGCCTTTTTCAGCAAGGCTGATGAAGTTTTGAACAGTTTTCGGGGCGTCTTTCTCAAAGAACTTGAGCTTCAGGACACCCTTGTTTGTATGGATTTCTGCGACTTTCATTGGATTTGTATTTAGGCCGCAATTTAATAGGAGATATTCATTTTGATAGCCGAAATTTGAAAATGACAGCGGCGCCCCGACATGATTAAGTGCGTATCCCATAAGAAAGTATACCTGACCCAGGCTTTGGCCGAGGAAGCCCTCATCGATGCCCGCACCCGGTTTCAATACCGGAAACATCAAGGCCCTGTGGCGGTTTATAAATGCGAAGACTGTGGCTATTATCACCTCACGTCCCAGGGCGACATGAACCCGCGTTTGGCGAGCGACCTGGCCGCGGGCAAGATCGACCTGCAAAAAGAGGCCAACCACTGGCTCGATAAATTAAAGAAACGCTAACCCCGGCTTCATCTTTATGAAACGCATAATCGAGATCCATACGGCGCCGTATTATCCCATCGCTGACCTGGTGACCTATACCGTGATGCCCTCGGGACACCTGGAAAACATCGACCCGTTCTTGTTTTTGAATCACCACGGGCACCAGGTCTATTCACCGCACAACCACGGCCTGCCCTTTGGCCCGCATCCGCACCGCGGTATGGAGACGGTGACGATCATCCTGGAAGGCGACATCCTGCTCCGCGACTCTACGGGCCATGAGAGCGTGATCGAAGCCGGCGGCGTGCAATGGATGACGGCTGGCAGGGGACTGTTGCATGCGGAAGTCTCGTCGGAGGAATTTAAGCGCAACGGCGGACCGCTCGAGATCCTGCAACTCTGGACGAACTTACCCGCGCGTTTGAAAATGACGGAGCCGCAATACATCGGTCTGCAAAAAGATAAAATCCCTGCCGTGGTGATGGACGATGGCAAAGTTACAGTGAATGTGATTGCCGGTGACTGGCAACATATTCCGGCCGCTTTTTCTACGTTAGTGCCATTGGCATTGCGCACCGTTTTCCTCGAGCCTGGAGGGAAACTCTCGGTGGACGTGGCGCATGGAGAAAATGTTTTGTTTTATGTGATCCGGGGTGAAGTTGTGGTGAATGGGTCGGCGGCACGGATGCATCAACTCGTGGAGTTCGAGCGCGATGGGACGGGGGTGACGATGGAGACTCAGGTAGACAGCATCGTTTTGTTCGGACACGCCATGCCCTTGAACGAGCCTGTGGTGGCGGAGGGTCCTTTTGTTATGAATACTGCCCAGGAGATCACCGAAGCGTATCGGGACTATCGGGATGGAAAGTTTGGTCGTTGGACATAATTTTTTTACCGCAAAGACGCTAAGGGCGTCCTCCTTCGCTAAAGCTTCGGCGGGCAGGCAAAGTCAATGCAAAGTTTGCTTTCGCTTTATTTAGTCCTTTCGGTTAATACTAATTCTTCGGGCAGCGCTTCGCGGTGCCATTTTATTTTTACCTCGTGTTTTATTTTGTCATTGTTCAGTGTGATGATGTTGCTGGGCTGCAACACACCGTCTAGTGTTACCGTTGCGTCGTTGCCATCCTGAACGAGTTCGATGCTATAGTCTGTCTCTTCATACCGGTAGTGTATCGTGAACGAAGTCCACTCTTCGGGAACACAGGGCGTGAACGAGAGGCTGTCGCCTTCACGCTTCAGACCCAGGAACGATTCGATGATCAGTTGATACATCCAACCCGCTGAGCCGGTGTACCAGGTCCATCCGCCGCGGCCGGTGTGGGGATAGACGCCATACACGTCGGCGGCCATGACATAGGGTTCCACTTTGTAGGTCGCAACATCTTCTTCCGATTTGCCGTGTTGGATGGGGTTGATCATGTTGAGCAATTCCCACGTGTGAGCACGGTCGCCCATTTTGGCGAAGGCCATGACCATCCAGATGGCGGCGTGGGTGTACTGGCCACCGTTTTCGCGGACGCCAGGCACATAGCCTTTGATGTAGCCGGGATCCATCTCGCTCTTGTCGAACGGAGGCTCCAGCAATTGGATGAGCTTTTTGTTTTTGTTGATCAGGTATTGATCGACCGAACGCATGGCGATCTGCGAACGCTCGGGTTGGCCGGCGCCCGACAAGATGGACCAGCTTTGTGCGATGGAGTCGATCTTGCATTCGTCGTTTTGCGAGGAACCCAGCGGCGTGCCATCGTCGAAGTAGGCGCGGCGGTACCACTGACCATCCCACGCATTTTTCTGAACACACTTGCGCAGCATCTCGGCATTTTGACGACACGTCTCTGCGAAGTCATGGTCGCCTTGCGATTCGGCCAGGGGGATGAAACGGTTCAGTACGTCGAAGAGGAAAAATGCGAGCCACACACTTTCGCCTTTTCCGTGGATGCCCACCATGTTCATGCCGTCGTTCCAATCACCTGATCCCATGAAGGGCAGGCCGTGTTTGCCATAGCGCAGGCCGTGCTGGATGGCGCGCTTGCCGTGGTCATAGATGGACGCGCGGCGTTCGGAGGTGATGGGGAGATCATAGTAGGATTCTTCCTGTGCATTGAGCTGTCGTCCTTCGATGAACGTGACGGAGTCGCGGAGGATGGAGACGTCGCCCGTGGTGGCCACATAGCGGCTGGTGACATACGGCAACCAGAGGAAGTCGTCGGAACAGAGTGTGCGCACGCCGCGACCCACCGGTGGATGCCACCAATGTTGCGCGTCGCCTTCGAGGAATTGACGTGAGGCGGCCAGCAGGATCTGGTCGCGGGTGAGGTGTGGTTCGGCATGGAGCAGCGCCAGAACATCTTGCAGCTGATCGCGGAAACCGAATGCACCACCCGATTGATAGAATCCACTGCGTCCCCAGAGACGACAGGACAAGACCTGGTAGACCAGCCAACCGTTCGACAAGATGTTCAGCGATGCATCGGGTGTTTCAATTTGAATCGCACTGAGCGTGTGGTTCCAGAACTCCTTCACCTTTTTCAATTCGCTAGCGGCTGCGTCGCTGGCGCGGAAACGCCGGATGAGGTGTTCCACTTCCATGCGGTCTTTGCCGGCACCCATGCTGAAGATCACTTCACGCGAGGCTCCGGGTTCGAGGTCGAAAGGCACCTGCAGGGCCGTACAAGGGTCGAGGCCAGCTCCGTATTTTCCAGAGAGTTTTGTGCGGCGCATCGCCTCGGGTCTTTTCAGAGAGCCATTGCGACCAATAAATTCTGTGCGGTCTGCGGTGAAGGTGTAGTGCGCTTCGTCCACGTCGAAGAAGGCTACGCGGTTGGGGAACTCGGTGTTGTAGGAATTTTTTATGAGCAGCGTTCCGGTGCGTGTCTCCAATTCCGAAACCATGTGCATGGCCGTGCGCGGTCGCATGCTGCCCAACACCCACTCGGCATAGCCGGTGGCCGAGAGCTTGCGCGTTCGGCCGGAGGTGTTTTTGATCTTCAGAACGATAAATTTTATGGAGGCCTCTTGCGCTACGTATGTGATGGCTTCAGAAGCGATGCCATCATACGCGTGCTCGAATACCGTGTATCCAAATCCATGACGGGTAGTATATACGCCGCCGTCGCCCGCGGGCTGTGGCGTGGGCGACCAGAAGGCTCCCGAGTCTTCATCGCGTAAGTAATACGCTTCGCCACTGAGGTCACTCACCGGGTCGTTGTGCCACGGGGTGAGCCGGAAGGCATTAGCGTTCTCTGACCAAGTGTAGGAGGGACCGTTCTCAGTGACCACCGTGCCGAAGTTGGGGTTGCCAATGACGTTGATCCACGGAAGCGGTGTGGTCTTGTTGGCGCTGGAATAGATGATGTACTCTTTGCCATCGGCCGAGAATCCGCCGCGGCCATTGTAGAACTGCAGGTCGCTCCGGGCCGGCGTTTTATCGAGGACGGGTACCTGGTGCGACAGGAGCGTGGGCGCGATGACCGGTATGATCTGTTTGGTGATGATCCGTTTGTTGACCTGCTCTTCGAGCGACCCGCGGCTGTCGGAGAGAATGACGCGAGCCACAGCCTGCAGGAGGATGCGGTCTTCGGCCGACACCTGGTCGACAGGACGCACGAAAATTCTGCCGGGCTTGTCGGATGTGTTGGTGCCTACTCCGGCGGCGATGAGGCCCTGGATCTGATCCTGCAGCAACTGGCGATAACCGCTCGGATCTTCGTTAAGGATGACGAGATCGGCAGCCAATCCTTTGAGATGCCAATAGGCCTGCGCCTGGATGAGTTGTTTCACCAACGTGATGTTGGCGCTGTCGGAAACGTGGAGCAACACGATGGGCAGATCGCCGGAGATGGAATAGGCCCACAGCGCAGACTGACCCCGCTGATTTTTCAACAGCATGCTGGGGCTGGCACGCAACGCGGGATTGGTGTAGATGACAGAGCTGGCCAAACGACCATAGAGCTCGGCCTCTTCTTCGGAAGCGTTGATCTGGCGGAGCACGACCTGGCTATGCGTCCACGACAATTCGAAGGCGCGGTCGCGGAGGTGACGATCCTGATAGCGGTCGATCAATCCCTGCCCGCCCTCGCGCGAGTCGGCGATGCCCGTGATGATGTCGACCATCACGGTTTCTTCGGGTTCGAGGCTGAGGCGGTATTGAACCGATACAATAGGGTCGAGCACCGATCCTTGAGAACCCGACAACGGTTCGGGGTTGTCCATGATCTGCGGGTGCATGACGTTCCGGCCGCGACCGATGAATTTATGCCGGTCGGTTTCATAGGACGTGGTGTGCGCCTGCGCAGTGTTCACCTTCATGAGATGGAACATCCACGGCGGCCGTTCGTCTTTTGATCGCGGACGACGCGTGCAGAGAATGGCGTGTTGATGAGAAAGAATTTCCGTCTGCACAAAAAGATTGCTGAAAGCCGGGTGCGAGGCATCGGCAATGGCAAGGGCCAGCACCACTTCGGAATAACTGGTGAGTTCCAGGCGGCGCTCGGTTTTGGAGCGGTTGGTGAGATGGATGCGGCGGATCTCGATGTCGTCTTCGGGCGACACGATGATCTCGGTATAGGTCTCAATGTCCTCGTCGCGACGGCGGTATTCGACCCGCCCTTGAGAGAACACTGCCGTGTAGGCTTCGGCTTCTTTGGTGGTGGGTTGATGCGTGTTGGACCAGAAGGTGTTGGTCTTGAGGTCGCGGATGTAGCAGAACGATCCCCAAGTATCCATGACCGTGTCTTCCCGCCACCGCGTCACGGCCGTTTCCTTCCAGCGGCTGTAGCCACCGCCGGCATTGGTCATCATGACGTGATAGCGACCGTTGGAAAGCAACTGCACTTCGGGTGTCGGCGTATGCGGCGTGTTGATGACGCGGATCTGCGAGTGCAGCGTGATGGGCGTGATGTCTTCCATTTCGGTGGAAGCCGAATAGTAGCCCGTAGCTTTGGGCACTTGTTCCTGCAGCAACAAAAGCGCGGTCTGAAATTCAGCATCGGCCTCGAATCTTTTTTGCATGGGTTGATCCAGGAGCAGGTAGGCCAGTGAAAGCAGGCTCATGCCCTGGTGATGGGCCATGAACGTCTGAATGACCACACGGGATTGGCCGCGCGGCAACCGGGCTGGCGTGTAATCGACGGCCTCATAGAAACCGTATTTGCCTTCGTAGCCTTCTCCCTGAAGTCGTCGCAGGTTGGTGTAGGCCGCGAGCGGGTCGATCATCAGGGCCATGACGGTAGCGTAGGGAGCAATGACCAGGTCAAGTCCCAGGCCGCGTTTAAAGCCCAATCCCGGCACGCCAAAGGCGCGATACTGATACGTGAGGCTGGCATCGACAATGTTGTAGCACGATTCGGAAATGCCCCAGGGCACGTCTTGTTGTTTGCCGTATTCGATCTGCTTGGCGACGGTGCCTTTGCAGGTCTCGTCCAGCAACGTGTTGTCGTATGTGGGCATGACCAGCAGGGGCATGAGGTATTCGAACATGGACCCGCTCCAGGAGAGCAGCACGGGAATGTTGTCGGCGCTGGTGAGGCGGCGTCCAAGGGCAAACCAGCTTTCCTGTGGCAACTTGCCTTGCGCAATGGCGACGAACACGCTGAGCCGCGCCTCGCTGGCCAGCAGGTCGTAGTAGCTGGCATCGCGGTGGTTTTCGTCGGTGTTGTAGCCGATGGCCAGCAAGTGTTGCGACTTGTCGTAGAGGAAACCATACTCCATGTCGGCAAAGGCATAGCATTGGCGCGCCAGGTCGTGGATGATGGCGATACGTTCGCGGGCATGTTGGCTGGCGGTGAGCAGGACTTTCTCACAGTCCTTGGCCCATTGCTGTTCTTCGGCATTGCCGTTGGCGCGAAGCTCGTCGAGGGCTTCTTTCCAATCTTTTGGACAGCCGGCGACCTGCAACAGGGTAGGCGTTTTCTTCGGTGTGTCGGCGCCGAATTTCTCCGGCATCGGGCCAAGCGCCGTCCACGGTGCGAGAAGCGTGATCTCCCGGAGGATCCGGTCGACTTGTTCCTGGAAGGCATCCAACCAGGCGTGAAGGTCGGGGTCTTCGTCTTTGAGCAATGCGGTGCGGATCGGTTGGAACTGCAATGTCAACGCTTCGAAATAGGCTTTTACGGCCGCCAGGTTCGACGTGTCGAAGCGGTTCGTTTGTTTCCATTCGTTGATCAATTGTGCCAGCGCAGCGTTCCGCGTTTTATCCATGGAGGCGATGATGCGAAGCGTGTCGCAGAGCCCATGCCAGAGTTGACGCGAGATGATGGGCTTCCTGGGCAACTCCAGCAACCCTTGCCGAAGCGTGAGCAAATGCCCGGCGAAGTTGCCGCTGTCGACGGTGGAGATGTAGCGCGGGTTCAAGGTACGCAGCGATTGCGTGTCATACCAGTTATAAAAATGACCGAGGTAGCGGTCGAGTTTGTCGAGCGTTTGAAACGTGTTGGTGACGCGCTCGAGCACGTTGCCCGCCGTGATGTAGCCAAAGTCAAAAGCCGTGAGGTTGGCCAGCAGCGCCATGCCGATGTTGGTGGGCGATGTGCGATGGGCCACGACGGGTATGGGATATTGCTGGAAGTTGTCGGGTGGCAACCAGTTGTCGTCGGTGTTGACGAATTTTTCAAAGAACGACCATGTCTTGCGCGCCAGCTCGCGCAGGTAGAGTTTTTCCGCTTCTTCGATGGACGACCGCTTGGACGGCATGGGCTTGCCCAGCCACGACACCAGCGCCGGCGACACAAACCACACTGCGATGAGTGGCGCGGCAATCCACAAGGCTTCCGGTCTATAGTCCCACAAGAAAACCAGCATCGCCGCGGCGGCCAAAGGCGCGATCCACATCAGGCGTAACGCATCGGCCAGGCCTTCTTTCTTTTTCAGGACAAACCCCGAAGGATTCCATTCCAACAGTTTCCGCCGGCTGATATTGATTCTCCACAACGTGCGTACGATCGCGTCGAAACTCATCCATGCTTCGTAGGGTAAACAAGCGATGGTGAACAGCGCTTGTAGAATATTTTTGTAGGTGGAACGCAGGGTGTTGTGTGCGTGTTGGGCAAACGTTATTTCCTCCGATTTGCGCATACCGCTCCAGATGGACTGAAGAACAGGAGGGAGCATGACCAGCATAAAAACGCTGATGGTCCAAAACCAGGCGTCAGGCATGATGGCCCAGCCCAGCAGTAACAAACCCACCAAGGCGATGGGCACAACACTGCGGCGGAGATTGTCGAAGATCTTCCACCGTGAGAGGGCGGAGATTGAGTTTTTTGTAAGTCCTTTTTTTGCAGCCGGCACAAACGGCAAAAACCAATTGGCGATCTGCCAATCACCCCGGATCCACCGGTGGCGGCGCGTGGCGTCCATGCTGTAGCGCGACGGGTATTCTTCGTAGAACTGAACGTCGCTGGCAAACCCGCAGCGGACATAAGAACCTTCCAGTAAGTCGTGGCTGAGGATGCGGTTTTCCGGGAAGCGATTGCTCAAGACCTTCTCGAACGCATCCACATTGTATATGCCTTTCCCGATAAAGGAACCTTCTTCAAACACATCCTGGTAAACATCGGACGTAACGCGGGTGTAAGGGTCGATGCCTGAATCGTTCTCATGCATGCGCGTATAACGAGACCGTGTGGCCCCGTGGAGGCTGACGGCGATGCGAGGCTGGATGATGCCATAACCTTCGACAACGCGCCGCTTCTTCTCGTTGTAGACCGCGTGGTTCAACGGGTGCGCCATAAGACCCGCCAGTTTCCAGGCGGCGTCGCGCGGCAGTTGCGTGTCGGTGTCGAGGGTGATGACGTACTTTATGTTGGGGAGATTGCGCTCGTCGCCCACGATGCGGGCAAAGCGTTCGCGGCCCTGGCCCTTTAGCAATTGGTTGAGTTCGCTCAGCTTGCCGCGTTTGCGTTCATAGCCCATCCAGGTCTTTTCTGCCGGGTTCCATTTCCGGGGCCGGTGGAAGAGGAAGAAGGCGTTGGGATTGGTGGCGGTGTATTTTAGATTGAGGGCAATGATGCTTTTCTCTGCAAAATCCACCAGGGCCTTGTCGTCGGGCATCACTTCTACCGGAGCGTCCTTGAAGTCGGTGAGCAGGGCAAACATGAGGTTGGGATCGCGATTGGCCAGGAAGCGCACTTCCAGCTCCTCTACCAGTTTGGCCACCTGACCCTGGCTGGCCAGCAGTGTGGGCACGACCACCAGCGTGCCATGTTCCGATGGAATGCCCGTGGAGAAATCCATGCGTGGCAACGGCTTTGGTGTGATCCAGACAGTAGCCCACCAGTTGACCAGCGCCAACGCCAGGTGGCTACTTCCCAGCACGGCCAGCACGGCGGTCAAAATAAGCCATTCCCTGGACAAACCATCCAGCGCTGCCTTCCCTACAAAGCCGAAAGCGACGAGGCCCGTTAATACTATAGCAAGCAATACGTAGAAGCGATAGGCATTCTTTACAAAGAAATGCTCCAGTGTCTGTCCTATACTCGATCTCACCTTCGAGACATTTTCCGTTAGGAAAACGCCAGGCCCCACAAGGTAATAGCCCACATGACCTTTTCGCTTTTCGTCGGGCTCCTTGGAAGCGCTGCGCTTGGCGAGATTGATCGCCGCGCGGGCCACTTCATATTCCGACAACGTACTGCGCTTGGCAATTTTCTCCACGGCATGCCGGTAATGATCGCGGGTGAGGAAATCCATTTTAGGATAGATGCCTCCATTGTCCTCGCGCAGCGTTTGCTCTACCACGCTCATGGTTTCTACGAACTCACGCCAATCCATTTTGGCGAGGAAGCGCAAGCTGTTAATGCTGTTGCTCATGGAAAGCTGATCGGCCGCCTGCGTCTGGTTCTCGGCCAGCACCATAAGGTTGATGTTGGTGGATTGCTCTGAAAGATGTTGCTCCAACCACGTCAGCGGAAGCGCCAGGTCAAGCCCCTTCCATTGCAACTTGCGCGTGAACTCCGCTACGAACGCACTCACCATAGGGGGATTGGAGCGTGCCATGTCGGCGATGATGAGCACAAGGTCTTTCGGATTTTCTTCTGCGGTCTGGATAACCCGGTCGCCCCACAAGGTGGCCAGCGCGGCGTCGTTGCGGTCCAGCGCGATGCGGGCGGCGACGCGGCTGAGATTTTCCAGCAGGGCCAAACGAAGCATGATGGGGATGGCCCAAAGCTCACCGATGGTGAGGAAAGTCAATTTCTGGTAGGCGGCAATAAAGCTGCTGAGACTGTGAATATCCACGCGGCCGTCGCTGTGGGAAATGATCTGGATAGCGATGTCGTAGACGCGCGGGAAACCGGCAGACGTACCGTTGATAAGCCGCGGCAAGCCCTTGCTATAACCCTTGGGCAGATAGCGTTTGCCGATGCGGATTTGTTCTTCGATGAGGTAGAAGTTGTCCAGCAACCACTCGCCCGCGGGCGTGATGGCCTTTTTTTCGTGGACCGAGTCGTGCAGGAGGGAGGTGACGTGAAAGAGGATGGCCTCGTTCTCGGCCAGTCGCTTGAGCAAAAGCTCAGGACCCTGGTTTGTGCCCAGGGCATGCGTTGCGGCCAGGTGCTGCGCGTGTTGCTCCATCTGCTCGGTGCTGTAGAGCTCCGACCGCAGGGGAGGTTTCTCGTTTACATCCTCGCGGACAAAATTGTCTTTTTGAAAGCGTTGCAATAAGGGGGAAAGAATTTCATCAAGGGTTGCTTTCGCTTTCATGCGTATATCTAAAGTTTAAGTTTGACGGACATTCACGGCCACCATAAGACAAAAAGATCGTATCGATTACGGTGCCAGTTGTTCTAGCCGAACATTTTGGTGAGCTCTTCCCAGAGAACGGGCTTCTCCAGGATGCGAAAAGAAGAGGCGGATGTTTTGGGAACGTCCAGGGCACTGATAAGGTTCAGCTTGGTTTGCGGGTAGTTCACCAGGATGAACTCCGTTTTGCCCCAACCCAGGCCGTCCGGCAGGTTATTGTCTAAAAAAATATAATCCGGTTTTTGTTCTTCCAGCAATTTCATGCCTTCGGCAATGGTGCGCGCCACGAACACGTCGTATTTTTTCGGAGTAAAGAAATGTTTCATCAGGATGCCGAGATCCTCTTCATCGTCGATGATCAGTACTTTTTTGTTTCTCATAAGCCATTCTCCCAGCCGAAGGGATATAAAAATCCTACCAAAAAAAGGATGGGAAAAAATGCCGCACCGGGCGCCGGACTGGGCAAGGTGAGGAGGAATAGGGGCAAAACTGTGGAACTAATGCCCCCTGCAACCCCTTGTACAGGTGGGTATTGAGGGGGGTTGGAGTAGCTTTTTTGGGCCGCCGGAAGGCCGGAATGCCTTTACAGGGCCTGGAAACCGCAATTTTATTTGGCGGATTTTGCGATAGTTTACGGCCAACTTCTATATTTGCACTTCCTTTTTGAAAAAAGGCTGAAACTACACACTGGAGAGGTGGGTGAGTGGCTGAAACCAATAGTTTGCTAAACTGTCGTACGGGTTATTCTGTACCGGGGGTTCGAATCCCCCCCTCTCCGCTGGGAACCATATCTAAACACACTAAAAGCCTGTAAATCGATTTATTTGCAGGCTTTTTCGTTTTCCGGGAATGCCAAAACATGCGCCAAATATCAAAATTTTGGTGAGCTAACTGGTGAGTCCTGGATAAAGGCAAAAAAGTACTCACCAGATTTGCTATAACTGACTGATTTTCAATGATTTGAAAGGCATTAAATTTTGAAAAGACGGGGCTGCATTTATAGGTTTAACTACTTTAAATGCAATTCATATGAACAACAGATTCAGCTTACTTTTCTACTTCAAAAAGTGGAGGTTCCGAGGCGTTTGACCACTTTGTTTCGTACGCCTGTGATCACAACATTCCGGACCACCGAACAATTTATTCGCGAGGAA
>CBIHQM010000032.1:0-26955 GCA_966211885.1 uncultured Chryseolinea sp.
ATTTTTCTCCAGCTTCATGGAGCGCGTCACGATCAGTTCGGGAAGGACCTTCTGAAGATCCTGGGCGACAAAGCCCATGTAGTCGCGACCATCATCGGGTGTCTCGGCTTTGCCGTTGAACTTGAACGTGACCGGTTCGAGGGCTACAAGTTTTTGCAAGCCGTCTTTGTAGGGCCGGATGTCTTTTTTCACACGGCGGTCGCAGGCGATTGGCAAAAATGATCCGCCCCCGGTTTTAAAGGCCTGACCCACGACGGTCAGATTTCCCGACACGGAAAGATCTTTCGGACTGAAGATGGTACCGATGCTCACGTTGGTGGTCGGCACCATTTCTATTCCGCCCGTTCCCGTGATGCGGAAGAGCGTGGCCCCGTTTTGTGCAAGCCCCAACTCGGTGCTTTGTGCGGCGTTGAGTTTTGTGTTGCCCTGGTTGTCCTGAAACAACGCATAGGCTGTGGCACTTCCCCCGAGCGCGACGTGACTGATGTAAGCACCCGGCGTGATCGAAGGCCCTGCGTGGATGGCCAGGTTCCCAAACTTCACCCGTTGATCAGGCCCGCTGTTGTTTGTCAACAGCACCTCCAGGCGATGCGTGGGAGCCACGGCAAAAGTTCCGATGCCGACGTTCCCTCCGGCAAACGCAACGCTCGGGCCAGCGCCCACGGGGGTGAAGGCACCACCGGCGCCGGTGCTTACGCTTTTAAAAGATGTTCCGTCATGAACCTGAAGTTGCCCGCCTTTAAATCGGATCGTACCGGCCTGGGAATTGTCGTCGGTATCTTTCAGCGCAAGGCCTTTGGCTACTTCCAGGTTGCCTTTTGAATCGACGGACACCCCATCGTCGGTCTTGTGCAGGAAGGAAAGCCAGGCGCTGCCAAAGTCATCGCCACTGGGACGCTCGCCATTCCGGAATTCCTGGTTTAGCTGGAGTCTGCTGAGTTGTTGTATCATAATTGTTGACCGTTAAAGTTGTTGATAAATCATTTTTACGATATGGGGATAAAATCCAATCCCACGATCATCTGCCCGATGCCGATCGTAGACACCCCCTGACACTGGAAGCTGGTTGCATCCCACACCTCAATGCGGTGTACCGGGTTGGAAACCAAAATGGCATCCGGCCGCGTGGCGACCGCTACTTCCACGGGGTCGCCGATCACAAAATCAACACCGATGGTGGCACCGGCGATCGTGCCGTCGGCACTGCCGATGGTGGCCACCGGCTCGTCGCCGACAATGAAATCGAGCCCGATGGTCATACACGAAATGCCACTGGGAAGTCCATCGCCTTCATAGCGATGATAGAGCTGGAAATCCACGACGTAATCCACATACGGCCGGCCTTCGATGAAGGCGAGTATCTCCGATTTGTAAACCTTGCCACCAAAAACAATGTCGCGTCCTTCTTCATAGGCCCACGGGCTGAGAAAGCGACGAATATCTTCCTGCAATTGTGCAGCATAAAATCCCGGGTCGAAGCCGGCGTGAAAGGCCACTTTGCAGTCCACCAGCAGCGTCTCATATTCCGGGTTGGCGGCATGGGGCACAACGGAACTGCTGAGGTATTTTTCGGTGAGAAAGGTCTCGATCGTGCGCAGGAAAGCCAGACTGCTGCGCGGCTGCAACGGGTCGCTGCCTTGCCGGAAACGCAGATCGGGCACGATCACCAGTTTGATATGACCGGGTGTGATCGTATTGTCCTGATCGGTGTGTGGCAAACATTTTATCTTGAACACTTCCGGGAAAGCTTCCATCACCAGCCGCTCGTAATCCCAGGTCACCACGCCGCGGTTTCTATGACGCAGTCGTTCGCTGCTGCGTTTGAAAAAATTGGCGTCGCGCTCCGACTGGCGGCCGTTGAACGACGGATATTTTTGAAGCACAGATTTGACCGCCGGCACTTTATGCACCAGGCGACTGATCGTGGCTGCGTCGATCGTCTGCACATCGGTCGTATTCGACGCGCGTGTTGCCCGCGCGGCCTGTGCTACAATTTCCTGGACGGAAGCTGCGCCGTCGGCACGCTGATCGGCTGTGGCCCTGATCCACTGCTGGTCGGCCGGCAGCAGACCTTCGCCTGCACTGGCGCTTCCGATGGTGAGTCCAATAATGCCCGGGACCTGAAAAATTTCCGTGGCCTCTTCCACGACGGCTTCCGAGGGCAATGCCTGCCAATGATTTCCCGAAACATAACTCCAGCTCACGTCTGTTTTTTCCAATAATGCTGCGCCCGGAACATCGCCCTTCTGCATTTGAAAAAGAAAGGAGAAAGCTTGCGGGAAGCTGGCATTTTTCAACCCGATGTAGAGCGCACCCTGCTTGGGAAACTCCGGCACCAGGCGCGCCGGGTCAGTGGATCGCGCTTCGGCGTTGCCAAAAATATCCAACACAAAAAACTGATCGATGCCGTTGGGCGTTGCCCATGAACAAGTCTCTTTCGCGGTATAATCCAGGGTGACCGATTTCAACGTCGGCGTGTACGGTTGATTGGGCAACACGGTGTTCGGAACGCTTTTGGCCAGGTCAACCGACTTGTGCGCATAGATCGCCGGGAAAGATTTGTGACCGAACGCTTCAAAGGGCGCATACGACGGGAGGTTCACCAGGTCCGCCGTGGTGGGTCCATCCAAAACCAATTTGATGAATCCCTGTTTGGTCGAAGGCGTGAACGATGGCAACGCACCCAGATCCGGATTTCGTTCGAAACCTGAACTTTGCAAGACCGGCACGAGGTTGGCGCTGCTCAGCACAGTGTTCTTCACATTGGCTGTGGCTGTTCCATCGAACAAGAAATTCCGCGCAAAGGACAGGTAAGTCCAATTTCTTCCTGCTAGTACATACATATCCGCGATGAATACATCATAGCCAATCGACGGGTTGTCGTATCCTCTGTAATAATCATTAAAGTTCTCCGGCGGGTCCTTCCACTCCAGCGACAGCGTGAGCGATTGAACACTTTTAGAAAAGACTTCCGCGCTGCCGATATAAAAATTATTTTGAATGCTGGGCTGCGACCCGAAAGGCAAAGCGGGTTTGCCGGTAGGCTGCACATTCTCATCGTTCTGCAAAACAAGATTGCGCACGCCTTTGGCGTCTACGACCAGGTCCATGCTTGTGACCACATAAATACCCAACGCCTCCAACTGGTAGGCATACGGCAACACAACACAACGCAACACGGGCCATTGCGTTTTGAATCCTGCGCCATGGAGCGCCTCGCTATAGGCCACCACCGCCGCTTCCTTTGCCGGCAGGCTACAGGTGATCACCAATTGCGGCGGCAATCCGCTTGCTGCAGGTTTATAATCTACCGTATGGATCAAAGGCGTCACCCAACCCTTCTCGCCCGTCAGTGTAATTTCAAAAGCATAGCTAAGGCCCAGGGGATCCGTTGCGGGAGTAGAAGCCTGCAAATTTAAAGTGACGGTGATCGTCCGTTCTCCTTCGGCGAGCAACAGCGCCGGCGAAGCAATCCCAAATCCAAGTTTTGCTTCGGTCATGGTCCGCGACTCCGGCGAGCGTTTCAACTGGCTGCTGCCAAACGGCCGCCAGCCCGTGGCGGTATCGTTCACCACCAGCGTGGCATCTTCTGCCTTGAAGATGATGGCCTTGCCGGCCGAGTTCACCTCGGTGTATGACGACCTCAGCGATTGCACCGTGCCCGCGTGAACCACCATCTCGTGGTCGAGACTGTATTGTCGCGGTGTTTTGCCATCGGCAGATTTTCCGGCGTCGAGCAACGTGCCCGAGGGCAAGCGCCAGGCCGTGGCATTTTTGGCCAACTCGAACACTACGTGTACTTGATCCGGTTGTGCGGCCTTTCGTTGCAGCCGCAGCACGTCTTCGTAATAATATCGCAGGTGGCGTCCGGTCGTCTCGTTCAAATCGCGCTGGGCAATGGCATGGACTTGAAGGAACGCCATGAACAAGGCCAGGTGTGGAGACCAATCGCTGCGCGAGAGACCTCTTCTCAAATAGGTGATATCCGAAGCGCCAATCGACGGCTTTGCAACTTCCTGGGTGAAAAATCTCCGGGCATGTTGGTCGCCCTCCATCACTTCCACAATTTGACGATCGAGGAATGCCGTTTGATCTGCACCATCCGATCTTCTCAGCTGCGTGGGCGTTGTGCCGGTTCCTTGCGTGACCGTGTACACACCATTTTGAAAAGCCATGGATTGCTTCCACACCAGCAACCGGTCGCCATTCAGCAAGGCAACACCATCCTGTGGTGGCAATGCGCCATTGGCCAGCAGGGTGATCGTGGCGCCCAGGCCATCCGTGCCGTTGGAGTAGAGAAGCGGCGGCAGCGATCCAACCGTAGCAGCCCGCGTAACGATGGAACTGCCGGTATCCGGGAATTCGAAGAAGGGTCGCCAGTTTCCCTTCGCCTGGTTGTTCAGATCATAGTATCGGATCTGCTCCGATAATTTTACCACAAAATCGATCAGGTCACTCTTCCGACGCTCATCCATGCGCACGAAATACGGATCGAGCGCCGCCAGGCTGCGTTGCAGTTGGTTGACGCCGTCGGTGCTGCGCAAGTATTGATAGATGTGCGTGAGGTCTGTCATGGGTTAAACTTCCGTCAGGTAAAAAGGATAAACCAGGTTGCCGCGTGTGTTGGTGGCGCGCACGATGTAGCGCACGTCGATGATGATCAGACCGCCGGTCTCGTCCGGCGTCAGTGCGATGCCTTCCAGGTCGACGCGCGGCTCATAGAAGAGTATCGCCTTTTCGATCCGGTTTTTCATTTCGGTCTGTAGGGTCACGTCCAGGTTCTCAAACACCATGTCGCTGAGGTTGCAACCAAACTTCGGTTGCATGATGCGTTCCCCCAGCGCGGTCGCCAGCAAGATTTGGAGGCTGCTGTCGATGTCATCTTCTCCCGACAGCATCGCCACCTGCGCGCTCGTGTTGTCGAACGTGGGGGGAAAACTCCAGCCTGTGCCTAAGAAAGAATGATCCTCGTTCATATTGCTATCCGATTAAAACCGTAAAACATCCCACCACAATGGTTCCGCCGTGGGCCATCGTGTCGCCCATGCGCGCGGCAAACTTTCCACCGATCTGCACCGTGGTGGAGCCGGCCGCGATCGTGTCGGGCGGGCCGGTGCAGACGGCCATGTCGCCCACACAAGCGGCGGGCATGCCGCCAATCAACACCGTGGCACAACCCGGACCTGAAATGGGACCACCCACATGGGGCACGGGGCCCGTAGTCATCGGGCAAACATGCATGTCGGCTATACGCGCTGCTGGAGGCATGATCGTTTTAGTTTATTTGCACCAGTGAACCTTTCAATTTTGCCACGGCACTGCTGGTGAGTTCCAAACCGGAGCTGCCGTCCGCCTTGAAACTCATCTGGGCGGTGTTGGTTATGTTCTTGCCTTGGATCTCGATGTCGTCGTCGGTCTTAAGGGTGATCTTCTTCTTGCTTTCGATGGTGATGCCATCGGCGTTGAGAACGATCTTGTTGCCATTGCCATCCTCCAGCTTGATCACCCCGGCGTCTTCATCCAGTAGAAAACTCCGGTCGGCCGACGATTCGATCTTGATGGATTTCTTATCATCATTAAAAATCAATTTCATACCACTGCGCGACACGTATCCTTTCTCGTGATTCTCGTCGGTGGCTGTGAGCGGTGCAGGTTTCTTACTGCTGTTCAATGCGCCCAACACGATCGCATGGCGCGGGTCCCCGTTCAGAAAGCCGACGACCACTTCATCGCCGATCTCGGGACGAAAAAAACTTCCCCGCGTATCGCCCGCATCCATACACGCCACCCGCGACCAAATGCCGGTGTCGTCGCTGTCGATGATGGGCAACTTCACCAGGATGCGATCTTCGCCGGCGGGATCTTCTTTCAATTGCGATACCACGCCGATCTGCAACCCTTGTATGGCCGGCAACATGCCCGAAGCGGGCAGCTGATTTACCGGGTAGGTTTGTGTGAACCATTCGGGTGAGAGGCCAAATTGGATGTCGGTCTTCCAGGTGCCACTGCCAATTTCATGACGAACGCCGGAGACATATACTTTTCCATTCATGCGATCGCCCAACCCGTCGAGGTTGATGAGATCGCCCGGTTTCACCTCGCCAAATCCGCGGATGCCCACGCGTCCCCGGATCTTCGACAATTGTGATTTCACCCATTGCGCATCGGCCCAGGCCTGCGATTCTTCCTGCGACAAAATTCCCGTGCTGCGCAAATCCAGGTGCTCCAACCCGATGACCGACGCGAGGTCGGAAGGCGCGAGGTTCCCGTTGCCAGCGAGGGCCGGATCGGTTCCGTCGGTCTCCACGATGGCTTGTGTGGCGGGATCCCAGGCAAAGGCTTTCACTGCTTGGTACTGATCGCGTGCATCCATGGCGGCATCAAAGTCGAGGATGGTGCCGCCATAGAGAAGATCTAAAACCGGGTCGCCGTCGAGGGTGGGCGCTTTCACCGTGATCACGCCGTCGTCGACCAGGCAAACTTTTCCATTGGCTTCGGCGCGCGCGACCATGAAATCCCAATCGGTGGCGCTGAATTGCACGAGGTCTTTGTGTTGCACGGTGGTGGCTTCAACATCCTTGTCGAGACCATAGGCGTCGATGATGTCTTCGATGGCTTCGCTGTCTTTTTTGTCGACAAAATATTTATGCTTTGCTCCGACCGTGAGTTTCACTGCCAGGTCTTTACACTCCAGCGTGAGCATGGTGCTGCCATTGCCTTTGATCTTTATGCCATGCTGAATGATGATCCCTTTAAAAATGGTGGACTCGTCGGATTGATAGCCGGTGAGGATCTCGATTTCCTTTCCGGGAATGAACAGCTCGGTGTTGCTGCCTTCAAAGTTTGCTCTCGCGGCACTTCCATCCTGGATCTGCACCATGGCCGACGGGACCTTGTTGATCTCCTTGTTGACCACGATCGACAAAATGCCATACGTCCGTGGCAAGGCCTCGCCATCCATTTTGATGGTGAAGGTGACCAGGTTGGCTGGCCGGCGTGTTGGCAAAACCCTGCTGGCGTTCATTTCAGACTTTTGTTGATGGGTGGAAATTTGATCTTCATGCCCTGTTGCAGGTTCCGGAAGTTGGAGAGCTTGTTCACACGGGCAACTTCCAGGTAGTAGGCAGAATCACCGTAGATCCTATAGGCCATCAGCGGCAACGTGTCGCCCTGTTTCACCACGCGAACGTGCGTGAGATCGGGTGAATTGCTTTTTTCTTTCGCCACCCGCAAATCGTCTTCAATCGTTCCCGAAAACGCTGCGGTGGCCACCATCCGGATGGGCGTGCCATCGGGTTGAAAAAGTTTATAGTTGAATTGGAGACTGGTGAGCACACCTTCAAAAAACAACGTACCCCAGAGCAACTGCAAGCGGCGGGGCTCGTGCGCCGTGCTGTTGTAGTCGTAGACCACGCGCTTGAATTTCTCTACTTCTTTGATGAGGTCATACTTTTCTCCACCAGCCAACGCGCCGGCTATCGCCCCGGCGATCGGAATGCCACTCAAAGCCCCGGCAATGCCGCCAAGCGGTTTGGGGATGACACCCGTGCTATCGAAAATAAAATCGAACTGGAGCGTTGGCGGTGGCGTGTAGTTGTACTGCTGATCTTTGCCAGTAGCACCCGCTGCCGGTGGCGTGGGGTTGTATTCCACCCGGTGCCGCACCGTGTAGGTTTCCGGGTTCACCAGCGCATCGTACATCAAGTCCGGGTTGGTGGTGGCCACACCGTTCTCGATGGCTTTGATCTTCAGTTTTTTTAACTCGCCAGACATAACGCTATCGTTCTTTTTTCTCTTTGATGATCTTCACAACTTGCTCTACGCATTCCGCCACGATCGCGTCCACATTCGTGGGCGAAACGGATGAAGTGGTCGGAGCACTCTCGTTTGGCGAATCGCCCTGCACGAGCACCTTAATGTGGAGTTCCCTGATCTCAACGGGCATGGTTCATTTTTTTAAATGCTGATGCTACCTCCAATCGATCCGGCAAGCGAACCCGCCAGATCCAAGGCTGCACTGGCAGGATCATAATATTTGAAGTACTGATAGTTCAGCGCCAGCGTCTCGATCACCACCTCGCTCCTCTCGGCATTGAAGCCGGAGATCTCCAGTCGCTTGGGAATGGCATTGATGACGTACCAATTGTAGAGCGGCAGGTGATCGTCGTTCAACAGCGAGATGAGGATGTTCGTGGGCTTGAATTCAAAATTCTCGATGGCGTTCTTGCACCAAAAGAGAATGCCCGACCCCATAAATTTTCCGCGCTTCAATACGAGCTCGCTGTAGCTGGTCCGCACCGGCAGCTGATGCACAAAGCGGTTCTCGCCCCCTTCCTTCAACGGTTCCGACTCCATCGTCACGTTGAGACCCGACACTTCCTGGAAGCGCAGGTCGTTTGGAAATTGGGGGAACAATTCAAACGCCACCAAAAAATGGAACCCCACTTGGGGATAGTTCAGGTCCATGTGCTATTCGTTTTGAATGGTCAGTCCTTCGTGTGCCAGCTCCAGGCTTTCGATGGCCACTTCGTTGCCATCGGCCTTGAGGTCGGTGGGGGTGATCTTGGTGGGCCACGCGTTCTTGACCTTCCACACGATCACGGGCTCGTGGTTCTCGTTGAGCAACGAGATCACCAGGTTGCGGCGCTCGATGGTGTTCAGGCTCACGGTGTTGAACCACGCATAGAATTGATTGTCGGCCTTGAACGTGCCGCGCTTGAGCGATATGTTCGAGAACTTGCGCTGCCCGGGCATCTTCACCTTGGAGTATTCGGGACTGGCGCCGTCGCGGTATTCGATGACTTCGGTTGTAATGTCAAGGCCGGACACTTCTGTGAAGCCGATCCTTGATCCACCCCATTCTACCTGGAAGTGAAATTTGGGAAGAGGATATTCTGCCATAGTTATTTTTTTAAGGCGTTTTGAAAAAATGCTAAAGAAGGTTTGTCGATCAGGATTCCTGCAGCTTATGTGCAAAGCGCATGATGATGAATTCGGCTGGTCGCACCGCCGCCATGCCGATCTCGATGATCAGCTTGCCGTCGAGGATGTCTTGCGCCGTCATGGTTTGTCCCAGGCCGCACTTCACAAAGAAGGCCTGCTCCGGTTTTGCACCGGCCAACGCCCCTTGACGCCAGAGCACCGTCAGATAATTTTCGAGCATGGCGCGCACCTTCACCCACGTGTTGGCGTCGTTAGGCTCGAACACAAACGGCATGGTGGCTTTTTTGGAAGACTCTTCCACCATGATAAAAAATCTTCTGACCGACACATAGCGCCACTCGCTGCTGTTGCCATCCAGCGTTCGGGCACCCCAAACCAACGTTCCCTTGCCCGTGAAGGCGCGGATGGCGTTGATCGATTTGCCGGCAACGTCGTCGACGTTAAGGGTGTCCTGAATTTTCTCATCGATGGTCACCGAGGGCGCCACCACCGAATTCAGGCTCACGTTTGCCGGCGCCTTCCAAACACCACGCGTGGCATCCGTCAAAGCATAAATGCCTGCAATCGCTCCGGAGGGAGGAAGCTTGGACAACTCGCGCTGCAGGTACAATACCAGATTGCTGATAATCGGGTGTGATTTATAAAGCGAATCCTGCGCGATCTTCACATAGGTCTGCACGGCCAAAAGCAGCCGGCTGAGGAAACCGTCCAATCCGGTCATGATGGCATTGAGGTCGCCCAAGATGGTCAGGGCCCGCGCGTGATCCGAGACCACGGCAGGCGGATAATAATCTTTGGAGCTGGCGCCGATGGAGGCCACCGTGCCCGTCAGCCAGGTAGTAGCGGGGGGATCGTATAGCGTGAACGTTGCCGCGGCAAAGGCACGCAACGCTACCACGTCCGTGTTTTGTTCAAGGGCGATGAGGTCGCCAACGAATTTGCGCAACCCCGTGCCATTGTTCTGCGCCAGGGCGTCGAGCGATTGCACAGCCACCGGGTTCACCAGCGACGTCCGCAGCGGCGGCAGGCTCACCGCTACCAATTCTATAAAGTCGACCAGCGCATCATAGGCCGCAACTGTGCCGGCATCGTTGGTCACGATGAGGTCGTTCTTCAATTTATTGTAGCGATCCACGATCGTTGGATAGATGATCACGCCATCCGTGCGCAGCGTGGTGATCAGGGCGTTCACCGTGGTCTGGTCTTGGGTGTTGCGCTTGATGGTCGTCACCAGCCCGTTCAGGTCGGGGTTGGCCGTGATCATTTCGAAGTTGATCAGGTTGGCGGCGAGCGTGTTGTCCCGCACGTGGCCATCCAGCAAATTAAAGTTGATGTCTTTGGTAAAGGCGCTGATCAGCCAGGGTGTGTAGCACGCGGCATAGTTGAGTGCGTTGATGCCGATGCGGTTCTTAAAATTATCGACACTGGTTTGCCAGGGTGTGGTGGTGCCCGTGTTGTTTTCGCGGAGATCGAAAATGCTGAACCGGTCTTGTAAGGACGCGCACTGAGCGAGCGCCATTTGCTGCAGGGCAAAGAAGTCGGTGTCCGACAAAAGTACGGCGTCAGGGAACAAGATCAGCGTCGGCTCATCGTAGGTTTCCACCGACTTCACGCCGCCGCGCAGTCCCGTAGGAGGCGTGAGCGTTTCATCGCCTGCGGCCACGGCATCGGCGTAGCTGCCCACGGACACGATATAGCATTTTCCGCCACCGTTGTCAAAGAAATGCCGCAACGCGTCGAACAAGTAGAACATCCGGTTATAGGTAACTTCTGTCACCGTATAGTTCTTGGTCGGATCGACTTTCAATTCGATGTTGCCCGGCGCGATGTTAAAAGGGCCACCGAACAATTGCCTGAACTCGACCAGCGAGGTTATCTTGGTGGGCTTCATGGAGAGGGACTCTCCTTTGCGCTCGGCGATTTCCGTATACCCGATAAAAACAGGAACCGCAGTTTCGACCTGCGCAACGGACGGCGGTAGCAACGGAATTTCCGTAGTGTAAACGCCCGGCGTTCTGATGGCGGACTCATTGATCATTGACATAGAGAGTTTTTTTAAAGGTTATGGCTTACTTAAATCATATAGAAACGAGAAGTTTTGTTGTGTACTTGATTTCCCTGCAACGCAACGCCCCATCCAACAATCGATAGTTGGCGTTCAACGCCGCGCTGTGCTTTACCTCCGCCACGATGATCGTCTGGCTGTTCACCGGTGTGGTGAACGACGCCCGCGTGCGCAAGTCGGTCTGGCTGATGTAGGTGTTGTCGGGGATGAGCTTCCAATAGTCGGGTTCGCTCACCACGTGCACATCGCCACTGCTGCTCTCCTTGATCGCCTTATAATAGGCACCACCGGATTTCACCAGGTAGCCTTTCTTATAGGTATCCACATTGTTATAGGTGGCCAACGGCTGTGTGAGCAACACGTCGGTGCCCACCACATTGTTGGCTTCGTTGGAGATGTACAAGACATGATCCACAAAATCATACGACACCAAGTGACACCGGCTCAACAGGCTGGCATCCAATTGCACCTCGAACCGGAAGACTTCAGGATCCTTTAAGGGAATCTCTGGTTTGCCAAGGTCTGGTCCTTCCGGCACCACATCGATTAACGCCACATACGCACCCCGTTGCCGTCTGATCAACATGCCATAAGAAGCAAACCGCTCTTCCGTTGCCGCATCGGGGATGATCTTGACAAACGGAGTGAGATCGTCCTTATACCCTTCCATCTCCAATTGGAGGGAGAACAAGATCCGGTAGGCGATATGAATGGTGTCCGCGATCATGAATGTCCAACGTCGGTGGTGATTTCCTTGATGGGCAATGCATCTTTCTGGATCTTGTGCTCGTCGATGGTGATCATGCGCAGCTTGAAGATGACCGAAGGAATATAATGGCCACCCAACGTTGTCCAGAGCTGATGGACTTGTTCAAGGTTCAGGTTCATCCAATCGAAGATCAGCTTTTCGACATTGAAGTCGTTGATCATGTTCGCCGTGGCCAGCTCGGGTGTGTCGCCCGGAGTGAACACATACTTGATCTGAAAAAACCGGACGATCTTTTCCAGCAACGCGATGGCCTTCGGGTAGTCGTCGTGCGTGGCGGCAAAGAGCAAGGTGAGGTTCAGGTGAATCGCCGGATTTTTATAGCGGATCAGGTTATTCTCCTTCATAAAATTATCGGGCGACTTGGCCACGCGATCCTCCTCTATATTGACAATGGACAACACCAGTTTGTCTTTCATGTTCTGCGTGAACTCGTCGCCGTCGTTCACCCGCGAAATGTTCGACAACACCAGCGGTTCGTCGGTGTGTCCCGGCAAGATGAATTCGTTGATCAAACCGACGATAACGGTGAGGGCCTCGGGTATCATAAAACGTCAATAAAAAGTTAAGTGTGATCGAGAGAACTCGTTCTGTGTCAATACAAATTGTACAGCTACCAATACGGGCCGCCCTGAGAAATTTTCAATAGCCTGTGTGCCGAGCGGTCAAATCATCGAAGGGTTCCTGTGTTTGCGAATAGATCGCATTTGTTTTGCAAACATCAAGCACCTGAAAAATGGTAGAGCAAAAATATTTTTCTTTGAGCGGGTCAAAACAACTGCGCTAACCATGATTGAATATAGGCGGGTCAAAAATAAGATGCAACGAATTCACAAATGATTTTTTCAGTGACCAGTTTTTCTGCTAGATGAATCTAGGTAGAAAAAAATTCCAAAACACTATCCACACCGTAGCCACTTCTAATTCTCACAACTCTCTTTGCTTGCCCGCCGAAGCTTCAGGGAAGGTGGGCGTCTTTCTGTGCCCGCTGAAGCTTTAGCGAAAGCGGGCTTTGCTCGCCGAAGCTTTAGCGAAGGTGAGGCGGTTTAAAAAAAGGAAGCCCAGGCACACTGCCCGGGCTTCTCCTTCTCATACATCAACAAATATTATGAATGCAACAACAACTCACTCTCCGCCGGAGTCACCTTGCTCGTCGCCTTCGTGATCTCCTGCTGAGGATTAGCTTCTGCCTCCGGCACATCCGCTGCAGCTTCCTCCTGCCTCGACATGATCATCCGCGCCTGGATCTCCTCACCCGTCATCGTATACGGAATGCCATTATCAACGGTGATCGACACCATCAATCTCTCCTGCAACAACCACTCCTTCTCAAACGGGATCTTACCATCTTCATCCGGCACCAACGCCTGCGACAGCTCTTGCGTGGTGATGCGCACCTGGAAGTCCGTGATCTGCTTCCGCGCAAAGCCACCTTCAAATACTTTGATATACAAACGTTCCAGTTCAAAGTAAACATGCGGTATGATGATCAACGGTTTCGTCTTCCGCACTTCCATCTCCGGATCGCCCAGCAAATTCAACGCCAGCACCGACCACTTGTTATAATGATCCAACGGGCCACGACTACTCGTCAACAGCACATTCAAACGACTGTTGTGCATCAAACCAATGTGCCGCGTATTCACCAGCTCATGGAAGAACGCCCGCTCAAAGTCATCACCCAACCCAATCCAGGAAAACCGCGTGTGCCCCACATAGGCCACCGCGCCACCGTGTGGATTGTTGACCAGGCTCTCCGACATGGAGTCGGCATATTCATAGTCGTTGGTGAGACACGAGTCGGCAAAGGCAATAAAATATTTGTTGCCGTTGGTGGCGTTGCCGGCCGTCCAACTGTTCACACCACAACAACCACCCATCGATCCATGTCCCGACAAGCTGAGGAAGTGGTGACCGTCGTTGAGTGCCGTTTCGAGGGCCGCATCGGTAAACCGCTGCACCGGTGCAGCATTCCGGTTGGCTATGGGCAAACTGTCGACGTCTTCATAGAGACGATTGAACCGCCGGAAGAGCGGCAACTCGGCATCGACCTGTTCGCGCAAGGCTTCGGAGTCCATCATGGAACCATCGGCTTCGGTGCGGTCGAGGATAAACAACTGCGGGGCAATGTCGGACGCGTTTCCATAGATCACGATGGTGTTGGTGATCATCGGGAACTCGAAGTGGACACCCCACGGCAGATTGAACTCTATAATAGCAGGCCGCAGATCGGTGGGACCAAAAGCATAGTACCAGCCGCGAACACCGGGTGCAGCATTTCGATCGTAAGGGATCAGCCACACATCGGTATCGTTGATCCAGGAGATCAGCTCCCACTCCCAGTCACGCGTGAAGTCGGCGTTCGTTTGAAGAATGGCGCGGCTGTGCGCGGCGTCGGTATAGAATTGTCCGGCGGGTGGCGGATTCGTTGAACTGGCCCAATAGCCGATCCGGCCTCCCCAGTTGGTGGACACCAGCAACATCTTGTCGAGGTAGTTCCGATCGAGCGACGTGCCGTCTTCCATTCTGAATTTCTCGTAGGCCATAACTTTGTCTACAAAAACTTCCGCTTCCGCAGGCGTCGACGCCGGGGCGCGGCCCACCATGATGTCGGCGTGCCAGTTCACCGGGTCAAAGTCGCTGGTATACTCGTGTTGTCCATACAGCCGGTTGTTGTTGGCGTCCCAGTCGTGTTTGCCGGCGATGCCATAGTTCGGTCCGAAAAGACTGGCGTAGTAGAAATCGGTGGGAATGGTATTCCAGGTGTAGTGGAAACGCAGCGGCGCATGAATGATGGACGCATCGCCATCCACCCGCACAAAGTTGGTCGGTGTGGATGAATAGGTAGTGTACGTTTCGTCCGTGCAAAAATACCAGCCCAGCCGGTGTTGGAATTGTGCGGTCGTTTCAAAGAAATCGATCGGCAAATGGATGAGTCCGTTGATGCGGACGTTTTCGAGCGGATGGATGGTGAGATGATTCAACGGCGCTTTTTTGGGGATCAGTCTGCCGGTGGTCTTGTTGGTGAGTTTCAGATAGCTGTCGTTCACGCTAAACCATTCGCCCAGCGAAACGGCTTTGATCTTGGTGAACGTTCCCGTCCAGGAAGCTTCGTTGTCGTGAGGCGGATTGTTGGCGGTTTGCTCGGTCACATCGCCACGGCATTCGCCCGCGGCCAGGCGCACGGGCACGATCTCGATGTCGCCGCCAAGCAGACACCAGGTGACGCCCCAGGCGGAGTGTGCATGTTTCATGAAATTGCGGATCACTTCCTGCAGATCGATTGCGCCGGTCTTGAAGTTGCCATAGACGCCGTTCATAATGTCGGTGATGGTGACCACGCGGGCCTTCAGACCTTTTTCGCGTTTCCAGTCAACCAGTTTGCCAAAGGCCGTCACCATGTCGCCCACCGCCGTCGACGGCTCCATGGTTTCGCTGTTCCATCGCTTGTTGTCGGTGACGACAATGTAGTCGTATTGACCAAACACAAACCAGGGAATGTGCGTAATGTCGATGACCTCGCGGGGATTGATCACGGTTTCCTTGAGCTGATCGACCAGGCTCTGCTGAATGGCTTTGTTCGGCGACAGCGAGCGAATGGTGGTCTTGCGGTCGATCTTTTCCGATCGCTGGATCTTGTAGGTGATCACCAGGTCGATCACCTCGTTCAACACGGGAATAAAATCGGAACCGATCGTGATGGGGTTCACGCGAATGGCGGCAATCAGGTTGTTGCCCGCCAGCGTGGTGTGCAGCAGTTCGGCAACAGGAACAGGCTTGCTTAAAAATTCATTGTACACTTTGGGGTCGGGCATGGCGCCATGCGAAAAAGGGATGGCCCGCGGCTCTTGCTCCAGTTGTTCGACGGCGCGATTGATGGATTCCATCCGCTGCTTCTCAACGCGAAAGTTCTCGCGTGCCGACGCCACCTGCAGGTCTTGCACAGGCATGACGAACACGGGCTTTTTAAAAAGTTTCTTTGACGACTCCACGGTGGTCTCCAGTTTCAGACTGCTGGCGTTGCCCGGCAAGGCCACGTTCACAATCTTCGAAGGCAAGGCCGGTGTGCCGGGTTCGTTCATACTCTTAAACTCTTTGCTGTATTCAAACCGCACGCCAAAAGGCGTTTCCTTGATCCTGAACTCCTCAGGACTCATCTCAATTCTGAAAGCGAAAGCGTTCTCAGTACTCTGGTGCTCTCTCTGATTGCTCAAGTGTACTTTCATGTTTTTTGAATTTAGGTGATTACTCCGAACACAAACATTTAAACGCAAAGAGCCCATCCCACTGCGGTGATGCAGTCAGATGGGCTCTGGGGTTCGAAATTGGAAAATTAGATCGGAACAGCAAACACAATTCTCACTTTAGTAGGGCATGCTTTTTGAGACTTGACAATGCTGCCGTGAAGCGATGCGCGCACGATCATAATGGCAGTTATTCGATGCGCACAAAAGATGGACCACATATTTTTTATAGCAGAAATTCGGTAATGGTTCGATCTCTCACAGGAGCCGACACTTAAAAAATTCATCATCATCATTTCTTCATCACAATTTCTTAACGTCACTCCTTTACATGCCCCTTAACGTCAATGCTTAATACTCACATGTTCCTGGAGCACACGTCCCTTGCTGTTCAAGTGCAGAAAATATTGCCCTGTCGGCACATTCGAAACTTCAAACGTGAGGCTCCGCGCTGATGCTGAAGGGTCGAAATTTTTCTCTTGCACAATGTTGCCGCTTCCATCGATGAGTTGGGCCGTGGCCGGCGCGTCGACATTCTGCAAGTCGACCGTGAGGGTCTCGCTGGTAGGATTGGGATAGACCGTGGCAAGCTTGTGACCGCCACCACCCGACCCGCTCACCGTGACGAACAACGAAGCCAGTGAGCTTGTGCCGCACTCATAGACCACTTGCACTGCCACACTACCGCTGCTTTCCGGGTGCACAAAAATGCTGCTCGTGTGGTCGTCGCGGGTGATGATCCAGTTGGGGGGATAGAACCAGTTATACGACTTTGCCGCCGGCAAGCTTCCGATGGTGGTGTAATCTTCGGGGTCGCCAGGGAACGTGCTGGAGCTTCCGCTAACACCGTTGGAAGGCCAGAGCCGTTGCGTATATTTTATCAATACACCGTTGTTGGTATTGTCTGCTACCACATTTCGCGCAGCGCCACAAAAGCTGGCGTTGATCGTCCGGGAGGCAAGAAAACTGAGCACGTATACGGATTGGTTGGCACAAGCCAGTGCCAGCGGAGCAGATTGTCCGTTAGACGAATTGCTGGTATTGTTCTTCACCCACTCCACATTACCCGAACTGGCGAAGTAGCGCGCAACAAAAATATTGTCGTGCACGCCGCTGCCGGAGGAAGTAAGATTGGACGTATAACTGCCGGGGTTATTAAAGTTCACCGTGCCCTTGAACCATCCCGCGACCATCAGGTCGCCGACGGTCTCATCGACAGCAACGTCAATGGACAGGCCGCTGATGCCGGAGGTAAAATTCTTGGACCACACCGGGTTGACGTTGGTCTTATCAAAAGCCTCGATGGCTACTTCATAAGGGTTAGCTACATTTCCCGTCTGGCCGCCACCAAAAATGCGCGATCCACTGCTGCTCACGGCCAGGCTGAGGAAGTTACGGCTCGTGGCGCCCACACTACCCAGCAAGGTGCCGCTGGTGTTGTACCACGCTACCGGGCGGCCCGGGCTTCCCAAACCAGCACCGCAAACATGAACCACATTTTGCTGAACAACCACATTGTTGGCACCCCCTCCCGCTGGCGTGATATTATTTGACCACGATATGGTACCGGCAGACGATGTGAGCTTCCGCAAAAAACCGCCCGCGGGCTGAACGGTGTTCACGTGGTATGCATCACCAACGCCATCCACCGCTACCTTACCACCGGAAGCAAAGTCGCCACCGGTGTTAGGAATGCGCGTTGCCCAAACAAAGCCCGTGCTGCCAGGGCCGATCAGGTTTAGATTGTATTTCACCACAAACGCATCGCCATTTGTGTCGGCCGTGGTGAGTTCACCGCCGGGGAGATTGGGACTGAAGTCCACCGTAACATTAGTGCCCTGGCTCCCAGAAAAATATCCGGAGATATATAAGAAGACATTGTTGGACGCATCTTTAAAGATGGCCGCCCCCGTGGCATGACACGTGGCGTTGGATGCACCAACACCCCGGACCAAAACCGCATTGCCATTGACATCGTACTTGGCAAAGAAGATGTCACCCGTGGGACTGTGCGACACCAGCGTGTTCGACCCGCCAAAATTGACCGTACCTCCAAATTTTCCCACAACATACGAATTGCCACTCGCGTCTGTCACCACATCGTTGCCAACGGAATTGTTGACACCGGTTCCCGACAGTTGCCGGAACCATTGATATTCCTGACCTGCAGCGGGCAGGGCACAAAGGCAAACAACAAAGGCTGCAAGAGCCACACAAAACTTTCCTGGAAAGTTACCGCGCACATGAACTGGATGGAAAGGCGAATTACGCCTGAGATGAGATGTTCTTGTCTTCATAGCTAAACGTGTTTTTTGATGAGCACCGAATTTCGATACGGTGCCCTGGTTTAGCTAATCAAGTTTTTATGAACTATAGTGAATAGACGTTAACATTTCGATAGCTTCTGGCCCCTGAAAATTATCATCGCTTCCCTGAAAGTTCATCCAGGCGACGTCGCTCCTGTTCACTGAGACTGTCCATGCCCCGGTTGGCAATCTTGTCTAGCAGGCGATCCAATTCCTGTTGTCTTTTGTTGCGCTCCGCGTTGTAGCGTTCGTCTTTCGTTTCGTAGGTGTTGCTGCTGAAATAAGTTTTGTAGAGGAATACTCCGATACCGACCAGGATGAGGAAGCCGAAAATGCTCATGGGAAAAATCGTTGAAGATTACAGCATCGCAAAGATAGGAATTTTTTTTATCCTCTGCGAGAAGCCCGGTGGGTCTACGTCCCGTATTTGGCAGGCTCATGAATTGTCATCCCACGCATCTGCACTGTCCGCCCACGGATGAAAATGTTCGGTAAGGGATTCAACGCCGGTTGGAATCCCCGCGTATGCGCCTAAATTAAACCTTGGGAAAGCTGGCTGAATAGTTGATATGCACATCTCGACCGTAACAAAAAACACCCTATGAAACCCCTCACCCTCATCGCATGCCTCCTGGCCATTGTCGCATCCTCCTGCGCGCAAACAACCCGGACCCCACCCGACGTACAGACTCGCATCGAGCAAGTGGAAGAAAGCCTGGCCGGGGCCGTGGTGTTGGAAGGCCAGAAGAAATGGACGCTCGAAGAACGCATGAAGTTCTATCACATCAAGGGCCTGAGCATAGCCGTGATCAAAGACTATACATTGGACTGGGCAAAAGCCTATGGCTGGGCCGATGAAGCCGAACACCGGAAGGCAACCACCGAGACCGTATTCCAGGCCGCGTCCATCAGCAAGTCGCTCAATGGCGTGGGCGTGTTGAAGCTCGCCCAAGCGGGCAAGATCGATCTCAACGCCGACATCAACACCTACCTGACCAGCTGGAAATTTCCCTACGACTCACTGTCGAAGAAAAAGCGGATCACCATCACCAACCTCTTGTCGCACACGGCCGGGCTAACGGTCCATGGCTTTGGCGGCTACGTGCCCGGCGAACCCTTGCCCACCCTTCCTGAAATTCTCGATGGGAAAAAGCCCGCCAACTCCGAAGCGGTCCGCTCGATGTTCGAGCCCGGGCTTCGCGTGGAGTACTCAGGAGGCGGCACCACCATTTCGCAGTGCATCGTCACCGATGTCACCCAGGTTCCCTACGATCAATACATGTGGCGCAATGTGCTGCAACCCCTCGGCATGACCTACAGCTTCTACACCCAACCCCCGCCCTCCACGCGCAAAGCATCGCTGGCCACCGGCTATATGAGCGACGGCCAGGAACTACAAAACAAATACCGCATCCACCCCGAACAGGCCGCCGCCGGCCTGTGGACCAACCCGACCGACCTGGCCAAATACATTATCGAAACACAGCTTTCGTGGAATGGAAAATCGAGCAAGGTCCTTTCAACAGCCTTCACCAAACTCAGGCTCACGCCCGTGCGCGACGCCGCCGGCCTGGGCGTCTTCGTGAGCCAAAGAGGCACCGATCTTTTCTTTGAACACGGCGGCGCCAACGTCGGCTTTCGCTGTGTGTACATGGGCGGCGTAGAGAGCGGCAACGGTGTGGCCATCATGGTGAATTCCGAGAGCGATGGCATCCTCCAAGAACTCGTCAACAGCGTGGCCACCGTGTATGGCTGGCAGGGCAACTACGGTGGTAAGGTCAAAAAGATCGTGACACTCCAGCCCGCACAGTTGAAGGCACTGGAAGGTTACTACGAATTAGAAGGCAACAAAGAACTGCACTTACAATTCACATCAAAAAACAATCAACTCATTCTGAAGCAGCTTTGGGATGGGCGCGAAATAACCTTCGATGCCGAATCAGAATTGGAGTTTTTTAACCTGCAGCGCCCGTTCCCCTTAAAGTTCAGCAAGGATGCATCCGGCAAGGTGAGCCAGGTGTTGGCTTTTGAGCGGGACACGTGGAAGCGGGTGGATAATTATGTCCCGGCAAAACCGTGACCGCGTGACCTAAATCAGAAAATATGGCGTTATCCTGGGGTTCAGCCCTACCGTTATTCCTTTCAATTCCCCTAGAAATCAATTCCTTTAAGTTACGCCTCAATAGGGTCGGTAAGTATAACTTTCCCAGGTTTGAGATCTATCGCCAACCATGCCAGGCACAGTTTCCAAATAAGGTCGTCCACTGACGGCCTTGGTGAATCTAACAAGCGAATATTTAAAATTGCTCATTTTGATTTTTGGATACCGTACTGCGATTTCGTCGGGCACAGTCAATCCTTTTACGGTCGTGCCTGAGGGGGCATTGATGCTCCACCAAGTGTATTCCGGTGCTTCATCATATTCCCATATGGCATTATAATAGGAATAATTCTCCGAAAAGTTGAAGGAGTAGTCTTGCAGGTCGCTTTTATTTATGGAAAACGTGAACGGTGGGATCGAAAATGAAGGATTAAAAGTGCCGACTCTGTTATAGATGACCAATCCATTCGCCTTCGTGTTGGTGACCGTTGTCTCGTAAGAATCGAAGTCGTCAAGGTAGCCGATCACGGGATGATCACCCGGCTGGCCGCCGTTTCCCGATAGTACATCCGTGTCTAGCAATGTAATGACTTTATTATTGTCCTTGTCGACACCCTTAATAAGTGCGTCGTTCTTTCCCTCAAAATTCAATGTGAGTTGGTGCGGGAATGGAGTAAAATCCGTTGCGAAATTGCGATAGATCTCATCGCCAGCCCTGACGCCCCTAGCCCAGTTGTATACAGGGACTTGAGAGCGATATCCCGAGATGAGGAAATCAGAAGGCGCACCGCCGCGAAAAGAGATTTTTGTACTAAACACTCCATTGAATTCGGTTCCGCTAGCACCGTATGGATAGCCATTCGAAAATTGTATGGCGGCGTCGTTGAAATTTGCAAGCGTAAAATTAGCGTCTGCAACACCACCCGGTATTCTTGGGGACGCCTTCAACGTCAGACCAGTTCCTACGGGAATGTCGGCATAGGTAGTAAAAGAAGTATATTTTTCGTTTGTGGCGCCTACGAGGCTTCCCCAATATTTAAAGAATGTGATATTGATCGTTTCCAACTTACGCTTGCTTGTGAAGTAAACAACCACCTCCGGGGTATACGGCGCTACGCCTAATAATTCGCCATCTGGAGCAGTCGCGAAAACCCAGTTGTCGCCTTCCGGGTCATAGCCCGCATCCGCCGACATAACGAAAATGGTTCGCGGCTCGCTAAGTTCTTCACTACTGTCGTCATCCTGACAACTACACAGAATAGTAAACAAAATGAAAAGAAGCGCAACAATTCTAAAATGGCTCATATCAACAAACTCCGATCTTTAACACCCTGATCACTATTTTTGACATCATTCTTGGGCATATAAACGCAATATTCCAACGAATTTTCCGATTCCACAACAGCCATGCCCGGCATTCTTTCAGGATACGACCGGCCACTCACTTCACCCAATAAACATACCCCTCAGCCGTGTCGTCAGCATTCATATTGAACCCGCCCCGCACAAACTCCTCATACGACTGGCCCTTGATGACCTCGGTAAATTTCAGGCTGCCATAGGCAAGTTTGCTCATATCCAGCTGAGGATACTTGGCCAGAATTTCAGAAGGGATAGACAAACCTTTCACCGCATAGCCCGGAGGTGCGTTTACGGTCCACGCCGTGTATTCCATTCCTTCGAAGTGTTGCCAGACGGCGGTGTGATAGGTGTAGTCGTGCGAAAAATCGAATGAGAAATTCTGGATGTCGTTGTTGGTGAGCGAAAAGTTGAACGTGGGCATGTCGAAGGTAAAGTCGATGGCACCTTTTTGATGATAGGTCACAGCCCCGTCTTCCTGCGTGTTGGTCACCGTCATGTCGTAGGAATCATAGCCGTCGAGATAGCCGATCACGGGGTGGTCGCCCTGGTTAGGCCAGGCGGTATCCATCAACGTAATGGCGAGCGACTTCTTGGCATCATACCCCTGAATGGTGGCTGTATTTGATCCTGGAAAATTCAATTGGAGCTGGTGAGGATACGGTGTGAAGTCGGTCATATAATCACGCTCGATGACATCGTTCGACTTGACGCCAGGCGCCAGGTAATATACCGGCACCCCCGACCGCCAGCCATACAGCAAAATGTCGGACGGCGCGCCGTAAAATGAAAGATCGATCTCCATGTTGCCATTGCTCAAAGAACCACCATAGCTAAAGCCATAGCCATTGGCTATCGTGATGAGATTAGCCCCTGTATAATTTGAAACTTTAATGGTCGCTTCGCCCTTTTCAGTAAGGGCCGGACCGTCGACTGTTACCAATTTAAAATGGACCGTCGTCCCACTGGCCACGCCGGCCCATGTGGCAAAGCCCAACTGTGTGTTTTCCGTTGCGTATACGTTGTGGCCGAAAAAAGTCACATTGATCTTATCGGGATGTTTCTCGCTCATCAGCGTAACGGTCTGCCCATCGGTATACGGCTGCACATCCAGGATCTCGCCATTTTCGTCCGACGCAAAAACCCATTTGTCGGCATACACGTCATAGCCTTTATCCACCTGCAGGGTTAGGATGGCCTGTGGCGCAATGGGCTCGTCTTCTTTGTGGCAGCCGAGAAGAACAGCGCCGGCATACGAAACAAAAAGCAGGGAGGCGATTCTGGAGGGATTCATAGACGTTTTTAGATTAGATAACCCAATCGGTACGGCAACTAAGGTAGTCTAAAACTAGAGAAAATTCAAAAGTAAATTCAGGTATCCGCTCGATCCCCGGAATGCAAACACCGCATTTCTGATCGATCGCCTTCCCTTAATTTGGCGTGTAGATATAGTGCTCAAACGTTGGAGGATCGCCGGGAGACACGCCGGGTACGGTTTCCAAATACGTCTTTCCCTCAACCACCTTTGTGAAACTTATGCCTGCGAAAGACAGTTTTTTCAGATCGAGATTGGAAAATTTCGCCGCAAGTTCTGCCGGAAGAGCCGTCAAGCTCTGCACGACGACACCCTTCGGCGCATGAATAACCCAGTTTGCATGGAGGCCATCTGACCAGGATGCACGATAGTACGTATAGTCCTCGGAAAAACTGAATGACAATGCTCGCATATCACTATTCGTCAATGAAAAAATAAAGGAAGGAATGGCCGGTGACGAATTGATCGCGCCTTGCTTACTGTAGTACACCGATCCATTGGCGCCGCTATTGCTTACCGACATGAGGTACGCATCAAATCCGTCGATGTAGCCGAGTGTGGGATGGTCGGTGCTGTAGCCTGTGCCGACGAGCCGGGCCGTGTTGATGATCTCCCAATAGCGCTTTCGGGTAGCGTCCGTCCCCATGATCCAACCCATATTCTTTCCGTCAAAATCCAATGGAAACTGATGTGGTACAGGAATAAAATCAGTGGCAAAATCAAGTTCAAAAACGTCACCATCCACAACGCCTTTGATCATGTTGTATACGGGCACGCCCTCGCGATAATGGCACATCAGAATATCGGACGGCGAGCTGAAAAATGTAAAGTCTACATCCAATTCAACGCCGTTGAAAGAACTCTGGGAGATGTAATTGCTGGAGCCGTTAGAAAAAACGAGGCCCGTCTGGGTATAGTTCCGAATCTTGAATGTGGCGTTGCTTTCCGTCGTCGGCTCCGCTGGCGATGCCGAAAAATGCAAGGTGGTCCCTTTTGCAATGCCGGTATACGTATCAAAAGAAGCACCTACCTCCTGGTTAGGATCGTATCCTAGAAAGGTTACGTTCATCTTGTCCACTGCCTTCGTCGTAGCGAGTGAAACGGTCTGGCCAGCCGCATATGGTTTCGCATCCAAAAGCTCGCCGTTGAGGTCGGAGACAATTACCCAACTGTCCCAAGTCCCTAGGTAGCCGGCGTCTACCTGCACGGTCAAAATAGTCGTGGGTTCACTATTTTCTTTTTCCTTATCACACCCAAACAAAACGGCCACCAACAAGGAAAGAAAGACAACGCTTTTTAAATGATTCATATGGAAAAATTTATAACGCAAATGCGTTTGGTGCTCTACTTCATTTCACGCCCTACCATGGAACGTAATCATAATACGTCTGATCACCGTCTGTTTTATTTGCTACGATCCGTGACACGGCTTCCGGATATGATTTTGATTTACCTTCAATAACCTGCTTGAAGCGCACGCCCCTATACTCAAACTTACCCAGATCGAGTGCGCCATATTTTGCCGCTATCTCATTGGGAATAGCAAATCCTTTTGGCGCCTGGCCGGAAGGGGCCGTTGCTATCCACTCGGCAAACTGCATGCCATCGTAATATCTCCAGTTTGCACTATAATAGGTGTGCGGCAGCGAGAAGTTGAACGAAAAATCAAGCATATCGGTGTTGTTCGCCGAAAAGGTGAACGTCAGGATAGAGAACGACAAATCGGGACGCCCAACGTGATAATAGTTCACCGCTCCATTCGTCTGCGTATTCCAAACCGAGATTTCATACGAGTCGAATCCATCGACATAGCCGATGACGGGAGAATCCGTTTGCAATTTCGTTCCAAGCACGTCGTTGCTGCTGATCAGCACAGTCCCGTAAGGGTTCTCCAAAGTCCTCCCGACAACGGTACCAGCACTGGCTCCTTCAAAATCCAATTTGACCTGGTGGGGGAATGCCTCAAAATCGGTTAGGAAATTGCGTTCAACGACATCGCCGACCTGGACTCCCTTTGCCCAATTGTAAACCGGCACCCCCGAACGGTAGCCCGACAACAGCACATCACCCGCCTTGCGCAGGGGAACGCCTACCACTAATTCATCGCCACTAGTTACGCTAGAATCATTCGAATAATACCATTCGCTATTTGAAAATTTAAGCATACTCGGAAGTCCCTCGTAGTCCGACACTTTGAACGTGGCCACGCCTACCGGTTGAGGGTCGAAGTACACGGAAGCCCCCATACTCCACGTTGTGCCTTTCGCTATCGCGGAATAGGTCGTGAAGGTGGTATACCTCATGCCGCGATCCAAAGCGGTCTTGAAAAAAGTGACGTTGATCTTGTCCACCCGCTTGGCGCTCGACAGGGTTACCGTTTCATCAACAGCAAACGGCTTCACGTCCAGCACGTCGCCATTGTCATTGGTGGCAAAAATCCAGTTCTCGCCCCCCATGTAAGCTTCAGGGGCAACCTGTAAGGTCAAAATAGTCTCTGGTTCCGAAAGCTCATCCGGCTCGTGTTGGCAGGCGGAGAGAAAAGAAAATACACACAAAATGAAAAGCGGGAAAACGATTCTAAAACGGATCATAGCAGAAATCAGTGGCGCAAGATACCGGTTTGACCAGAGAATCAAAACTTTGTTTATAGCCGGCGCGGAAAAACGAACCTGCATCCTGACCTAAAGGTAAATCACCTGAAAAGTGATTTGATAGACCACACAAAAACTCAATGCGACAAGGTACGGTTGGTAATTCCGGTGGTTGGCCCGATCAAAAAGGATAAGCGCCACCAGGATCAGCGATAGGGTTGCCAACGTGATGTGATGCATCGCCGGCGTATAATGGCCCAGCCTGCTGGCAACCTGGAAAACCAGTCGTCCTAGCGCCGGATCAATAAACACGAGGGCTACCGCGATCATATAGCGCATGTGTTTACCGGGCTCTTTTTTATGAACGATGCCCAGCGTGTAAAAAATAATCAACCCCGCCATGTCGGCCAGCGCAAAAAAATTCACGTCATCCCTGCGGAGCAACGGAAAAAAGGAAACGATCAATAAAGCGAATACAACATAAGACAACTTGCCCACAACCCGGTGCAGGGTCACTTTCTTATAGCGCATCAAAAACGACTGCGTCACCAGCAGCGCGAGCCAGAGCGTTGCTACGATGCCATGAAAATGATGTGCCAGGCGAATGTTCGCGTTAAAGTTCGGGACCTGTGAGAAATAGCTCGCATAAAATCCCGCAAAGGTCAAAGGGAAGAGCAGGAGCATAAAATAGCCCGCGTTTTCATACTTCTTTTCCATAGCCGGTTGTATTGTTTTTGATGGTAAACCAACAAAAAACCACATCCCCGATTGTTGTAAATTCCCGACAATCGGCCGGTCGATCTCCCACAATCGAATCAGAAGCAGAATTAGCGTAATGTCAAGCCCCGACTAACTCATAGGGCTCAAAAATCTAGCGGTGCGGCTCAGTGGGACCATGTAAGAAAATGTCACAACGGAAGGGGAAGATCATCGGCCGGAGGTTACCTCTCTCGTTGACCCTTTATATATTGCGTCCTTATTTTTTGGAGCCTTATATTAACCTGACGACGAATGTTCTCTATCTCAACGAAACACCTCACGCGCTTCCTGCTTTGCGCGTTCCTGATCTTCACTTTTCAATCCTGTGTAGTCGCCACACATACCACACAAGTCAAACAAACTCCAAATGGCAAAGTGCCCCCTGGTCAAGCTAAAAAGGCGACGGGCAGCCAGTCGGCAAAGCCTTCTGCACCGGGTCAACAAAAGAAAAAGAGCAAAAGCAAATAATGCGGTAACACGCGTGCATGATTTCTAAAACATGGCTT
>CBIHQM010000033.1:0-26841 GCA_966211885.1 uncultured Chryseolinea sp.
CGGTTCTTCACACCATCCAGGTACACGTCGAGTGTCTTGGCGTAGGGTTGTCCTTTCACGTCCCCGAACAGCAAGGTGCCGGGGTTCAAGATTTTTTTCAAGGCTTCGACATCACCTTCGTAGAGGCCTTTGAAGTAATACGTTTCCAGGGCCTGCGTGATGGCCGCTGAATCTTGTTTTGTGGTTTCCATGTTCTTTGAATGTTGTGCTTTTGAGACCAGCAAAGCGCCCGTCAAAAAAGCGGTTAGGAAAAAGGTTTTCATATTTTCAATGCAGATGGTGTCCCGCTCCCATGCCACCGTCGACGTTGATGATGGCTCCGTTGAGGAAGTTGTTTCTGGCCACGGCAAAGACCATTTGGGCGATGTCTTCCACTTCACCGATCCGGTTCAGCAAGTGCAACCCTGCGCTTTGATCGGCTCCCTCACCGTGCATAGGGGTGCGGATCACACCCGGTGCAATGGTGTTGACCCGGATGTTTTGTTTGCCGAATTCAGCCGCCAGTTGCAAGGTGAGGGCATGGATCGCTCCCTTCGAAGCAACCGGCGCCGTGGAAGGAGCGCCACCCAGCGCGTGGTTTACAAGCGGCGTGCCGACATTGATCACAACGCCGCCATGCTGTTTCAGCATTTGAGGAAGGATCGCCTGCGTAGTGAAAAAAGTGCCTTTCAGGTTTGTGTTCAGAAACCGGTCCAGGTAAGCCTCGTCCACTTCGAGGAACGGCCTTGTCTCATAGATGCCGGCGTTGTTCACCAGCACATCGGCCGAGCCGAATTTTTCAAGAGCGGTGGCCAGCAGTTTTTCGCCGGTGCGTTTATCCCCGACGTTGCCAGCTACCCGGGCGAGGTTTTTACCCCCGCCCAGTTCGTGGTAAGCCAGCTCCAGTTTTTCGGTCGTTGCCGAATTGATCACCACATTGTCGCCATGTTTCAGAAAGTGGCGGGCTACTTCTTTGCCGATACCTGATGAGGCACCGGTAATGATCACGGTTTGCTTTTTCATGGTGTTATTTTTTGTCCGCGGTTATGCCTTTTTCTCTCAGCACCGACACTTGCTCTCCGGCAAAGCCCCAATCGTCCAGTTCAATTTCCTGGATGACCACGTGGGTGAGTTGCGGGTCCTTGTTGAGAACATTCGTGATCAGGTCGGTTACACCTTTGATCAGCTTTTGTTTTGTTCTCTGCTGACGCCTTCGCGGGTTACTTCAATTTTGATGTATGGCATGGCTTGTTTTGTTTATGCTAAAACAGCTTGGTTAGCAGTTTTCGCGGTTACCGTTACGTCCAGTTCGAAATGATCATAGATCAAGGTGTCGCCCAGGTTCTGAAAGAAATTGCCGGAGCGGAATTTCATTTCATATTTGGTGCGGTCGATCACCAGCTTGCCGGTGGCCGTTAACACATTGCCATTCGTCTTCACCACGGCGTCAAAACCAACCGGATGCGTGATGCCTTTGATGGTGAGGTTGCCATTCACGTGACTTCCTGAAACAGAGACGATGTCCAACACAGCCACCGGATATTTTTCGGACGAGAAGAAGTCATCCGAAGCCAGGTGGCCGGCAAACTGTGCGTTGGTTGCAGGGTCGGTGATGTCCAGGATTTTAATGGCGGAGGTATCGACGATGATCTTGCCGCCGGCGAGCTTGCCGTCGTTCAAAAGGAGTTCGCCTTTTTTAATGGCGATGGTGCCGTTGTGCGTACCCGTTACTTTCCTGCCCACCCAGTCAATGTTGCTTTGAGTGCCTACGATTTCAAATTTTTCATTTTTCATTTTTTGGTGTCTTAAATGTGACACTCAAAATAACGTAGGATGTCGCCGGGGGTCGCGTGACCTAGATCACTTTCAAAAGAAGCGTGTACATATGTGATGTAGATCACATCACCGGTGTGATCTACATCACATTTAGGGGTGGTAAAGACGGCTCAGGGTTTCTCTGGAGACACCCAGGTATGCGGCAATCAGGTTTTTGGGGACGATATTGTAAAGTTCGGGATACTGTTTTAAAAGCTCTTCGTACCGGTCTTTCACGTTGTTGTTCATCACCGAGAGCAGCCTTTTTTGCGTAGCGAGAAATCCCTTGTTCGTTCGCCAACGAAAGAAGTGCTCTACACTATGAAGTTCTTTGCATACCTTTTCCCGGTCGGCGTTGGAAAGCGAAAGCACCTCGGCGTCGGTGATGCAGTCCAGGTTGATGGTGGCTTTGGTTTGATTATAGAGCGCGTTGAAGTCGGTGGTCCACCACGTGGACATGGCAAACTGCAGGATGAACATCTTTTGTTCATCGTTGATAAAGAAGGATTTTAAACAACCCGAGACCACGAAGTATTCATGGTCGACCATATCGCCCTTGCTAATGATGACCTGCCCTTTATGAAAACGTTGGCTTTTGAAATGCGAAAAGAAATAGTCAAACTGCTCATCGGTGAGGAGAGCCGTTTTGGCAATGTGTGTTTTTAGGATTTCTTTGGCGTCCATGAGGCTTGTCGCAAACAAAAGTAAGCAATTTTTAAAGCTCTGCACCTCATAACGATCGCCTTATGTGGGGGGAGGGAATCGTCCATACACGGCGTTGCCTGGCGTGCTACCGATCGAGCAACGTGTTGGGGGGATATCCAAAGTGATTTTTGAAGGCATGCGAAAAATGAGAGAGGTTCTCAAAGCCCACTTCGAAATAAACGTCGATGGGTTTTCGCTTTTGCTGCGCGATCTGGTAATGCGCCAGTTGCAGCCGTTTTTCGGTCAGCCATTTTTGGGGTGTGGTGTGGTAGGTCTTTTTAAAGTCCCTCCGGAAGGTGGCCAGGCTGCGGCCCGTGAGATAGCCAAACTTGTCCATGGTCATGTTGAACATGAAATGTCGCTCCATAAAGTCGGCGAGATTTATTTTGCCCGGCTCTTCAAAGTCGGCCAGCAGGCCGTCCACGCTTTTGTCGATGGACCTTAAGATGCTGATGGCTTCTTCAATTTTGATGGCCGCGATGTCCGTGGGCAGGTCGGCACCGAGATCAAAATAGGGGATGAGCGAGGCGAGACAGCTTTCGAGCAAAGGGTGTTTGATGAAGCGATATACTTTTGAATGGGATACCTTTTTGCCAACGGCTTTGTGCCGGGCATAAAAGTCCTTCAATCGTTCGGTAGTCAAATGCATGGCCACGGTTTTGTGGGGTAATCCATCTTTCGGGTAGTTCATCACCGTGGCCAATTGATGACGGGGTATCAGAAACGTATCGCGTGCGTTGAACGTGTACGTTGCATCGGCCAGTATGATTTTTGTTTCCCCCGAGATAAACCAAACCAGCATATGGTGCTCGAACATCACTTCTGTTTTGAACGTCTTGCCGGTGTATTCCGACAGCTTTATATCCGGCGTAATGTATTTTGTTTCAAAGTCCATGTCTTCGGGCAATCGGTCCGCAAAATAAAATAAGCCGAATATAAGCATTCGGCTTGTGATAACGATTTTGAATGGGCGTAACGCTCAGTCCACCGCGAACGGAACGCCTGTCAATTCCTCAGTCAGCGTCCATAATTTTCTGGCGTTGTCGGCATCCACGGAATAGGGTTGCACGCCGCGCAATGACAAGGGGTCATCATAGTGGTGCGCGATATTTCCAAGGTCGAGCTCGGCAACATCTGTATTCTCGCAATAAACACCACCTATGCCGTTTAGTTGCGGACTGGTCGCGCACCACACCAACGTGGCGGCTCCCTGCTCGACGGTTTTGAGTTTGGCGGCCACTTCCGGTTTCAAATTTCCATGCTCATCGTGTGTGCCCATTTGTTGAAACAACGCCATGGGAGCAACCCGTCCGAGGTCAGTGCCATAAACGGAGCCGGGGTGTATCGAAAAAGCCCTTACGCCAAACGTCTTCGCGCGACGATCCAACTCCAAGCTAAAAAGATTGTTGGCGGTCTTGGATTGCCCATAGCCTTGCAGGGTTTCATATTCCCGCGTCAGAAAATTGGGATCATCAAAGTTAAAGGGCGCCATCTGGTGACCATAGGAAGACACCGTAATGACCCGTGCACCCTTGGCCTTTTTTAATGCAGACCAAAGCCGCGCCGTCAGCTGAAAATGTCCTAAATGATTCGTGGCAAGTTGAGATTCATAACCTCGTTTGTCACGCTGCAAAGGCACCCACATGATGCCAGCATTGTTCACTAGGATATCAAGTGCCCTACCGAATGCAAGAAATTTTTTCGCAAAAGCGTCAATCGACGCCGGCGTCATCAAATCCATTGCCTCGACGGTGACATTTTTGATGCCTTTCAAATTGTTCTCGGCCTTTTGGATGTCGCGGGCGGGTACGATGATCGTTGCGCCTGCCCGGGCAAAAGTTTTTACGGTCTCCAGGCCTATGCCGGCATACCCTCCTGTAACGATCGCGGTCTTGCCACTGAGGTCGATCCCCTGGATGACATCGTGAACTGTTGATTTTGCATCGAACCCTGAATGAATCGGTTTCTGAAGCGTTCCATTAGTGTGGTCTTTCATATTGATATTAATTTTAAACAAAGGTAAAGGCCATATAACGGAGGCATTTTGTTTAGAACGTCATGTTGCTTTGTTTAAAACGTCAATTTGGATATCAGGAACCTACGGAGGTTTATTGGTGAGCGGATGACCAGGTTGTTTTATTTTGACGCTATCGGCACCCTCCTAAACCTGCCCCACGCGACAAAAGCGGCCATTCCCGCAAAGACAATATTCACCCCGATCACCGAGGCTTCTCCTCTAACAACGTGAAAAACGCTTGCACACACCATCAGGGCAATAAGCCCAAGCGCAGCCAGGGGTGTGAGTTTAGGTTGCACGCGAAGCGCGGATGGCAGGGTTAACCCTGCAGCGCCGAGCACGTCCACCAACCCGGTCAATTTTACGAATGCTGAAGGAATCTGGCCTGTCCACGGCCACATCGCAGACAGTTGTTTTGTAGGCTGAAACAATTTCAGGGCACCGGCCCACACCAGGGTGGCCGCCAGAAGAAGTTGGACTGCCCAAAGGGCAAGGTGAAGAGCTTTTGAGTTTTTTGTTGTTGTCATACTGTGGTCCGTTTTTAGGATGGGCCAAAGTAGGTACATTTGCTTTCCGTTGGAAAGCGCTATCCCATTGGATAGTATCTTGCCAATGGGATAGTGAAGTACACACAACGAAGACAAGCCATGCTGACCAAAGGCGGATGTCCGAAGAATATGCTCTCCATCCGGGACGCTTTAGAGGCCCTGGAAGGAAGATGGAAGTTATTGATCCTGTTTTCACTACAGGCGGGCGCCAAACGATTTAAAGAAATATCCAAAGAAGTGACCGGCATCACCGACAAGACGCTGTCCAAAGAGTTGAAAATTTTAGAGATGAACCGGCTGGTGAAAAGGGAGGTCTATGATACGTTCCCTCCAACGGTTGAATACACCATTACTGCGCACGGAAAGTCGCTCGAGAAGGTGATGGAAGAATTACATTATTGGGGCCTGGCACATCGCAAAGAGATCATGGGGAAATGAGCTGTCGAAGTGGCGATCACACCTTTGAAAACGGCTCCCTCATTTAAGCCCATACGTCAGGCTGACATAATACATCCCTCCGATAGAAGGCCCTCCTAAGTAAGAATAGTAATGCGTATTGGTGAGATTGGTTGCACCACATTTCCAGGTCACACCCAGCATCTTCCAGTTCACTTGGGCGTTGAGTGTTCCAAAAGAAGGCACGTTTCCGTTCACCAGGAAGGATTGCCAGTAATAAGCGGTTTGCCAGCGGTAGTTGAGCATCACACCCACGCGATTGAACAACTGGCTATTGCCGATCGATACATTGTACATCCATTTTGGTGTATTGAATCCATCTTCCAATCCATCGCCGCTGGTCCGGTGTTGCAATACGGCATACGTCACGTTTCCGCTGGCCACAAATTCTTTATAAAATTTATACGACAATCCAACGCTTGATCCATAGTTGTAGGCCACGGTCATCGAGTTGGTCCACATGCGGTATTTGTCCTGGCCCGTTTTTTTGTTCATGTAGTAGGGGATGGAATCGGCTATCGTGGTTTTGGGAACATTCACTTCCACCTGCGCGATAAAGTCATTGTATTGATTGAAATACACATCGATATCTGCTTTCAGATTTTTGAATAAGACTCCCCGGTATCCCGCTTCGAACGATTGAATGTGTTCCGGCTGAAGGTAGGTATAGGCATTCTTTTTTAGCAGCCCCTGGTTGTTCACGATGGCCTGGTTCACGGAAGTGCCATTGGTATTCACATCCTTGGTAACGGCCGCCTGAAAGGCATCGACCGACGCCCGCAGGTAGGAGTTCTCGAAAATGCCGTGCGACATCACGGGCAGGCCACCCACCCTTTTCACGCCACCGCTGTTGATGTTGGAAAAGGCTTCAAACACACTCGGAAAGCGGAACCCGCTCTGAAAAGAAAACCGGAAACTTTGATTAGGCCCGGGCGAATACACGACCGTAAAGCGCGGATTCCATTTCACATCATAGTATTGATTTTTATCTGCACGCAGGGTCGCGCCTATTTTTAGTTTGTCGTTCCATATCGTTTTGGTCGCTTCCACAAACGCGCCATATTTATAATACACCAGGTTCTTGCCCGGCTCTTCCGGGTTGATAAAATAATTGCCGTCGGGTACGATCACGTATGAACGATAGTCGCCACCCGTCAATAAATGAATATAATTCCTGACCACACCCGATAGATCATACTGGATGTCGCCATGATACATTTGTGACTTTACGCGGAGCGCCGCACCATAGTCCCAGTTGTTGATGTTGCGTAGCTGGCTGATCATATTGGAAAACTCTTCCGTTCCGGGCACCGGCCTGCCCTGATCGGCCGTGGCGCGGGCGAGGTGATGGGCTTCGGCCACGGTGGAGCCTGCATTGACGGCCGAGGTGAAACGGTTGGAATAGTCGGTGTACCATTGATTGTCGGGCTTGAATGTGCGATCGATATTCTCCGCCATTGACCGGGCGTTGTAAGACTTTCCGGTGTTCTCGATGTTCACATAGGCATGGGCCAGGAGGTTGGCGTCCTGGTAGGTGAGCGCATGCTGCTGGAGAATGTAATCTTCGAGCCGGAAGCGATTCGCCCGCTGATAAACGTTGTTGATGTCTGCAAAGCGATACGTATACGACAATCTTGACTGGGGACGAATCTTATAAACCAATGTGGCATCCGCCTTTATATTTTTCAAGGTGTAGTCAACGACCTCTTTTTCGAGATAACCGGTTCGCGCCACAACATAATTCTTCCCATTGAGGTTGATGGTTCGCCTGTCGGACGATTCGTTGCCATAAGCGTTGACGGGGTCGACGGCGGGGTTGTCGGCACCCAGCAGTCCTGTGGTGGCATTTGCGTTGGGGTTGAGGTCGGTTAGATTGTTAGCGACAAAATCATAGCCCCGCATATAGGTTCCATTGATTTTGTAAGCGAAGCGATCCGATGTCTTTTGTGCCCAGCGAAGCGCCGTTTCGGAAAAAAGTTTATTTCCATCGGACGGCGATGCGTTGTTGACGCCCACCTTTTGCTGAATGCTCAGCCCTGTGTTTTGAAAAGGATCGAGCGAGGTGAAGTTGGCCAAGCCGTTGATGGCGTTCATTCCATAAAGTGCCGAGGCTACCCCCGGAACAATTTCGGTGCTCTCGAGATCCAAGTCGCTTGGTCCCATCATGTTGGCGATGGGCGCCCCGATGTGCGGCGCCTGGACGTCGGTCCCGTCCACCAGCTGTACGAAGCGCACATTGGTGGTATTGGCAAAACCCCGTGTGTTGATCACCTTAAACCCCAGGCTTGGGGTGATCAATTGGACCCCCTTGATAAAATCCAGTCCATCAAAAAAAGAAGGGGCCGGAGACTGCTGAAAGGCTTTGCGCGTGGTCTTTTCGACCGTCACCGGCGACTTGTAGATATCCTCGAGCGACCGGGAGCCGGTAACCACCACTTCATCCAATTGACGTGTGGTTAAGGAGTCTTTCTGATCTTGCGAAAAGGCGTGAACGGACAAAAGTGCAAGCGCTGCCGTGATAACTAGCTTCACAGGGTTTGGAGATTAGGTTGCTCAAATGTAAATATTTTTCCAAATCTTCGATATGTATGGATATATATATCGGTGGTCAACGAAATTAAGAAAATACACGGATTATTTTGTCAGGGATTCCCGGGTGAGGGAGCGGGGTGTACCACGTTTTCTGCGAATGACCGGTTGTTCCTGCCCAACGGAACGGCGTCACAGCTATACGCCAATCCATTGACGCGGGATGGGCCCATGGCTCGGCTTCGATCATCCCGCCAACGGCTAGGGTGAGTCGACCCCGGCAGAACGATAGACGCCTTTCCTACAGGGGCTAGTGTAAAATGAATCGGGAAGGATCCGGTTTTGTTGATCGCGTTATGCCGCAAAATAAGATGACCATAAATGAAAACGGGGTGAAGACCCGTCTGACCTTTACCCCGCTAAACCTAATTTGTTTTTAAAGTATAGAAAGAAAATTAACAAAAAATCATTTAACAAATCCCTGAGTCGGATGAATGGAGCCTTCTAAAGACAAAAACCCCCAACAGCAGGGGGACTATAGGGGGTCAAAAGTCCTCGGTGCGTGGAAAAAATACGCATTAAAAATGCGTCCCATGGGCAATTTCGGTTGGCGGGATGTGCCAAAAGGAACGGGCATGCAATTTGATTTTTATGTGATGATTAATTTTTTGACATGAGAAAGACAACAAAACAATTCAGAGATTTCTTGATCCATATTGGAGCGAACCTGTCGGATTTGCGCCAAATGAAAGGCTATACAACCGTAAAGCAATTTGCCAACCGGTATAAATTGCCGGCGATCCAATACTGGAGAATTGAACGGGGAAAGGCAAACCTTACCTTAAAGTCATTGGCAAAGATATTGGACATTCATAAAATCTCGGTCCAGGATTTCTTTTGTTTAATGGCCAGTCAGAATTTCGCGCTAACGTGACGCCTGAAAAAGACTGTGTAGGTCTGACGTTTTTTTAAATTGAAATATTCCACGTGCTTTAATCTGTTTTAACCTGTGAAACCTTGGAAGCCTATCTCCAAGGTTTTTTTTCATTATAAAGAAGAAAAGCCCCGTCGGGCTTTTCTTCTTTTGATAAGGTGTGCTTTCCGTTAGCTGATCGTGTGCTTCGGTCCTGGTGTCAGCATCTCACCCGGGTGAACGGGATATTTTTTCAGGATGGCTTTGATGCCTTTATGGATCTGCTTTGACAGACTGCTGGTATACTCTACATTTCCTTTCACCGTTCCACGCCAGATCAAATCGTTCGACGCCTTGTCGGTGATGTCGATGATCAGGGTTCCCCGTGTGTAGTCATAGCTTCTTCCTCCGTAATAACCGTAAGGCATCATGCCATAGCCGTAGGGCATGTACATGTAACCGAATCGATAAGGCATGATGTAGGGTCCATACATAAATGGACCGTAGGGCGCGGTGGAATAAGAATCCCTCCGTTTTTCCGTATACGTTTTGTAGCTCACGAGAAAGTCGGGATGTTTGGCGTCGAAATAGATCCCACGCTTGGCAAATTCTTCCTTCACGGTGGTTTTGATGCGCTTGTCGATCAGGCCGCTCCGGTATTCGGGATTGTCTACCTTTATTTCGGAAGGCCCCCAGGCAAAAGTGCGATAGTGGCCGAAGTCGATGTCGCGATCAAAATCCGTCACCGCGCACGCCGCAAGTCCGAAGACCAGTGCTGTTGCCAGTATGAACTTATTTGATAGCTGTTTCATTTTCTTATTTGATTTTTATCTTACTACATAACACATAGTCGCTGTCAATTTGTTCCGTTTTTTCGATGATCACGCTCAACGTAACATCCCTTCTAATATTATCTGCGTCGACGGGCATGTCATGCTCCGACAGGATGGCAATTCGCGGCTCTTCTGATTGGGATCTAAACATAATGCTTTGCTGGCTGTTTAGGTAGTTATCCTTAAGGGTAGATAAGGGTGGCAATCTGTTAAAAATGCAACTTTTGTCATTTCTTATATAATGCGAATGGCCCCGATTCTTTGAAATTGCGGTAGCTGTGAGCAATAAATAGGTAGTAGCATATCCTTTCCAGCTTGGACCATCTTAAAGGTCGTTGCACGGTACGATTAATAGCCATTGAGTTGTATGACAAATAAAGATAAAATAACCCCGTCGCCGGATTCACTGCATGTTTTGCTCGCAGACGATGACAGCGATGATCGCTACTTTTTTAAAAAAGTTATAGACGAAATGTCTATCGCTGTGAAACTCGCAACCGTTGCAAATGGCGAAGAATTGCTTCTCTACCTGAAAGCGAAGCCAAAAAATCCGACGGATATCCTTTTTCTGGATCTCAATATGCCCAAGAAAAATGGCTCCGAATGTCTGGTGGAGATCAAGAATGACCCAAAGTTCAAGCGTTTGCCAATTGTGATCTACTCCACTTCCCTGAGCAAGAGTGTTGCTGACTTTCTCTACGACCATGGCGCCTATTTTTACATTCATAAAACGGACACAGCCGAACTCAGAAAGGTATTGCATCATGTTCTTTTAAGTTTATCGGAACATAAACTCGATCGTCCGAAACGAGAGGAGTTTGTTATTCAAAAGTTTGTATAAGCTGTCACCATGCTATCCACGACAATATGACCCTATGCGAAAAGTGAAAACCTCAAAAAAACCAAATAGTAAGTTCCCAAAGTCATTAACAGGCATACAGGGCCTGGATGACATTACCCAGGGTGGTTTTCCGAAAAATCGCCCCACGCTGTTGTTGGGTAACACAGGCTGTGGAAAAACGATCATGGCAATGGAATTTATTGTGAATGGCATCGTGATGTTTAACGAACCCGGCGTGTTTATGGCCTTTGAGGAAGACACGGACGAACTCGTCGTGAACGTGGAGTCGGTGGGTTACAACTTAAACAAGCATCTTTCGGAAAACAAAGTATACCTGGAACATGTGCGCGTTAACCGTGATGAAATCTCGGAAACGGGCAATTATAGTATTGAAGGTTTGTTTGTGAGGATCGGTCGGGCCATCGACAAAGTGAACGCCAAGCGCGTTGTGCTGGATTCGTTGGATACATTGTTTTATGGACTCGATTACCATACACTTCGCTCGGAATTGAAAAGACTTTTTTCATGGTTAAAGCAACGAAGGGTAACCGCTATCATTACGGCGGAGCTCGGCGATGGCTACCTCACCCGCCACGGTCTTGAGGAATATGTAGCCGATTGCGTTGTTGTGTTAGACAACCGGGTGACCAACCAAATCGCCACGCGGCGGCTGCGTATCGTGAAATATCGCGGCTCTGTTCATGGCAATAATGAGTACCCGTTTATCGTCGATGAAAAGGGAATCACTGTTTTTCCCATCATCAGTGAGGCGTTCCAACAGAAATCAAGTACAAAGCGGATTTCATCCGGCCTTGCCGATTTAGATGACATGTTGGGAAAAAATGGATTTTACGAGGGGAGCAGCGTTTTGATATCGGGTACGGCCGGTACAGGAAAGACAAGCTTGGCAGCTTCTTTTGCTTACAGTATTGTTCGTGATAAAAGGCATTGCCTCTTTTGTGCATTTGAGGAAGCGCCGAACCAGGTGATCCGAAACATGGAATCGATTGGATTTCGCTTGGACCCGTTTGTCGAATCTGGAATGCTGACGTTCTATTACTCCCGCCCCACGCTACAAAATCTTGAATTGCACTTTATTGCGATCAAGAAAATGATTACAGATCTGGAGCCGGCGGTTGTTATTCTCGATCCCATTACCAATTTAATGACCGAGGGGCCCAATAGCGATATCAGATCCATGCTGACCCGCTTTGTGGATTTTTTGAAAACGCAACGCATAACCGTAATGTTTACAGCCGCCATAACCGTCGGATCGATAGAGCGAAACCCCAGCGATGAAGGCATTTCGTCTATGGTAGACACCTGGATAATGGTTCAAGATATCGAGGTGGATGCCGAGCGGACCCGGAGCTTGTGCGTCATGAAATCGAGAGGCATGCACCATTCCAATGAAGTGAGGAGATTTGTCATTTCAGGAAAGGGAATCAGTTTAGCGCCGATTGTTCGGAGTAAAAAAGACCTTTTGTCGGAAGCGAAAAGAGCGGCGCGCGAGCATGGGAATATATCCACATCGAAATAATCGAACGGATGGATAGTAAGGGGGCGTAACATTGGAACGGCTTGTCGATCAAACAGAAATTTGATGAACACTTTATTTGAAAAACAAAACGGATGACAATTTCAAAAAGGAAGCCCAAAAAGGAAAACGTTAAGGCAAAGGCAGACGCCCCGGGCAATAAATATGTTCTCCGGCTGTTTGTCACCGGCATTTTGCCAAACTCAACGCAGGCTATTATAAATGTGAACAAGATTTGTGAGAAGTACCTGAAAGGAAGATATGATCTGGAGATCATCGATATTTATAAACAGCCTTTTTTTGCGCTTCAGGAAGGTATCGTGGCAGTGCCCGTCTTGATAAAGAAATTCCCGTTGCCCGAGGAAAGGGTGATTGGAGATTTGTCGGATACTGATAAAGTTTTGAATGGACTGCATCTTGTGTAATGAATTCAATACCATGTTAGTAAAGACAACAGATCAAGAGGTCGCAGCGCTGAAAAAAGAGGTGGAGAGCCTCCGAGAGCAGTTGCGACAGGCCAGGCAGTCGAGTGATGCCATTCAGGCCGGAGATATTGATGCCCTGGTTATTGGTAATACCGAGAAGTTTAAAGTCTACACCGAAAAGACATCCGACAAGATCTACCGCATTTTAGTGGAAAGAATGTATGAGGGAGCCGTCACGCTTATGGGTGATGGCGCTGTGCTATATAGCAACTCCGCTTTTGCCAACATGGTGAATATTCCTTTGGAAAAATTGGTGGGAACAAAGTTCAGAACCTTGATCGGTTTTTCCAGAAAGAAGTGGGACGCCCTGGTTAAGCAAAGCAAGAAAAGGGTAATGAACGAAGAATTGCTTCTACTCGCCCCTGAGGGCAAGACCACGCCCGTTTTACTGTCCATGAATGCGTTATCCATCGATGACCAACCTGTTTTAAGTGTCATTGTCACCGACCTCACGATTCATAACATAAACCAGGAAGAACTGAAAAACAGAACTGTGCAACTGGAACAAAAAAATGTAGAACTCGAGGACGCCAATATGGATTTAACGGCTTTTACCTATGTATCAAGCCATGACTTGCAGGAACCGCTTCGTAAAATCCAAAATTTCGTAAGCTGCATACTCCGGGACGATGAAAATAATTTATCGGAAAGCGGAAAGCGGTATTTTGATAAGATTAGCCAATCCGCCCTGCACATGCGCACCCTCATCCAGGATTTGTTACTTTACGCGGAGACAAAGAATAGCGAGCGAAAGTTTGAGCTTACGGACCTGGAAACCATTGTGGATGACGTTAAAAAAGAGCTTGAGGATGTTATTCAGGAAAAGAATGCAACGATAGAAACCAGCCCTTTGTGCGATGCGAATATTATCCGATCGCAGTTTCGCCTGCTTTTTCAGAATCTTATTAGTAACTCGATCAAATTCGTGAAGCCTTCCACGGCGCCCCACATTAAAATTGCGAGTGAAGTGATACGATGGAGTAAGCCCAACGGCTTGAAACTCGAACCCCATAAGGACTACTGTCATATCACCTATACGGACACCGGTATTGGCTTTGACCCGCTCTATAAAGACCGGATTTTCGAAGTGTTTCAGCGCCTTCACAGCCAACAAGAATATAAAGGAACGGGGATTGGCCTGGCGATCTGCAAAAGAATTGTTGAAAATCATCATGGGATCATTTTCGCTTCAGGCCAACTGAACGTTGGAGCGCGATTTGATATTTATATCGAGGCTTAAATCTCTAAAGCCGGGTTGAGCGAAGAATGATGGTTAGCGGTTTATTTTTTATTTGATTTTGGCGGCGTTCATCTCGCCCGTTTGAATCTTTGTCAAGCTGATCACATCACCATGTTTATCCAGGTTGAATATGATCTTTGCATCAATCTCTTTGGCGAAAAACTTATTTGGCGCATACGGCAGGATCTCTTTTTTATCTTGCCCAACCTGACCGTATAGTTTTTCGCCTTCTTTGACGATGGAGAAGACAGGGCCGGGTGAAAATTGATAGTCTCCGACATATTTCTCAAGAGCCTTCATGTCAACTTTTATAGCCTTCAACGTTTCGACTGCTCCGGACGTGCGGCTCCACTTGACGGACAGCCCCGTTCCTTTCTCATAGAACGAAGCGACATGACCCTTTATGTCCCTTTCGAATTCCAAACTGACCAAACTGTTTTCTATAAAGAACTTGTCCTTTGCAAAGGGTACGAGTACTGATTTGGATCCTCCTTTGCTAAAATACAAGAGCTGCCCATCTTCGTGAGCGATGAGTTTTTCTTCGTGCGCCGATGCATAAGCCGCGGGATAGGCTTCAAGCGCTTTGGATGACATTTCGATGATGTTCCATTGATAGGGTTTTTTCAGAACGATCGCGGCCATTTTTGACGCTGCTTTTTCGAGATCATCCGTGCAATCGCAATTTGAAAAGATAGCGACAAATATCTTTTCAGCTGGCAGATAGACGGCAAAGGTCACGAATCCATTTATCCGGCCGGAATGCTTGAAAGTCGGACTCCCTTGGATGTTGCCTAATTCCCAACCATAGCCATAGCCCGTCAACCTTCCATCGGCAAGCTTGTAGGAAGTGTGCGCTTTCGTTAAGCTCTCAGCAGTCAGAACTTTATGGTTCATCAAAGCAACGTGCCACGTCAGCAGGTCGTCCACAGTGGAGAGTATGGAGCCGGCAGCATAGGGTAAGGTCATGCTGAGATAGTCCGAATTCTCAAAGTGACCATTCCTTTTTTGATAGCCGGAAACCCGCCCCGGAATGACAGGCGAAGCATTGTCATAGAACGAATGCTTCATGCCCAACGGCTCAAAAAAAGTCTCGCGAATATATTCAGCATAAGGTTTTCCCGAAACCAACTCAATGATATAGCCGAGCAGAATGTAACCGGAATTGGAATACCGGTAGTCGGTGCCGGGCGGAAAGTCCATGGGTTCATTCTTAAAAAAGTCAACCAGTTCTTTTGATGTGAGGTCCCTTCGCTTGGCGGGCGTGTCAAATTTGCCCAAGCCCGTGTAGTTCTTTATGCCTGAAGTATGGGTGAGCAAATGTTCGATGGTGATCGCATATCCGTGCAGGGGATAGTCCTTAATAAACCGGGTGATGGTATCCGATAGGGACAACTTACCCTCTTCGGCCAACCTCAGGATGGCGGAGGCGGTGAATTGTTTGGTGATCGACCCGATCCGAAAGAGGTTGTCCGGCTTCATGTCGACATCCAACTCCAGATTCGCTTTGCCAAAGGCTTTTTTATAAAGTATCGCTCCGTCTTTTGCCACCACGACAGTGCCACCTGGGCTTTCAATGGATAGTTGTTCTTTCAACAGGCGATCAAAAGATTCGTCATATTCCTGGCTAAAGGCATTCACCGGCATGAGGACGGTCATGGACAGGCATAGCAATAGTATCAATGAGGTTTTCATTTTGCGTGAGTTTTTTGGTAAGACTGATTTTTAACGGGAAATTTTAGCCGCTCTGTTTCGTGCAGTGGAAGGGTGACCGGTTACGTGTTGTTGTTTTTTTGTGTGGCTTTTAAAATGTAGTAGGAGACCAGCAAACTGATTCCCAGGAACAAAAAGATGGCAAAGGGAAGCATCAGGTACTGGGCTCCTTCTATTTCAAGGGAATTCAGAAAGGCACCGACCACAATACCGAGCGAAATGCCAATGCTGACAATGCCAAGGGTGAGGATAAGGGGCAAGTAGTGCGTGCCACCTTTGAAAAAATCTGGAGGCAGCCCTTTTTCCAGAATGGCCATGCGCTCCTTGAAGCGTGTGGTGAAATAATAGTAGCTTATTCCAAACACCACCAGGGATACAGAGATAAATAGTGCGGCAGACGTTATTTCCATGAGTGTATTTCTAGGGTTTTTTGATCATTTTCACATCAGACTGCCTTTTGAAGAAAGTGGTCACAAAATGTGACCGTTTTCTTTCGGAAGCAGTCTAAAGGCTCAAAATGGCAATAAAAAGAGATCCCCATACGGAAGACACGTTTCTGGAAAAAGCCGTTCGGGGCGACAAAGCCGGCCTGGAATATTTAGCGCTTATAAAAATTTGGCCTATACAATTGCCATCAGGATTGTTTTGAACCGGGAGGATGCGGAAGAAGTTGTGCAGGACGCCTTCATGAAGGCCTTTGCGTCGCTGAGCAAGTTTAAAAAAGCTTCCAAATTTTCAACCTGGCTCTACCGGATTGTCTACAACACTGCGCTCACAAGCAAAGCAAGTAGGCGAATTTCGGTCGTAGATTTGAATGGCCGTTTAGTGAATGAACAATACATCAGCGTCGAAAACCAGCCATGGGATTTGACGCGAGACACCGAGCGAAAAAAGTATGTGGAAATAGCCCTTGGCAGGCTTTCGGAAGAAGATCGGGTGATCATCACATTGCATTACATCGGCGAATTGAGCATTTCGGAGATCTGTGAAATTGTGAACATGAAAAAATCGGCGATCAAAATGCGCCTGCTGCGGGGCAGAGATCAACTCGAGGTTGAGTTGAAATTGTTGTTGAAGGATGAAGTAAAAGATCTATTATGAAAGAGCATGACAGCAAAGAGAAGAAACTCACTGCCCTTCTAAAGGAAAGTGGAGTGGAAAAACCCAGCGAATTGTTTTCTGAACGGCTGACCTATTTGGTCGTTCACCATCATCGGAGACAATTGGCAACAGAGACCAAAGCGGAGAAATGGCTCGGGAAATTTATTCTTTCGGTGTTGGTCTTCTTTAACCTGCTATTCCTTTATTATCTAAATCCCTTCACCATTCAACCCGGACTTTTTATTTCCGTGGCTGCATTTGTTGTTGGCCTATGGGTGCTCGTTGGTTTGGCGCGAAGGCTGCAGTCTTTTATTCCCTAGATCGAGGTCAATTTGCGAATCAGGTGCATTTCAATTATTTTTCAGATTAACGATAAAATGCTGGCAATCAAGAATGTTTTGCGTGATCTTTTCCTTTGACCGAGTTTAACGGAAACAAATCACGCCACCGCGCCGTAACGAATAATGCATGGGAATCCCATTTGAAATATTATTACTGACAAGCGGAGCAGGCGCTTTGCAAAGTGCGTTTTTTAGCGCCTATCTTTTTTCGATACGCAAGGAAAGAAGTCTTGCCAACATCTTACTCGCATTGCTGCTTCTGGCTTTTGCGGTCCGAATCGTAAAGTCCGTCGTCTATTACTTTTCCCTCGGGCACCAGGTTTCTACGGTGGTGATGAATTTAGGTTTTGGTGCTAACCTGGCCATCTTCCCCCTGCTGTTACTCTATTTGAATTCGTTCCATCAAAAGGACTATCGATTTGATTGGCTGCGCCACGCGCCCCACCTGGTGCCTGCTTTACTGGTTATGCTTCTGAGCCCGGTGCTTACTTCCTATTTTTGGATGGAGCAACATGGGTATGAGATTTCCTTATGGTCTGCAGCGCTGTATCTGCCGTTTTGCATTCGGGTTGTTGTAAAAAACTTCCAAAAAATAAACGTAACGCAACGGGTTTGGGCACTCAGTGTCATGATCGGGGTAGTCTTGGTCTGGGCTGGATACATGGCAAATTTTATTTTTGGCCTGGTTCCCTACATTGTCGCACCCGTTGTATTTTCTTTTCTGATCTATTTTTTGAGTTATCTGGGACTGAAGAAAGGAGAAATTTTCAGGCAACGCGAAAAGTATGAGCGTTCTGCTTATAGCGAAAACCAAATTGACCGGTGCTTTGACGATTTGCAAGCCTGGATGGCCAGGCAACACCCCTATAGAGACGCATCTATCACCCTGCCAAAAATGGCGGACCAGTTGAAGGTCCCCACCAACCTGCTGTCGGAGACCATCAACCGGCGTACGCAACAATCCTTCCCGGACTACATCAACAGCTTCCGGATCAAAGATGCCCAGGAACGTTTAAAAGACCCAGCCAACGACCACGAAAAGATCGCGACGATAGCGCATGAGACCGGGTTTAAAAGTATCTCGGTGTTCAACGCAGCTTTCAAAAAGCATACGAACACAACGCCATCGGCCTATCGCAACGGCCTCCCCAGAGCGTAACTGAATTTTTTATTCCTGTTTTATAAATCCGGTAGCCAAAAACGCCCGATTTGTAGCCCGCCGGCGGCTTGCCTCCGTAATTGCAGTGTTCCGGGTCATGACCCGTTTCACAACCCTACTGCAAAAATGAAAAAGTACACCATTACTGTAAACCACAAACCTTATGATGTGGAAGCCGAGCCCGACGTGCCCCTCTTGTGGATTCTCAGGGATTACCTGGGGCTGAAGGGGACCAAATTTGGTTGCGGGATCGCCGCATGCGGCGCGTGCACGATTCACCTGAACAACAACCCCGTAAGATCATGTCAACTGAAAATTTCGGCTATTCCTGCCGGCGCCCAGATCACAACCATAGAAGGAATCGGCGCCGATGGGCCGCACCCTATTCAGGAAGCCTGGGTTGAGTTCCAGGTGCCTCAATGTGGCTACTGCCAGTCTGGACAAATCATGTCGGCCGTTGCCCTGTTGGCCCGGAAGCCTGTGCCCTCCGATAAAGACATTGACGCTGCGCTCGCGGGAAATCTGTGCCGGTGCGGCACCTACGATAGAATAAGAAAGGCTATTCATTTGGCAGCCGGAAACCCAAAATAGTAACGAAGATCTGTATGCGCTTGAACAACAACAATTTTTTAAGAACCGGACGCCGCGATTTCATAAAGCAGGTAAGCCTCGCAACCCTTGGACTAGCCATCGGCATAGATTCCTTTTCAAAGATCCGTAACATCACGCCACACAACGGAGCGGTGGATAATTTCGAGATCAACCCATTCATTCTGATCGGCCTCGACAATACGATTACGATCGTCAACCCCCGCAACGATATGGGACAAGGCACCCTTCACTCGGTTCCGGCGATGATTGCCGAGGAATTGGAAGTTTCGCTGGCGCAGATCAAGATCATACAAAGCGATGGACAAAGTAAATACGGCGCGCAAACCTCGGGAAACAGCAGTTCGATCAGAAGGCTATGGTTGCCCCTGCGAAAAGCCGGTGCGGCGACAAAGGAAATGTTGATCAAAGCGGCGGCGCGCCAATGGGGCGTTTTGGAAAGCGAGTGCTACGCAAGGGAAGCAAGGGTTTTTCGAAAGGGCAGCGACACGAGTCTGACCTACGGTGAGCTTGCCGCAGCAGCCTCTAAACTCGAAGCATCCCGCGGATTTAATCATCATCGGGAAAGATATCAAGCGCGCGGAAATCCCAGCACGAACAAACGGCAAGGCGGTCTATGGAATCGACATCGAGGTGCCCGGTACGGTTTACGCTTCCATACTACACAGCCCCATGATCTTTGGAAAAATAGTGACCATAGAGGATAGCGACACATTGAAAATTCCAGGCGTATTGCGGGTGATAAAGTGCGAGCGAAAAATGATCCATCGCGATGCAGAGTCCGTTGCCGTCATCGCTTCGAACTGGTGGGCCGCCCTCAAAGGAAGAAATGCACTCAAGGTACAATGGGATAATTCAAACTTAACAGAGACCCTTGACACGGAAGATTATTTCAAAAAGTGTTATGCGAAGGCGAAGGAAGAAGGCATCAATCACCATGAGTTGGGTGACTTCAATAGAAAATTTAATACAGCCGCATCCAGACTGGAATGTACCTATGAAACCCCGTTTCTTTCGCATGCACCGATCGAGCCCGAAAACACAACGGCGCACGTAAAAGAAGATGGCACCGTGGAGATTTGGGCCCCGATCCAGGGGCCGGGAGAAACGTTGCCTGACGTGGCGAACTATCTTGGACTCCCCACAGAAAAAAGCAAGATCCACACCATTTTGATGGGGGGATCTTTTGGACGGAAAGCCTACATCGACTTCGTGAAGGAGGCTTGTTTTCTTTCCAATAAATTGAAGGTTCCCGTAAAAGTGATCTGGACACGCGAGGATGATATCGCGCAAGGTCCTTACCGGCCCGGGCTGCTAAGCCACATGCAAGGATTTATAGAGGATGGCAAGATCACGGGATTTCATCATCATATTATCGGCGAATCCATATTGCGCCAGGTCTTCAAAGGCTTGCCCGACGATGAGGCCGATCCCTGGATGGGCGAGGAACTGAGGGACAACACACGATATGAATTTAAAACCTCGAGGAAAGTAAGTTGGACAAACGTGAAAACAGAAATACCCATCATGTGGTGGCGGTCGGTCAACGCATCGAATTTAGCCTGGGGCCAGGAATGCTTCATCGATGAGCTTGCCCACCTGGCCGGGAAGGACCCGCTCGCAGCACGACTGGAGTTGCTCGAGGATGAAAGATTTAAGAAGGTCCTCCAAACCCTCGCAGAAAAGTCGGACTACTATGCGAAGCCTACGCCCGGAGCGGGAAAGGGCGTCGCGCTATTCAAAGCTTTCGGGACCATCTGTGCCTGCTGTGTGTCGGTGTCCACAAACAATAGCGGAGTAAAAATCGACAAGGTTGTTTCTGTGATAGATTGCGGACTGTATGTCAGCGCCGATACGGTGCGGGCACAAACGGAAGGGAACATCGTGATGGGATTGTCGGCAGCTATAAAAGGAGGCATTATTTTTAAAGGCGGTGTTTGCCAGCAGTCCAATTATAATAACTATCAGGTGCTTCGCATGAATGAGATGCCGGCAGTGGAAGTTTTCATCATCGAGAACGGTGAGGCACCGGGAGGGGTTGGCGAAGCGGGATTGCCGCCGGTGGCGCCTGCGTTGGGGAATGCGATCTTTGCTGCTTGTGGGGTTCGGGTGAGGAATCTTCCTGTTGATATCAATACGGTGATAAGGGGGTGAGTGTGTTCAAATGCATTAAACCGCCCCCGCTTTCGCTAATGCTTCAGCGGGCGAAGAAAGACGCAAAGGGCGCAAAAAGAGCGCAAAAAGAGCGCAAAGAAATACAGAGGTGTGAAGTCAGATGTTTGATGGTGTTGCCATAAACGAAGAAGCCGTCTCGAACATCGAGACGGCTTCTTTTTTTACATTAAACTAACTTCGTCAATACCCCGGGTTCTGTGTGAGCGTCGGTTGGCCGGCGATCTGGGTGTTGAGGATCTCCTGGATGGGGATGGGGAAGTATTCGTGTTTGTTGGATACAAACTGCACGTTCTTCAGGTACGAACGTTTTGTGCCTTCCACCAGGTAATAAGCGTTGAGGGTTGCGGCAGCGATTTTCCAGCGCACGAGGTCGAAGCGACGGTGGCCTTCCATGGCAAACTCCAGGCGTTGTTCGAACTGAACAGCCTTGAGGGCCATGGCGGCGTCGGTCCACGTGGTGGTGTATTGGCCGATGAGGTAGTTGGCTGCCGGTGTGCCGTCGGCATTTTTTACAAAGCCTTCGGGATGGGCCGCTCTTGCGCGGATCAGGTTCACATAGCCGCGGGCGGCTTCAAGATCACCTTGTTTCACGGCAATTTCAGCAAGCCAGAGGATCACATGGGAGTAGCGGATCATGCGATAGTTGTTGGCATTGAGACGCGGGTTGCCGGCGAACGTGGCGGAGCCGACATCGGACCGGTACATCACGTGTTTCTTGGGAGAGTAAGGACCGCCGTAGGCTTGGTCGCGCACATAGGTCTTGCCGGGATGTACACCCCAGTCGAGATAGGGAATGCCGCGGCGTCCAACGGTCCAGTCGAGACGCGGGTCAACGGTCCCGGTATACGGTGTGAAAGGCGCTGTCGCTTCGATACCCTGGTCGTTAGTGACGTCGGCGTCGTTGAACGTGTCGAGCAAAGGCAATCCATTAGCATCGGTCTTGAAGGCATTGACAAGGTTCTGCGACGGTTGGAAAAATCCGCAGCACGTAGTCACGCCGCCACCACCATAAGGATAGTTAAGCGTTGAACCGATATTGCCGTTTTCGCCGCCCGGTGCACCGTCGTTCACGGAATACTGTACTTCGAAGATGGATTCCTTATTGTTGTTGGTGACCTGGCGGAAATTGTCGTGGTATTTATCCACGAGTGCAAACTGATTGCTCGCCACGATTTCTTCGAGCAAGGTTTTGGCATCGCCCCATTTTTCCTGGAACAAATAAGCTTTCGCCAGCGTGGCGGCAGCGGCCCACTTGGAGGCACGGCCGACTTGAGCTTGCTTGATCGGCAGCACATTGTAGGCGGCTTGCAAATCGGCTTCGATCTTTGGCCAGATATCTGCGGTGTTAGGCACTTTGGTGCTTTCGAGGTTGCTGGGATCGTAGGTAACCTCGTCGATATAGGGCACCATGTTATACATTTTCTTTAGCTCGAAATGAAAATGCCCGCGGAGAAAACGCGCCTCAGCAATGATCTCTGCGCGGTCGGCGTCGGATATTTCGGGGGTCTGTGCCAAAATGTGTAATACGTCGTTGCAACGGGCAATGCCATCGTACATGCCGCGCCATTTGCCGCGGAAGTAGATATTGTCGGAGGCGATGTTGGCTTGCTCTATGAGAGAAATGGGAGGCTGATCGCCGGCAATCGTTCCTTTGTAGGCATCGTCGGAGGCGACGCTACCGTAAACCCAGTTATCGGCACCAACCTGGTATGACCGGTATGCGCCTTCGGCTGTAGCCCAGCCATCAAGCATGGAATAGGCAGCGACAAGAAGGGAATTAACACCTTTGCTGTTTTGTAGGGCACTGGCGCTGAGGAGCGCTTTGGGCTTTACATCGAGAAACGAATCGGAGCAGCCGCTCCACAGCGTGAGGAGAATGACGCCACATAGGATCGTGATCTTTTTCATGTGTATAATGTTTGATCGATTTTTCATAAACAGAATTCGTTAGAAGGTTAAATTCAGACCCACCAGGTATTGCTTTGCTGCGGGGTAGGCTCCACCGTCCACGCCGAGTTGGCGATCAGTACCGGAAGTGTAACTAAAGCTTCCGGCTACGCGGTCATTGCCCGAAACATAGTTCCGCAGATTGATCTCAGGGTCCATGCCCGAATAGTTGGTGATGGTCCACAGGTTCTGTCCCTGAACATAGACGCGGACAGAAGACATACCGATTTTAGATACCAACGTTTTGGGCAGTGTGTAGGTCACTTGAATGTTCTTGAAACGGAAATAAGAGCCCGACTCCAGGTAGTAGGTAGAAGGCAGAATGCTCACCTGGTCGCTGGAAGTTAACTGTGGAAGGATGGCGTCTGTTTTGCCAGGTCTCCACGAATCGTTGAGCATGCGCGTGCTCCGGTTTCCGGCAAAGGTGGGGAAGTCGGTCCAGTACTTCACATAGTTGAAGATCTGGTTGCCATAAACACCTTGACCAAAAAGGGTGAGTCCGAAGTTTTTATAGTTGACATTGATGTTTATGCCATAAGTGAAATCGGGGTGCGGATTGCCAATGATGGAAAGGTCCTTGGTGTTGATCACGCCGTCGTTGTTCACATCCCTGAATTTAAACCGTCCTGCTTTGTTCTGATTCGTGCCCAGGTTGTTCACAGGGGCTGCGGCGGCTTCATCGTCGGTTTGGAAAATACCATCGATGGTGTAGCCGAAGAAGGAGGAGATGGGATAGTTCTGCTGCGTAACGATGAAGTTTTGAATACGCTCGTCGTTGAGGCCGAACAATTGTGTATTGGCGTCGCCATTGGTTTTGGTAACCACATTGCGATAGGTACTGAAATTACCCTCGATGTTGTAGGTGAGCTCGTTGCCCATCGCCTGGCCGTGGTAGGCCAACGCGAGATCGATTCCACGATTCCGCATGGTTCCAATGTTCTGAGAGGGTACGGTGCCCACACCCGACGTGAGCGGCGCCGCTACGGGGAAGAGCATGTCGGACGTGAGGCGTGTATACCAATCCAGGTTTACATCAAATTTGCCGTTCATCAAGGTCACATCAAGGCCTATGTTGGTAGTGGTTGTCGTTTCCCATTTTGCCTTGGGGTTTCCGAATTGATTTAACTCATATCCGGGAATGGCTGTGGTGCGGCTGCCGTTCAAGTCGTAGAAGGAGGTGGCAGGATTGGTGGTGAAGGTGGTGAGGGGATTATAAAAACCAATCTCCTGGTTCCCGGTTTGTCCCCAGCCAACCCGTAGCTTGGCGCGGTCGAGCCAAGAGCTCATGCCTTGGGCAAACGACTCTTCCGAGATCACCCACCCGCCGCTCACGGCCGGGAAATAGGCTACCAGGTTTGCAGCGGAGAACCGCGACGACCGGTCGCGGCGTACGGTTCCTTCCAACAGATATTTGTCCTTCAGGTTGTAGTTCACCTTGGCGAATTCAGACGCGAGGCTCCAGTTGGTCGCGCCGCCGTTGTTGGTTTGAACGCCCGTACCGCCACTCAGATAACGGTTCTCGATATCGTCGGAGGCAAAATTGGTGCGGCTGGCGTCGAAGGTTTCATAGTAATCTTTGATGGACTCCACACCGAGGATGAAATTCAACTTGTGAATGTCGTTGATGGTGGCGTTGTAGGTAAGTGTGTTGAACCACGTCCAGGTCCATTCGTAGTTGTTGGTTGTTTTTAACGAATTCGATCCGCGGGCTTCGGCCGATTCGATGTCGCGTATGGTATAGTCCCTGAAATTGAAGATGTTGTAGTCTACGCCAAAGCTGGTTTTGGCCGTGAGATTTTCGAGGATGTCGTACTCAGCATAGGCATTTCCAAACAAGCGGACTTCTTTCTGGATGTTGTCTTTGTTGCGCCACAAGTCGGCCACAGGGTTGCGCGAGTTGTCGAGGTCGGTGCCCCGGGTGCCGGCGAACGTTGTTCCGGAAACATCATAGACGGGCACGATCGGCTGGATGCGGAACGCAAAGGATGTGGGGTTGCTTTCCTGGCTGTTTCCATTGGGCTGGTTCACCCGTTGGGTAGTAGCGACCTGGAGGTTTTCGCCTACGCGGAACTTCTTATTGATGTTGAACTCCGTGTTCGCCCGTATCGAATAACGTTTGAAATTCGTGTAGATCATGATACCCTTTTGATCGAAATAGTTTAGGGACATCGCATAGCGACCGCTTTCATTGCCACCGGAAACACCGATCTGGTGATTTTGAATGGGTGCCGGATTGAAGATCTCATCCAACCAGTTGGTGCCGGTCTTGTTGGCTTTGGTGATGAGCCATTTGGTCTTGTTGAAATCAGGGGCATCGATGTTGTTGCTGTAGTTGATGTATTTTCCATTGGCATCCTGGGCAACACGAGGATCGCCTTCCATGGCACCGGCCGGAAAGATGTAGTCCGGTATGACAGGCGTAGCGCCATTTCCGAATTGGGCGTGCGCGGGATTGCCATTCGCACCCACAGCGCCCGCATTTTTACGCGCCTCCCAGGTCAGGTCGGCATACTGCTGGGTGTTCAGCATGCTCAACAGCTTGCCGGGTCGTTGCGTGCCATAGTACATGTCATAAGTGAAAACGGGCTTGCCGGCTTTACCTTTTTTGGTGGTGATGATCACCACGCCATTCCCGGCGCGCGAACCATAGATCGAAGCCGACGATGCATCCTTCAACACTTGGATCGACTCGATGTCGTTTTGGTTGATGGTGTTCAAATTGCCTTTCGTGGGCACGCCGTCGATAACGTAGAGCGGAGAGTTGTCGCCAACGGTACCAAAGCCGCGGATACGGACCATGACACCACCGCCGGGACTGTTCTCATTTCCAACGTTCACACCGGCCACCTTGCCTTGCATGGCTTGACCTAGGTTGGTCGAGGGCGTGGAGAGCAAACGGTCGGACGCGATCGTGGACACAGCACCCGTGATGTCGCGTTTGGATTGTGATCCATAACCCGTGACCACCACTTCAGACAGCGACACAATGTCGACGGCCAACGTCACGTTGATCGACGTTCTGTTGTCGATGCTCACTTCTTGTGTCACATAGCCGATGAATGAAAAGATCAACGCGGTGCCGTTGTCGGGCACCACGAGCGTATAGTTACCATCCGAATCAGTTGTGGTTCCGGATGTGGTACCCTTCACCAGGACGTTTACACCCGGCAAGGATTCGCCGGTTTCCTCTGTTACTTTTCCGGTGATTGTTATTTCGGGAGCTGCCGGACTGTCGGGCGTCCAGGCTTTTGAAAACGCAGCTTCCGGCAGGAAGCATAGCGTTGCTGACAAGGCAATACAGCATAATGCATTGCGTAATTGAATACTCATAGGTATTTGGGGTTAAGTTGACGAATACAAATAAGAAAATAAGACGACGTGCGATTCCCTTACAGGAAATCCGGCAAACCGAGTTTATGGTGGTGATTAGATCGCGTGTCGTGAAAGATGGGACACGCGTGTCGGTCAAAGAAGTCGCCGATAGGCCAGTATTTTTCCTGCGCAGGCAGGCGGCCTGATGTGCTGCTGTTGGTCAGCAACGGGTGGGGGGGGAGAATGTTTTTCATGGGGGGTATTGTTTTTTACATAGACAGATTTTATGTGAACAATCTTTAAAATAAGGTTGCACAACGTTGTCGCTGTACGGCAATCGGAATGGTCAACCCTTGTGTTAGACGACACCGCGCCGTGCATGCACACGAGGATACGATGACGATCGATTCAACTAAAAAGAAATACCAAATGAAAAAGGAATACCAACGCTTGGGTTGGTGGCAACAAAGATCTTCCCAAAAAATGAAGAGCCTTGTAAACCTTGTGGTGCTCGAATAAAGCCCGCTAAATCAAATTCTTTATTAAAGAGTGGTATTGTACAGGAGTTTCATTTTCACAAAAGCTCAGC
>CBIHQM010000034.1:0-26783 GCA_966211885.1 uncultured Chryseolinea sp.
TATGGCACGGTTCAGAAAAAGGACCTCACCGGTTCGGTCACCAACCTTTCGCAAAAAGATTTCAATGCCGGGATCAACCCGAACCCGCTCCAAGCCATTCAGGGAAAAGTTGCCGGCTTGAACATCACACAACCTTCGGGAGACCCCAACCAAGCCCCCACTGTGCGACTGAGAGGCTACACGTCGCTGGCCGGCGGTAGCGACCCGCTCTATGTGGTGGATGGCGTGATCGGCGTGCCCATCAACAGCATTTCCCCCTCCGACATCGACAAGATCGACGTGTTGAAAGATGCCAGCGCCTCCGCGATCTATGGCTCGCGCGCTGCCAACGGAGTGATCATCGTCACCACCAAACGCGGCAAAGACGGCAAGGCCACCATCTCGTTCAACAACTACATCGGCATGGAAACCATTTCCAAACGCCTCGACCTGCTGAACGCCGATGAATACCGGTCGGAAGTGACGCGCATCAAAGGCGCGGCATCGTTGAGCGACAATTTGAAATTCCCCACCGACGCCAACGGAAACGGCTACAACACGGACTGGATGAAACAGATCACCCGCACGGGCTACACCAACAACCACGAGCTCGCACTCGCAGGCGGTACCTCCCAGCTTTCGTACCGCGGCTCCTTAAATTATATGAAGCGGGAAGGGATCGTGAAAAACACGGACTTCGAGCGGATCACGGGTCGTATCAACATCGACCAAAAAGCATTGAACGACAAATTGCAGATCCAATATAACCTGGCGCTCACCAGCACCAATTCGAATCTGACCTACGACGACATTATCAATCGCGCCGTTTTATTCCTGCCTACCCTCCCCGTTAAAAACACCGACGGCACTTACTATGAGGTGCCGGGCAGCTTCGATCTTTACAATCCTGTAGCCATGCAGAAGAATTATCAAAGTCCAAGTCACAATACCATCCTGGTGGGTGCCATGAACGCGAAATATGAGATCGTGAAGGGACTTACCCTGGGCGTGAACGGCGCGTTGAAGAGCAACCAGACCCGCAGCATGCAAGCCTTCAACGTGAATACCAAAGCCTTCCTGGGAATGCTGGGCCAGGCTTCTCAAGACTTCGAGCAGTCGAACGACAAGCTTATGGAGTTGACCGCACAGTACAAGACAAACTTTGGCTCCTCCAATAACCTCACGGTGTTGGGCGGTTATTCTTATCAGGGATTTGTCAACGACGGCTTCGGTGCCATGAACAATATCGGCGATGCGTCGCTGGCCGGCACCCGTTTGTATGAACTCTACGGGTACAACAACCTCGGCGCGTATCAGGGAACACTGATCAGACCACAGAGCAACTATACTTCTTCCTTTAAGAACGCCAGCACGCTCATTTCATTCTTCGGACGTGCCACTGCAAACTTCTCCGACAAGTATAATATCACAGCGACCGTGCGACGCGACGGCAGTTCGAAATTCGGAGCCAACAACAAGTGGGGTACTTTCCCTTCTCTGGCTGTGGGATGGACGCTCAGCAACGAGGGCTTTCTTTCCGGCGGCAACACGCTCAACTATTTGAAACTGCGCGCCGGCTGGGGTCAGACCGGAAACTCGGAAGGTGTGAATTCCTACCGGTCTTTGCTCCTCTACGGTACAGTACAGGGTACACAAGCAACCTACTATGACCCGATCCTGAAAGCATTCGTGCCCGGTGTTGATATTACGCAAAACGCAAACCCCAACTTGAAATGGGAAGTGCTGCAGCAAGTAAACCTGGGGTTGGACTTTGAACTTTTCGATGGAAAAATTTCAGGAACATTGGAAGTCTATGACAAGCGCACCAAGGACATGTTGTATAACTACACCGTTCCGCTGGATGGCAAGAACTACTTTGTGAACACGCAATTGGCCAACGTTGGCGAGATGTCGAACAAGGGCATCGAGTTGTCGGTTGGCGGCGACGCGATCAGCAGCGATAATTTCCGCTGGAACACGCGGATCGTGGGTTCCGTTTTCAAAAACAAAGTGGAGAAATTGAGCGGCAATGGTTATGAGTCCGGTCAGATCTTATACAACTACTTCAACGGTCGTGGATTGGGTCTGATCACCGCTTCCCAATTGCGCGAAGGCCACCCGATGGGTGAATTTTATATTCCTCATTTCAGAGGGTATGACGAAAACGGGTTGATCCAGTACGAAACAGAAGACGGTGGTGTGACCACCGACTATGCCAGCGCCAAGAAGTTTGAGAAAGGTTCGGGCATTCCGAAAGCCACCGTATCGTGGATCAACACCTTCACTTATAAACATTTCGATTTCTCCTTCCAGTTGCGTGGTGTTTTTGGAAACAAGATCATCAACAACCTGCGGTCTAACCTGACCCTTTCGGGAAGCATCCTGGAAAACAACATGCTCCGCGACATCGATCAGTATCCGGCCAACTACAGCATACCCGGCTTGTCTGACCAGTGGCTGGAAAGCGGATCGTTTGTGCGCCTCGACAACTGGCAGCTGGGCTACAACATCCCCGTGGGTGGCAATGCCATTAAAAACGCCCGCGTGTATGTGGCCGGAAACAATTTGTTTGTGATCACGAAATACAAAGGTATAGACCCTGAATTACAAGTGAAGGGTGACCTGGGTACCGATTTCGCAACGCCGAACAGTATTGGTATGGACTACAGCAATGTCTATCCCAAAACCAGATCCTTCCAGCTTGGTGTTAACCTTACTTTTTAAAACGACGACTATGAAAAATTTTCTGGCTATCAAAAGAAAAGTTGCCTACGCATCGATACTGTTGATCGGCTTCAACCTGAGTTGTACGAACCTGGATGAAACGGTCTATGATCAGATCCCTCAAGATCAATACGGACAAACCGAAGCACAGCTGAACACCCTCATCGGCCCGCTTTATACGGGCTTGGGCGGCTACTTCAGCACCTTCGAGCTTTTGAATTGCGTGACCGACGAAGAGCTTGCTCCCACCCGTGGTGGCGACTGGGGCGAACCGGAGTGGAAGTTCATGACCGAACACACCTGGCCTACCAACTTCTACGGCTTCGACAACCTGTGGAACTGGATCTATTCGAACATCGCCAAGGTAAATCAAAAGATCACCAACCCTGGCTTCCAGAGTCCCGAGGCACAAGCCGAACTCAAGACCCTTCGCGCGTTTTACCTCTATGAGGCGCTGGACAATTTTGGCAATGTACTCATCGCCGATGAAGTCGGCACCGAAACCCCTCCGCAAAGCAGCCGCGCAGAGGTTTATGCTTATGTTGAAAAAGAATTGCTGGCAGCACTGCCCTACCTTTCTACTGATGTTCGGGCAAAATATGGTCGCATGTCGAAATATGTGGCGCACATGATCCTGGCCAAGCTTTATCTCAACGCCGAAGTCTACACCGGCACCCCACAGTGGGCCAATGCAGTCGCGCAATGCGACAGCATTATCCAGTCGGGAAAATTCACGATTGCCGGCGATTTCCTTTCGACGTTCAGTGTGAACAACGAAAACTCACCGGAGATCATTTTGTCGACGCCATTTGACAAATCCAAACGCACCGGCCTCTACTTGCAAATGTCCACCCTACATTATCTGCATCAGCTCACCTACGACCTGGGCTCTGCTCCCTGGAACGGCTATTGCACGTATGCCGAGTTCTACGACACGTTCGAACCGGACGACGTACGGAGACAAATGTGGTTGACCGGTCAGATCTACAGCTCCAGTGGCGAAGCGTTGTTTGACGACACACAACCCGCCATCCTTACCAAGGAAATTCCTTCTTTCAAAATGCCCGCTGGTCCCGATGCCCGTCTGGCGGGCTATCGCAGTGTGAAATATGAAGTGGAGCGCGGTGCTACCTTCGACATGAGCAACGACTTTGTGATCTTCCGCATCTCGGATGTATACCTCATGCGCGGTGAAGCGCACCAACGACTGGGCCACCTGGGAGAAGCCATGGACGACGTGAATGCCGTGCGCACAAAAAGAGGTGTAGCCGGTTTCTCAACCCTCACCCTCGACGATATCCTGGCCGAGCGCGGTCGCGAACTGGCATGGGAATACCACCGTCGTCAGGACTTGATCCGCTTTGGAAAATTTGAGAATGCCTGGGGCTTCAAACCCGTGACACAGGAATACTTGCGGCTTTTCCCCATACCGCAAAGCCAGATTGCGCTTAACCCGAACCTCACGCAAAATTTCGGTTACCCGCAATAATCTGTCACTGCTTTCACATCGAATAAATGCTTACAAGAACCGGGATTCTCCCGGTTCTTTTTGTTTTTTGCTGCTGCTATGAAACTTTGGAATGCTATCCTTTTTGTCTCGGGAATTTTGGCCGCTGGCACTTTTCAGCGCTGTGCTCCGGAGCGGAAAGAGTCCACTTTATTTGAACGCGTAGATTCGTCCGCGACGCACATCGGCTTTGTGAATGTTGTACCGGAGCAACTTGGCAAGTTGTCGGTGGTGGAATATCTCTATTACTATAATGGCGGCGGCGTGGCTACCGGCGACATCAACAACGACGGGCTGGTGGACGTCTTCCTCGTGTCCAATCACGGTGCCAACAAACTTTATCTGAACAAAGGCAATTTTACATTTGAAGATATCTCACACCAGGCGGGCATCGAAGGGTTCTCCGAATGGAAGACGGGCGTTACCCTCGCCGATGTGAACGCCGACGGTTGGCTCGACATTTATGTCTGCGCCCTCGGGAACTTCAATGGTCTGGAAGGCTCCAACGAACTCTACATCAACAACCACGACAATTCATTCACCGAACAAGCCGATCGCTATGGCCTCGACTTTTCGGGCATGGCCACACAATCTGCATTTTTTGACTATGACCACGACGGCGACCTCGACCTCTATCTCCTCACACACGCCAAACACGTTGCGCGTTCCTATGACCGTGCGATGGGTCAAACATTAACCGATCACGCCGCCGTCGATCACCTGTTCAGAAATGACAACGACACGTTCAAGGACGTGTCCATTGCTGCCGGCATCGACACGGCATCCTCGAGCTACGGATTGGGGTTGTCTATTGGTGACCTGAATAACGATGGGTGGGAAGATCTGTATGTGGGTAATGATTTTTATGAAGGCGACGAAGTTTATATCAATCAGCATAACGGGACGTTCAAAGAGCAGGGCAAAAATTTCTTTGATTATTTCTCGCGCTATACCCGCGGCAGCGACATCGCCGATATCAACAACGACGGATTTGACGACGTGATGACCCTCGATATCCGGGCCGACGGCGACGCCCTGGAGAAAGTGACGATCACGGAAGATCCGTGGGAGCTTTTCAGCTATAAAAAAAGTTACCACTATCCACCCCAGTTCTCGCACAATGCCTTGCAAATCAACAACGCCGGAAAAAATTTTTCCGAGCAATCCATTTCCGCAGGCGTTTATGCCACCGGCTGGAGTTGGTCGACACTCCTGGCCGATTTTAACAACGACGGGCAAAAAGATATTTTCATCACCGCCGGCATCCCCAAGGCCTTGAACGATCTCGACTATCTCGACTTTGCCCACAAGGATTCGCTCCGCTATGCGGTAGACCTGAGCGATGTGCATCGAAAAAAAGCATTCGACCTGATGCCCGACGGCCGCGCATCTTCCCGTGTTTTTGAAAATATCGATGGCACGCATTTCCAGGACAGGAGTCAGCCATGGGGGACGGATCTTCCCGGATATGCGAGTGGGGCAGCATATGCAGACCTCGACAACGACGGCGACCTGGATGTGATCACCAACACGATCAACGGCCCGGCGGCGGTCTATAAAAATCATACACGCGAAAACGGCAATTCTAATTACTTAACGGTTCGACTTGCGGGCGAGGGCAAAAACACAGCCGGCATTGGAGCGGTTGTGCATCTCTTTGTCAAGGGCACACAGCAGAAATTACAGGTCATGCCGACGCGTGGGTTTCTCTCGGCAGTTACTAACGATCTCTTTTTTGGTTTAAAAGACATGGCGACGGTGGATAGTCTCATCGTGCAATGGCCTTCGGGAAAGACGCAAAAACTGGAAGGACTGAAATCGAACACAACGTTGATCATCGATGAAAAAACGGCAAGCCTGAAGAAACCCTTATCACCGCGTGCGACTGAACGGGGTTTATTTGAAGACGGTCCAACCCAAACCTACCGGCATAAAGAAAACGAATACTTCGATTTCTACCGTGAGCCGCTGATCCCTTTTCTGGTGTCACGGGAAGGGCCTGCCTTAGCGGTGGGTGACGTGAACGGTGATGGCAGGGAAGATTATTATGTGGGGGGTGCCAAGCACCAGGCCGGAGCGCTGTTTCTCCAGCAAGGTGATGGAAGTTTTAAACCGCATCAGCAACCGGCCTTTGACAAGGATGCCGTATTTGAAGATGTCGATGCGACTTTCGTCGATGTTGACAACGATAAAGATCCAGACCTCTATGTTGTCTCCGGCGGCAATGAGTTCTATGGCACGATGGAAAATCAACAGGACCGGCTTTACCGGAACGATGGTCATGGGAATTTCAGCCGCGATGAGGCCGCCCTCCCCAAGCTCCTTCAGAATAAAGGTTGTGTGCGGCCTTGCGACATCGATAAAGACGGCGACATCGATCTTTTTGTAGGCGGGAGAATTGTTCCCTTTCAGTATGGCATACCCGCCAGTTCATATATCCTCATAAACGACGGTCATGGAAAGTTCACCGACGAAAGCATCCGCTATCCTTCGATGGGTTCGCTGGGCATGATCACCGACGCACAATGGCTGGACATCGACAAGGACAACGACGCCGATTTGATTGTGGTTGGAGATTGGATGCCGGTCAGGCTGTTCATCAATGAAAACGGAGCCTTAAAGGAATCTTCCCTGCTAGACGACACTTCCCCCATCAAAAATCTCCATGGGTTTTGGAAAGGCCTTGCCGCCAGCGATTTTGACAACGATGGGGATGTGGATTTTGCCGTAGGGAATTTAGGCTTTAACTCCGTGTTACACGCCGGTTATAAAACCCTCTGGCTCTTCCAAACCGACATTCAACTGCCCGGCAAGAGAAGTCCCTCCATCACCGCGCGCGAAACCTTCGACGGCAAGGTTTACCCCCTGGCACAATGGAGCGAAATGATGAACGTGATGCCCGACAACTTCAAAACGATCTTCCCCACCCATAAAAGCTATTCCGGGATCACGATGGATGACTTGTCGAAGCAGATCGGTTTTTCATATCCCGCGAAAGCGAGCGTCGACCAGTTTGCATCCTTGTATTTCGAAAACAGAAATGGGAAATTTATAGCCAAGGTTTTACCCGATGCCGCACAGCGCACGAAAATATTTTCCATCGTGGCGAAAGATCTCAATGGCGACGGACATGAAGATCTGCTTCTGGCTGGAAACACCTCTGCCGTAAGCCCCCTGCAGGGCGCCTATCTTGCCGGCAGAGGCACGGTGCTCTTGGGCGATGGAAAAGGATCATTTCTTACCGCCACGGAAAACGCAACGGGATTGATCGACAGAAAGGAAGTTAGAAATATAAAACCCATCCTGTTGGGAAATGGCCGCCGGGGCTTTCTCTTTGCCCATAACAACGATTCCCTGCAGTTGAGAATTTTAGCAAAATGAAAACACCATTAACAAAAGTAATACGTCATCTCGCGCCCGTGCTAATCCTGTTCGCATGCAGCCAGCAGGAGAGTAAGAAGATGGACGACCCGCTGTTCGAGGAAATCGCCCCCGAACGTTCCCATATTCAATTTCAAAACAACATCGCAAACTCCGAGTCGCTCAATATCCTGACGTACCGGAACTTCTACAACGGCGGCGGCGTGGCGATCGGGGATATCAACAACGACGGCCTTTCGGATATCTTCCTCGTATCCAACATGGCCGACAGCAAACTTTATCTCAACAAGGGAAATTTTACTTTTGACGACATCACCGACAAAGCCGGCGTGAAAGGCAAACGGGGATGGAGCACCGGGGTGACGATGGCCGACGTTAATGGCGACGGCCTTTTAGATATTTATGTATGCAACGCCGGAAATCTTCCCAACGACGACCGCGCCAATGAGCTGTTCATCAACAACGGCGACCAAACCTTTACCGAATCAGCCCAAGCCTACGGCCTCGACGACCGTGGCTTCTCCACCCACGTCGCGTTCTTCGACTACGACCGCGATGGCGACCTCGATGCCTACATCGTGAACAACAGCTTCATGCCCATTGCCAAACTGGCCTACCGAAACCTGCGCAACGAACGCGACCCCCTGGGAGGACACAAGCTGCTTCGAAACGACAACGGCAAGTTTGTCGACGTGAGCGAACAAGCCGGCATCTATGGCAGCGTGATCGGGTTTGGGTTGGGCGTAACGGTGGGCGATGTGAACAACGATGGCTGGCCCGACATGTTCATCTCCAACGATTTTTACGAACACGATTATCTCTACATCAATAATCATGACGGCACTTTCTCCGAGCAGCTGAAATCCAGCATGGGCCACATCAGTCACGCGTCCATGGGTGCCGACCTGGCCGACATCAACAACGACGGCTTCCTCGATCTGTTTGTGACCGACATGCTGCCCGGCGACGATAAGCATCTCAAGCAGGTGATGAGCTATGAAGGCTATGACCTCTATGCATTGAAACTCTCCCGGGACTATCATCACCAGATCACCCAAAACATGCTCCAGGTCAACAACCAGGATAGGACCTTTAGTGAAGTGGCGCGCGCGAGTAAGGTAGAGGCCACGGACTGGAGTTGGGGGGCGCTCATCTTCGACATGGACAACGACGGCTGGAAAGATATTTTTGTCGCCAATGGAATCTCCAAAGACCTTACGGACATCGACTTCCTGAAATTCCTGGCCGACGAGACGACGGCCATGCAACAGCGCCGGGAAGGCAAGATAAACTACAAGGTGATGGTCGACAGCATGCCCTCGCGCCCAGTGCCAAACTATTGCTTCCGCAACCGTCACGATCTTCAATTTGAAAATGTCTCCAAACCATGGGGCTTGGAGGGACCTGGATTTTCCAACGGCGCCGCCTATGGCGACCTGGACAACGACGGCGATCTCGATATGGTGGTGAACAATGTGAATGCTTTTGCTTCCGTCTATAAAAACAAAACGCGCGAACGTGGTCTTGGCCATTCCGTGAGCATGACGCTGCAAGGCTATTCAAAAAATACCTTTGGCATTGGCACGCGCATCGATCTGTTTGCCGGCGACCAACACCTCACCTTTGAGCAAATGCCCAGCCGCGGGTTTCAGTCTTCTGTGGACAACAAAATCGTGGCCGGCGTGGGACAATTCATAGTGATCGATTCGATAAACATCCGGTGGCCCGATAACCTTGTGCAGACCCTTCGTCACGTACCGGTGGATACCTTGTTGACATTTTCTCATGCCAACGCCGTCGAGGAATCAAAAGCAATCCCGACGACGCCAGAGCACGTACTCGTGGAAGACATCACCAAAAAATCAAAATTGAGCTATCGCCACCACGAGAACGAATACGTCGACTTTTATCGCGATCCCCTCCTAAAGCAAAAGTACTCCACCCCAGGCCCAGCGGTGGATTGTGGTGACTTGAACGGCGATGGTCTCGTCGACCTGGTGTTTGGCGGGGCGGTGGGTCAGCCCATCAGCGTCTGGCTGCAGCAAGCCAATTTCACATTCCGCGAAAGCAAACCAAAAACCTTCGACGCCTTCACACAAACAGAACCCGCAGACTTGTGTTTATTTGACGCCGACAACGATCACGACCTCGACCTCTTTGTAGCCACCGGCAGCAACGAATTCGATCGCGACAACACAAACCTCGCCGACCAACTTTTTATCAACGACGGCAAAGGAAACTTTACGGTCTCCCAGGAAATTCCTCCGCTCCTCGCCAGTGGCTCGTGTGTGGCCCCGGGTGACTTCGACAACGATGGTGATGTAGATCTGTTTGTTGGAAGTAGACTCTTGCCTGGTGAATACGGCCTGGACGCCCCAAGCTATCTTCTCGTGAACAACGGCCACGGACAATTTAAGAATTACACCAAACGCTACTTCTCCCCTGGCGTCACCGGCATGATCACGGGCGCGGCGTGGGACGATGTTGACCGCGATGGCTTTCTTGATCTGATGGTGGTGGGCGATTGGATGAACGTCACGCTCTATAAAAACATGAAGGGCAAGAGCTTTTCAAAAAGCAATCCCATCCCCGCTGCCGATGGCTGGTGGAATTGTATCGTGAAAAGCGACATCGACCAGGACGGTGACCAGGATTTTATCCTTGGAAACGCCGGTGTGAACAGCCGTTTGCGCGCAGACTCGCTACACCCCGCGGAGTTATGGGTGGCCGACTTTGATCACAACGGCGCCGTCGAGCAGGTCATCACCTGCGTGGCGCAGGATGGCCAGAACTATCCCATGGTTTTGAAGCAGGACCTGGAAAAACAACTGCCCATCATTAAAAAGAGATTTGTAAAAAACAATAATTACGCCGGTAAAAACATCCACGAAATTTTCTTGCCCGCCGAGCTGGAGGCAGCGACCAAAAAAACAGTGCATCAATCACAAACCGGCATACTCCTGAACAATGGCGCAGGATCTTTCTCCTGGAAAGTCCTCCCCTTCATGGCTCAACTCTCGCCGGTGTATGCCGCCCTCGCGGCGGACCTCTCGGGCGATCGGCAACCCGAACTTATTCTCGGCGGAAATTTTTATGACGTACTTCCCGAACTGGGTCGCTACGACGCCAGCCATGGTCAAGTGTGGCAGGATGTTGCAGCAAATCATCCCCGTCTCATTCCGTCCTCACATTCCGGCTTCTTTTTAGAAGGACAAATCCGTCACATGAAGCTGATTGAACAGGGGGGCAAGAAATATGTGCTCGTGGTAAGAAATAATGACCAGGCTCGGCTATTCGAAATAAAGCATCAGGATAAAGCCAAAGCCATCTCCGGCAAATAACCAGCTCGAAAAGCATTGACGACCGATTTTGGTGTGAGCACGTTTACTTTGTTCACCTCCGGGAAAGGGATGCTCTGCAGATAGCCGGAGGGTGACCATGGCAACAATACTTTGTCGCGCACTAAAAATGCATCATCGTTGTGCACGACAAAACATCCGTTGGGAAGGCTATGGATGTCTTCTTCAAAAACCACTTTTGATCCCTGGCGGTTTATTCTTTCGCGATGAATGATCTCATCTATTTTTCGGATGGAAGTTTTTTTATCGAAGCCATACTCTGGATTTCCCAATAGCCATAGCGTTTTGAAATTGCTAGCCTCTTCTCTGCGGCATTCGAAACATGGGCGGTGCCCTGCAGCAAAGGCCGTGGCCTCGTCCAGGAAAAAAAGTTCTGTCCAACGATTGGGCGACATGATCTCTCTGTGTCGTCCTTTAAATTGAAGTTTGCATATTATCCATGCATTTAATTTGAAGGGACGAAGAATCTCCTGGTTTTCGCTGTGAATAACGCCGCGGTTCCCCAGCCACGCGCCCCGCGCTTTGGTTTTGATGAGATTGCCAAATGGATCGACGCGGTTTTGAAGCATTTTTTTTTGTTGACGCAAATTTACTAAACGGCATTGACAGAAACGGCACAAAGGATTCCTGCAGTACTCGTAAACCCAACTAAATACCTGGTCTACTCACAGCCTTTCGAAGCTACGGTACAGTGACCTTAATAACCCCGGACTTTAGTCCGGGGTACATAAGCTATACTCAATCACGGTCCGCCAACTGGCGGACTGACCACGCCGATGATTAGGCATGCTGCGATACATAAAGAGGGAAAGTCAGGGCTAAAGCCCGTCATATGATAGATGTCTGTATCCCGGACTAAAGTCCGAGGTTATTCAAGATATTCTCTACTGAGTCTTTCTTATGAACGTTTCACGCTGTCAGAAGATCAGGGTTACAGGTTATTTGTATTGAACGTATCCCCTTGATTTACATCGCCCGTTTCAAAGCCTTTCTTGAACCACTTCATACGTTGCGCCGAGGTGCCGTGGGTGAATGAATCAGGGACGACGTAGCCTTGGGCTTGCTTTTGGAGTCGGTCGTCGCCGATGGCGCTCGCAGCGTTGAGGGCTTCATCAATGTCCCCAGGGTCCAGTATCTTGTTCATGCTTTGGGCGTGGTTGGCCCAGACGCCCGCGAGGAAGTCGGCTTGCAGTTCAAGTTTTACAGAGAGCTTGTTGTATTCTTCCTGGCTCAGGCTGCCTTGCATGGAATGGACTTTGTCGGTGATGCCCAAAAGATGTTGCACATGGTGACCTACTTCGTGGGCGATAACATAGGCTTGAGCAAAATCACCCGGAGCTTCGAAGCGGTCCTTCAGTTCCTGGTAGAAGCTAAGGTCAATGTAAACGCGTTCGTCTTCGCTGCAATAAAAGGGACCGGTGGATGAACTCGCCGTGCCGCAAGCGGATTGCACCTGGCCGGTAAACATGACGAGTGTGGGCTCGCGATAATCTTTCATGATGCTGTGCCACACATCTTCCGTGTCGGCGAGCACTACTTTTACAAATTCGCTGAGTTCCTGTTCTTCGGCCGTGGGCTGATAGTCGGGAGAAGTTTGCTCCGTGGTGACGCTACCATCGGTTCCCTGCACTTGCGATAGTAGTTCGAGGGGGTTTTTCCCCATGATGAGGCTGATGATCAAAACGATCACCACCGTTCCGAGTCCTCCTTTAACCGCCATGCCGCCTCCGCCGCTGCGGCCGCGTTGGTCGTCTACGTTCGAGCTTTGTCTTCTGCCTCGCCATTGCATAATCGTTGGGGGTTGTTGTATTGTGCTTAGGAAAATACGAAAGACATTCAAGCCCTGCAACGAAAGCGTGCATTAGTTTTTTGAAACATCCTTCCGCCCGGCACTGTTGGTGTAACAGGACCCGGGCGGAAAAGTTTTGGGGAATTATCTCCAGGCGGCCAGGATCACACCCATGAGCGTGAGCGACACGACACTGTAGCCGGCATTGATGAGAAACAACGTGAACGACTTCCGTTCAAAAAGATAGTGCGTGCCCACAAACGTGGCCACCCAGCCAAAGCCAGCGGCAAAACCCCACAACGCACCCATGGCCGGGCGATTTTCAGGTCCCAGGAACATGGCCAGGTTGATGGCCGAGATCAGGGCAAGAAAAAACGCAAGACCAAAGATCTTGGCCATGCTGCGTCCTTTCATGCCCTCCTCCGTGAATCCGTTCTCACGCATCCAGGCCTTTCCAAAAAGCGCGGGCGAATACCAGAGACCGCCGACAAGAAACGTCGACAGGGCCGCAACGACCACGGCCAGATAGTTGGGTTGAACTTCCATAGTTGTTAAGGTTTAGGTTTGAGTATATATACTGGGAAGGGTCAGGATTTCATTTGCACCACGATGATCTCGTTGCCATACAGATCGCGAAAATGGAGGAACTGATAATCGGCCATCACCACCGGTTCCTTCGCGATCTGCACCGCATGTTCGAGAAGGCGTTTGTAGACCGTGTCCAGCGATTCGGTGTAGAGCACAAACGCGGGTTGACCATCAGTTTGCTTGCCGACGCGCGACTGTTCGCGGGGGGTCTCGGCTTTCAGGAACCAGATGCCGCTGGTGTCGGCCTCGTCAAAGCCGATGTGCAGATAACGCTGGCCATTGGGTGTGGTATTGTCGTGAAGGACGCGGGCGTTCAGCACATTTTTGTAGAACAAGAGGGCTTCATCATAGTCTTCCACGAGGACGACCATGCGGCCGAGAGAGATTTTCATAGCTTGTAGGGTAGTAGTTTCGATGTAAGGTATTTAAATATTGCTGGCAAAGTGTGTAAGTGCTCCCTGAAATTGTCATTTTTATAGTTGCAAAACCTATCCGCTAAACCCAAACGGAAGAAAACGTGTCTCAACCGGAAAACGCCCCGCCCGAACCCCAGGTCGAGCTGAATGATAAAACCATCCGGCTCATCGGCATTCCGTTTTTTGGCATCGCCATCCCAAACCTCACCGGCATGTTTGGTACGCTGGGCATCCGCGACGGCGCCTATTGGTTGGGTTATGTCTATTTCATTTCGTTGGCCGCCTTGATCTGGCACGGCAACCGTTACCTCCTTTTCCGTACCCGCAAGCGCTTCACGTGGTTCGACCGGCCCATCGAAAAGCTGATCCTGCTTTTCATGAACAACATCTTCTATACATCGCCACTCACCATTGCCTGGCTCTGCATGTGGTATGTGTGGGTGGGGTTCGATGTGAAGTGGAACACGATCCTCATCGTGACCCTGGTGAATGTGATTTGCGTCCTCTTTGTGACACACGTCTACGAAACCGTTTTTATGGTGAAGGAGCAACAAGGTGAACAGGTCCGCAACGCGCAACTTTCCAAAGCCAAGGCCGAAGCCGAACTGGAGGCCCTGAAGAATCAAATCGATCCGCATTTCATGTTCAATTCGTTGAACAGTCTCTCCTATCTCATTTCCACTCATCCTCCCACGGCCAAACTCTTCACCGAAAACCTCGCCGATGTGTACCGCTACATTCTTTCTCAAAAAGACCGGAGCTTAGTGGTGCTGGAAGATGAGTTTGCTTTCATGGAAAAATATGCGGAGCTGCTGCGCCTCCGATTTGGAAAGGCGCTTGACTTGCAGAAACATTTTAACGGATCCACCGAAAAAGAATTTCTCATCCCTCCCATCTCCGCGTTCATCGCGCTTGAAAATGCCGTAAAACATAACGAGATCTCGGAGCGCGTACCGTTGCGCATCGACTTCCATATGGACCATGACGTCTTAAGGATCGAAAATCATCTTCAACCCAAACGAAGCTTACAACACTCGTCTCATATTGGATTAAAAAATTTGGACGAGCGTTTTAAGATCCTCACCGGAAAAGGAATTGAATCCGGAAAATCAGCAGAGGTGTTTTATGTGCTGCTTCCCTTGATCCGGATTTAGAATAAAAGTATGGGCTAACCTAGCTTACGTATCGTACACATGAAAGTCATTATCATCGAAGACGAGTTGCTCGCCCAGGCCAAGTTGGAAGCCATGCTAACGGCTCTGGATGATCGCATCGAGGTGGTAGCCAAGATCACCAGCGTGAAAGAAGCCCTGCAATGGCTGCCTTCCCACCCCTCGCCCGACCTAGCGTTTGTAGACATCCAGCTTTCCGACGATCATTCATTCGAGATCTTTAAGAAGCATCCCATAGCCTTCCCCGTGATCTTCACCACGGCCTATGACAAATACCTGTTGGAGAGCTTTGCTTTTAACGCGATCGACTATCTCTTAAAACCCGTTACAGAAGAAAAGCTGAAGCGGTCGCTGGAAAAAGTAAAAACACTGGAGCGTCATTTTCTTCAGGGCAATGTATTAAAGTTCTTACAGCAACCGCAGGCACCCGCCAAGAACAGGATTGTGGCGCGGAAGGGCACGGAGTTCATTGCGTTGGAGTTGGATGAGGTGGCCTACTTTTACACAGAACACAAAATTGTATTTGCCCGCGATTTTTCCGGGCGGCAGTTGATTGTCGATAAAAACTTAGGTGAACTGGAGGGAATGGTGGACCAGAACAAGTTCTTCCGGTTGAACCGGAAGTTTTTAGCACACTTGAAATCTATTGAGCGGTTTAAGCCGGATAATGGAAAGATCCGGATCTTTATAAAGCCCGAGATGCAAGAGGAGATTTTCGTGAGTAAGGAGACGGCGCCGGAGTTCAGGGCTTGGATGGGGAGTTGAGGAGCTACAATGTATAAACCGCCCCGCTTTCGCTAAAGCTTCAGCGAGCAAGGAAGGCGCAAAGGACGCAAAAAAATTCCCTTGCGCCTTTCTTGCTCGCCGTAGCTTTAGCGAAGGAGAGGCGGTTCAAAACTGCATTTAATTCTTCGTCACCCCCGGATCGCGATGCAAGAACTCATCATACAATAACGTCTGACGGCTCACCATCGGCACCTGCCATCCATCGATGTACACCTGCAAGATGTTGGTTTTGGTCTCGAAAGGATCGCCATCGCTTACCAACACGGTAGCGTTCTTACCCACCTCGATCGATCCCAGTTTATCAGCCACCCCAAAGATCTCCGCCGGCACGATGGTCACCGCACGCAACGCTTCTTCCTTACCCAATCCATAGGCAGCCGCAAAAGCCGCGTGATACGGAAGGTTGCGCACATTCGAAGCTTGTGCGGTACGCAGCGCAACTTTGACACCGGCCTTTTTCAGCAAGCCGGGATTTGCATACGGCTTGTCATAACGATCGTAGTCACGCGTCGGAAGCTCTTGCACAGGGCCGGCCACTACAGGAATGTTGGCCTTTGCAATTTCATCAGCAACACGCCATCCCTCGGCCACGCCGGTCAGGATCACTTTTTTCACGTTATGATCCTTCACCCACTTCAGCGCCGCTTGTATATCCTTGGAAGCATTGGCTTCGATCATCAAAGCCCGTTCGCCTTTCACTACCGGGAGCAACGCCTCCATTTCAGGATAGTAGCCCACACCTTTTGATTTCGTGGCAGAATCGAGCTTATAATATTGCACCGCCATCTCCCAAACCGAGTTGATCCGTGTCATCGCCTTCTCGGCAGCCTTCTTGATCTCCTCATCCGTGCGACGGTCGAAGAATCCCTTGCGGCCCGTGTTCGGGAAATTCAACACCACGCCTTCAAATCCAGCATACATTTGATCCGGCGTATAGCCATACAGGTTGATCAATGCAGCGGTTCCCGGAACGAGATCGCCTTCGGGTGCAGCAATGACCGTGGTCACACCACTGATACGGGTTACCGGGATCAACGCTGAGTTAGGGTTGACCGCCGTAAGCGCTTTCATCTGGGGAATGACATCACCCACCTCATTAAAATCTTGTGTGCGGGAATCGGAGCCCACCTCACTCAAGCCCAGCGTCGTGCCGCCGTCGATGAGACCGGGATAGATCCACTTGCCTTTGCAATCCACCACTTCCGCCCCGGCGGGGATGGATACGTTGGTGCCCACGGCCGTGATCTTGCCCTGGCTGAGAATGACTGTACCATCCTGAATGATCCCCTTGGTCACCGTTTGAATGGTAGCGTGCGTCAACGCGAACGTGGTGTATTTTCCTTTTGGCTGTTGGGCCTGCACGGTCATGCTGATGAGCACGGCCAATGCGAGTATATATTGAATTTTTCGTTTCATGAGTTCTGCTTAGTTAAGGCCAAACAATTTACCAAACGCATCTTCCGCGCCGTCCATGCAATGATCTTCTTGCTCGCCGCCCTGGATGGTGGCGATGTCGACCGCTTGGGTGGGGTCTACATAGATGCGCACGTCATCGGCATCCTTCTCGCGATCGAAACGCACCACGCCGTCCACCACGGTGATCATGGGGATGGTGTAGGATGAGAGCGGATGCGAATTGAAGATGGCGATGTCGGCTTCCTTGCCCACTTCCAATGAACCTACCCGCGCATCGATGCCCAATTGCTTGGCCGGGTTCAGCGTGATCAGGGCCAGCGCCTCGTCGTCGGAGAGGTTGCCATACTTTTGGGTTTTGGCGGCTTCGTGATAGAGGTGGCGCATCAGCTCGGCGTCGTCGGAGTTGATGGAGGTCACCACGCCGTTGCGCGTGAGGATGGCGGCGTTGTAGGCCGTGGAGTAATACACCTCAAATTTATAGGCCCACCAGTCGGCAAACACCGATGCCATGGCGCCAAACTTTGCCAATTCGGGGGCTACTTTAAACCCTTCGTTCACGTGCTGGAAGACCAATCGTTTTACACCGAAATCTTTACACACGTTCAACAGCATGTTGATCTCGTCGGCGCGATAGCTGTGACAGTGAATGATGATGTTGCCTTTCAGGATCTCCGCCAGCGTTTCCAGGCGGAGGTTGTAAGCGGGCGGGGTGCCACGAAAGCCTTTTTGTGTTTTGGCTTTGTTGTACTTGTCCCACGCCTCCATATATTCCTTGGCTTTGCTGAACGACTCGCGGATCACAAACTCCACGCCCATGCGCGTGCGCGGCACAATGCTGCTGCCACCGCCGTGAACGCGGGTAGGGTTTTCTCCGAGGGCGAACTTGATGGTGCGTGGCGCGCCTTCCATGCGAAGACCGTCGCCGTCTTTCACGCCATAGCGCAACTTGATCGTCTCACACTGGCCGCCGATAGCATTCGCCGAGCCGTGCATGGCATGAATGGTCGTTACTCCGCCGCCGAGTGCACGGTACAATGTAACTTGGAAAGGATTCAACACGTCGCCGGTAAATACTTCTGCCGTCACGGGCGCGGTGGCTTCGTTGATGGCATCGAGGCCTGCGTGGGAGTGTGCATCGATGATGCCGGGCATCACAAATTGTCCCGTGGCATCGATGACTTTCACGCCTGCGGGAGCGGCGATGTTTTTGCCGATCTGGGTGATCTTGCCGTCTTTCACCAGCACATCTGTATTTTCAAATGTGCCTTTGGTCACCGTTAGCACGGTGCCGTTCTTTATCAGGAGGTTGCCACGCTCCACCTGCGCATGGGCGAAGGTGACCAGGGCGAGCAACGCGAAACTGTAGAATATCTTTTTCATGGTGTTCATGAGGTTTAAGTCTTAGCGATTGGGATCCTTTGTGCCCTTCGTGGGAAAGCTTCCATACTGAGTGGTGGTCACGGAGCCCTCGAAGGTATCGGCGTCAACGGTTACAGCAGCGTCTACGTTGACCGTGCTGCCTTCCACCTGGAGCGAATAGGAATACGTCAGTTGATTGTTGTCCAGCGATACCGTTTTCAGTTCAACCTCTTTATCGGCATACTGTGAAGTGATGGTGCCGGTGTAGTTGTCGCCTTGCTTCTTCAACTTCAGTTTACCGGTGTTCGCACCCTGTGGTGTCTCGATAGAATAGGACCACGTGCCGCTGACGTCAATTTTCTTGGCGTCCGCTTTCTTCTCCTCTTTCGGCTCATATTTATAGACCACACCATCCACGAACACATAGCGCACTTGCGCTTTCTCATTGAAATAGGGTTTACGCGTGATGACGAGGTTGGCGATCTTACCATTGTCGATGGAACCCAACCGGTCGGACATGCCCAAAATTTGTGCTGCGTTTATGGTGAGTGCGGCCAAGGCCTGGTCTTCGGTGAGGCCTTCCTTGATCATGCGCCGCAAGTTGGCGGGAATGTCTTTTGTTTTGGCCGTGAGGGTGGAGAACCCGAAAGGCACACCGGCCTTCTGAAAGGCCGTGGGTTGTGCGGCATACAGGGTCACAAATTCAGCCTTGCGTTTTTCCAGTATGTCTTTCTCAGGATCGGGCTTTGCCTTCTCTTCTTTCTTCACATCTTTTTTGTCGTCCTTTTTCTCCTCTTTCTTTTCTTCGGGAAGATCGAGACTCAGGAATACTTTCACGTTGCCGGATTTTATTTTCGGGAGCACATCCCATCCTTCTTTCACGTTGGCCGCCACCAGGGAAAAACCTAAGTCAGTCTGCAGGGTGATGGCGCGTTGAACGTCGAGTATTTTTTCGGTTTTGAACAACACGGGTTCGCGCTTGTCGATGACGGGATAGAACGCTTCCAGGATCCGGTCGGGTGAAGGACGTTCAAGTCCGGCGCGATTGGAGGCATAGAGCGATTCATACGATTTTGCCTGCGCCGCCTGCCGGTATAATTCACGGTACTTGGCCATCACACCCAACACGGTGGCAGGGTAGATGCGTTCGGCCGTCGTGAACTCAGAATAGAGCGCGGTTTTCGAAGCCAACACCATTTCATCGGCCGACTTTCCGCCGAGTGACACCACCGCGGCATTGCCGGGCAGCATACCTCCATAGGGAACCACTTGCGCGGTAGTGAAACCAAGGGCGCGCAAATCTTCCACCGTTTTATCGGTCGGGCTCAAAAAATTGCGCACGTCGATTTGGGGTGTAATGCCGGCGCGGTCCGGGGGCGGGTTACCCGGATCCTTTACTTTCTCTTTTGTTTCTTCTTTGGGTTTGACGACGCCCGTGCGGGAGAGACCGTCGATAAAGCCGGCATACACAAAGAGGCTATCGCCTTTAATGACGATGGCTTCGGGTGGAACGGCGATGCCTTTTCCAACGGCGGTGATGATCCCGTTTTTGATCACCACAGTGCCCATGTCCAGCTTGCGTCCGGGGGCCTGGATAACGGTAACGTTCGTGATGGCATACGTGCCGGAAACGGGACCCAGGTTTCGCTCCTCCTGGGCGCGAAGCAGGGTTGGCATTCCCAGTCCCAACACCAGCACCATAGCGGTCAACAGGTGTTTCAGGTAAATACTCTTCATTCGGAATAAAGTTTAGGTTAATGATGGGCGTCAATATAGGAAGGTTTGTCACAGACAATCAACCGGAATACACGGGTGGCGTTTAAAAAGTATCTGAGGGAAGAATGACTTCCAAGCACACAAAAACGGTCTCTGGGGCTGGATTAGGCTGGTTGCCGGTCAACGTTTGCAGCGACGCGTCCGTTTCCGATCGCGCCTTGGACCGCACCATTTTCCAGGGAGCAACGGTTCAGTACACCGGTCTTACAGTTCGCTACATATCCCTTTCAAGGGGTGTATCTTCTCCGGATACTTGTACCGTAAACACGCCTAGAAACAAACGTAAACTTGCTATGACGACGCAATCTTGGTACCGGTGGATCTCTTCTTTTATTTTTCTGGCCTCCCTTTCGATCCCGGGCCTCGCGCAGGATGAAACCACGGTTTCCTCCTCCAGCGATAAATCCAACATCAGTATACATTCGTCCAACGGCGTACAGCGGTGGAAGACCTCTACCGGTGTCACCAACTTCAACGTGGAGATCCGCGGCAAGATCGAAGTGACCGACGACGACAAAGACATCAAAAGCCTTTCCGACAACGGCTATCTCGAGATCACAAAGACCGTCTTCGGCAGCAAGCGCGCCATCGTGGTGGAGTCGCTGGGCGGCGGCAAGATCAAGAAGGAATATTATGAAGGCCGCAACAAAATGGAGTGGGAACCCAACGGCAAAACCTGGTTGGGCGAGATCCTGCCCGAACTGGTGCGCACCACTACGCTAGGTGCCGAAGGACGTCTGAACCGGTTCTACAACCAGGGCGGAAGCGCTGCAGCGGTTGCCGAAATAACACGGCTGGAAAGCGACTATGTAAAAGCACACTATGCAAAGCTTTTGCTGGAAAAGAATATCCCGCCCAGCGAAATGGCCAACGTGGTGACCAAGATCGCTTCGGCCATCAACTCGGACTACTATTTATCGACGGTATTGCAAAACAACATCAACAAGATGATGGCCACGCCGGAGTCGGCGGATGCGTTCTTCAAGGGCACCCAAAAGATCAACTCCGATTACTATAAGTCCGTGGTGTTGAAAGAAGCATTGAAAAAAGTCTCGGCGTCGCCCGCACAGATCAAGGTGGTGCTGCAATCGGCTGCGGAAATAAAATCGGACTACTATCTCTCCGTCGTGCTCACCACACTGCTGGAAGAGGACGGCGTGAAAGAAGAATCGCTGAACGAAGTGGTGGTGGTATCCAAAAACATTCCCTCCGATTATTATCGCACGCAGGTGCTTACCAAAGCCCTGAATAAGCCCGGCATCTCGAAGGTCATGTTGAAAAATACCGTGAACGCCCTGGCCGACGTCGGTTCCGACTACTACAAAACCTCCGTCTTCAACACCATGGCCACACGCAACAACATGGACCCCGAAGTGCAGGCGCAAGTGGTGTCCCTGGTGGGCAGCTCCGTGGAGTCGGACTACTATGCTTCCGGAACATTGAAGAATATCCTGGAGCATCAAAAGTTCTCCGACGAGTCGTTCAAGCAATTGATCACCGTGGCCGGGAACCTGGGATCGTCCAACTATGCCAGTGAAGTGTTGCGCACCGCCGCCCGGAAAGACCTCAGCCGAAACCAACTGATCGACATCCTCAACGCCAGCGCCAACATCGACAGCGACCATTACCTCACGGAAGTACTGATCTCCCTTTCCGAAAAGGTGAAGAACAGCGACAGCTCGGTGAAGGACGCTTATCGCGCCGCCGCGAAAAAGATCGACTCCGAGACGTACTATGGCAGGGTCATGAAAGCGATTGACTAACCTGCACGTGAGCCTTTTTATGTGTACCTTAGTTGCATGAGTTCTTCATCCCGATCCTACTACATGAATGCCTTGTTTCGAAGAACGCTCCTGGTCACCTTCATCTCCGGAGCCTTGGGATGGTTGCTCTTTGCCTACCTGCATTTCAGTGAAACGGATTCCTTCCCCTCGATCCGCGAAAATTTCACGGGCATGCTGGCCGGCATCGGCATCGGGTGTCTCAACGGCTTCGCCTTGTATTATGCGAACGGCCTGTTGGACCGGGCGTTGCCGTGGAGAAATTATTACGCGGCGCGCTTTGTTGTGGGCTACCTGGCCAACTATGCCGTAGCCCTGTTCCTCACCCTGGTCCTCGTTCAAGGTTGTATCGCACTCTTTGGAGCGTATGTTTTTTGGGATGGATTTTCCCTGCGGGATGTCGACCTGAAAGTGAAGCTGGGCATTCTCTTGCTGGCCACCTTATTTATCTACAAGGTGATCTATGCCCTGCTCTACTCTTACCAACACTATGCCGTCGCCCAGATCGAAAATATTCAACGCGAACGCAAACAGCTGGAGTTGCAGTTCGAGGCGCTGAAGAGCCAGATCAGCCCACATTATTTGTTCAACAGCCTGAATACGATCTCGTCACTTCTCTATAAAGACACGCCCTCCGCCGAACAATTCATCCGGAGGCTGGTGCAAACCTATCAATACATTCTGTCCACCCAGCACAAGCAGTACGTGACGCTGCAAGACGAGATCGATTTTGTGCAGTCCTATTATTATCTGCTCCGGATCCGCTTCCAGCAACTGCTGACGGTGGAGATCAATCTGCCCCACAACATCATGCACACCAAGATCCCGCCCCTCACCTTGCAGATCCTGGTTGAAAATGCCGTGAAGCACAACAACCTCAACACCGACAAAAAACTTTTTATCTATATCACCGCCCAGGACAACATGTTCCTGAAAGTGATCAACACCAAAACCGGAAACCTCACGGGTGTTCCCTCGTTCCGGGTGGGGCTTGAAAATATCCAAAAGCGATACGAATTCTTTACGGACAAGAAGATCGAGATCAAAGACGACGACAAGTTTTCGGTCACTTTACCCGTCATTCATTTAAAAACACGCGAGCAAGAACAGAAACACAGCGCATGAAGCGGTATTTTATCCATAATCCATTCTTCCGGCTCCTCACCCCACTGGTGTATGGTGTGATGGCGTATTTGCTCGTCCTGCTCATCAACAACAACGTGTCGCAGCTGAACGACTTCTTCAGCAGCCAGGAGGTGTATGTGTTCATCGTGCTGATGTATCTGTCACTGGAGTCCATGCGGATCGTCATTATCCTGCTGGACAAATTTCTTCCCGAGCGATATCTGCCCATCCGGGTCCCGGTTCAATTTATCATTACCACGTTGCTTTCCGTTGCCCTGGTTTTCCTGGGCCTGCATCTATATTTCAAATATGGCGTCGGCTTCAGCATGAGCGGCGTGCAGACGCTGATCTTTCTCATCCTGTTCACGGTAACGGCCTTGCTATACAATATCCTGTATTTCAGCAACCATTACCTGCAAAAAGAGAACACCCTAAAGCTGAGCATCGAAAAACAACAACAGGAAGTGCTGGAGGCGGAAATGGTAGAATTCAAAAACGACGTAAACCCGGAGCTGCTCTACGAAAGCCTGGAGAGCCTCATCACGCTGATGTACCGCGACGTGGAGCAAGCCGAAGAATACATCGATTGCCTGGCCAGCGCCTACCGCTATGTGCTCAGCAACCGTCACAAAGAGCTTGTTCCCGTGGCCACGGAATTGGAGGCCGCCAAAAACCTGGTGAAACTGCTCAATGAAAAACACTTCGGCCAGCTTCGGTTGGAGTCTTCCCTGGAAGATGCCGAGCTCGACGCCATGCTCATCCCCGGGTCGCTGCCCATCATCATCGAAAGCCTCGTGCGCAACACCATCATCTCGCGCTTTGAGCCCATGATCATCCGCTGCTACTGGTAATACGACTATATCACCATCCAAAGCAAACTCAACGACCGCCTCCTGCAGCACCCCAACACCGAGCTGGCCATGAACCGGCTGCAACGTTCCTATTCCCTCTACAGCGACCTCACCCTGATCAAGGTGAAGGCCTACGAAGAAAATTATATTAAATTGCCCGTGATTCGCGTGGCGGAAGAAATCACGACATATTGATGAAGGTTTTAATTATAGAAGACGAAATACCGGCTGCCGAAAAACTGGAACGCTACCTGTTGAAGTACGACGCCACCACTACGGTGGCCGCCATCCTCGATACCGTAGAAGGCGCCGTCGCATGGCTACGCGACCACCAGAACGAAGTGAACCTTATCTTTATGGACATTCAATTGAAGGACGGCCTCAGCTTCCAGATCTTTCAACAGGTGCCCGTGAAGAAACCCGTGATCTTCACCACGGCGTTCAACGAATTTGCCCTGGACGCCTTCAAAGTGAGCAGTATTGATTATTTGCTGAAGCCCATCACCTTCACCGACCTCTCGGCCGCCCTCAAAAAACTGGAAAGCCTCCGCGAACAACTCCATCAACCCAAAGATCAGCCCGAACGCATGCAGGCACTGGTGGCCAACTTGAAAACGAAGGAGTACAAAACACGCTTCATGGTAAAACTGGGCGAACACATCCGCTCCATCACCACAGACCAGATCGGTCTTTTCTACGCCGACGGCCGCGACGTCTATTTAGTGACCACCCAAAACCGGAAATTCATCATCGACTATACGCTGGAGTCGCTGGAAGACATTCTCGATCCGAGGGTTTTCTTCCGGCTGAACCGGACGTTTATTCTGAACATCAATGCGATCAAGGATGTGCTGGTCTACTCCAACAGCCGGCTGAAGATCACGCTGGTGCAGGAGTTCGATAAGGAGATTATTGTGAGTCGCGAAAAGGTGGGAGACTTTAAGGAGTGGTTTGACGGTTTGCAAAACGCCTGATCAGAAAATTAATTACAATTTAGTAAGTGTTTCTATTTCGCCTACGTCTCTGAATACTTGCCCAGTTGTCCTGTCATAAATGTAATAGAGTATTGTCGTCGCCCATGCGCCTGCACTACCATCCTTATAAATTAGAACCTCTTCGTCTTCGCTAATTAACTTTGTTATTGTTCTCAAAACATATCTAAATTCATGCCTGCCGAGGCTATCATATTCCGAATGGCTAGCATAAACCACCTTGTGCTTGTAGTTTTTTAAAAGGAGTTTCTTTTTCTTGTCATATCGAGCAAAATATTTCCCTTCCCTCACCGAATCCTCGGATGTATAGAACTTATTTGAGTGAATGTCCAAAAAATCCTTGTAATTATACGTCTCAACGATGAGGGTTGTCTTTGTAAGATCCAAAGGAAACTGTGCGGAAGCTGATTCAATCTGTCGAATCAAAGAGTCTCTTTGTTTTGTTTCTTTTTTTGCATTGATCTCCCGCAATCTGTTCTCGTGAAATTCAGGGTCATAATTCGCTTCCGGTTTGCCAAAACCCTGAACAATTCCACAAGATGATGTCGCGATTACCAGAACCAGGAATATGCTTATTCTCATTATTACACACATCTCGTTGGTGCCAATTACTTTATTCCCCTTCCAGGAAATTGTACGGTCTATTAAAGTGATCGTTAAGAGCGAATTGTCCTCTATTAATGCTTCCCCTAAAACTATTTGAATAATACACCTTATTGTCTCTTCTAAATTTGACTCTCAAATCCGTTTTAAATTCACCCGAGTATTTGTACACACTTGTAATTACATAGTAGTTTGGCTCTAAGATATATTCCCACGCACCATTCGCACAAAGACCACTAACCCAATACTCTATCGGGCGCCAAGTTCCATTTTCATCTTTGGCCTCTTGTATTATTTCAGTTGTTACACCTTGAACTGGAATAGAGGTGATTTTAGTCGTGGGATTCCAAATATAAACAGGATACGCATTTACCATTCTTCTACTCTTCTTTATCCACTCTGAAATTTGCGATCCACGAAGATCTTCCGGAATATCAGGGTAAAATGGAATTTGAACAGAGCTCAATGTGTCTACAAGAATTTTTAGGGGAGCGCTCTCTATTTTATCAGCCATTGTATCAGGACGCTCAATGAAAGGGTGTGAATCGTAAAAATAGTTGTAGGGGACCTTGTTTCCGTGACGGTGAATGTCATAAAGCGTCGTATCCTTTCCGATATGAAGAATATAGTTGTAAGAATTATTCATCTTGTCAACTGCCAACGTCTCACCAATTTCCCGAAACTTGTGGAACGGCAATACCTCGTCTCTTTTGCCAAAAGAGAGCAGCAATAGGTATAAAAAAAGCAATCCTCTACTCATATATCACAATGGCATTAACGGTTTGTATGTCGGATTGAACTACAAAATGAAGGAGATATAACTAACTAGCCCTGCCGGTTCGAAAATGACTAACCCACCCGCTTCGCCTTATATCCTTCTTTCTGCAATATCTGAACGATTTTGTCACGATGATCCCCCTGAATGATCACCTCACCATCTTTCACCGACCCCCCCACTCCACACTTGGATTTCAAAAGTTTCCCCAACGTATCCAAATCATCGCCCGTGCCCACGAAGCCCGTCACCAACGTCACTTGTTTTCCAGCACGCATACTTTTATCGAGCTGCACTTTCAGATTTTGTTGTTGTGGGGGAAGCGTTTGGGCTTCTTCGCCTTGTTGGTAGGAGAATTCAAAATCGGAAGACGTGGAGTATACCACGCCATCGCGTTTCTTCCA
>CBIHQM010000035.1:0-26601 GCA_966211885.1 uncultured Chryseolinea sp.
CGTGGAGATCGGTAAACACACCATTCCCATCGGCCGGAATTATAAGAACGATGTGATGAAAGTGTTAACAAAAAATGTCTTCTGAGAGAAAGTCCCGGTCTGAACGTTCACGGGTTTAGTGAAGTGCGCGAGGTCTGCGAAGGTTGTCGCACACCACGGCCGTGGCAATCCCTGCATTTAGTGACTCCGCCAGTCCATAGCGGGGAATGGTAATCTTGTCCGTGATGAAAGGCTCCAACGGTGGGGCAATACCTTTTGATTCGTTGCCGATCACGATGAGCCCCCCAGCTCCGAAGTCGACCGTGTGCACATCCTTGCCATCCAGGAAGGTGCCAAAGACGCGGTGTGACGTGTTGTTCAAATAGGCAGCAAGATCGGTGTAGAAGACTGAGACGCGGGTGAAGGAACCCATGGTGGCGCTGATCACTTTGGGGCCATAAACATCGGCGGTTTCTTCGGAAGCGATGATCTTGGCGATGCCATACCAATCGGCGGTGCGGATGATGGTGCCCAGGTTGCCGGGGTCGCGCAGATCGTCCAGGACCAGGGCAAATTCGTTGGCAGCCAGTGAGAAGGGCTGGTTGGGCTTTTGCCGGGCCACGGCCAGGGCGGCATCATTCGTTTGAAATTCGCCCAAGCCTTCCAGTTCCGAAGGCTTCACCTCGATCACCTCCATGCGGCCGGTGGGCCGGTGGCTGGAGAGAAATTCTTCCGTACCCAACAACAGCGTCACCTCGAAATCGGAGGCCAATAATTCACGCACACTCTTTGCTCCTTCCACCAGAAAACATTGTTCCTGTTTGCGGTATTTCTTTATTTGCAAAGATTTAACAAACTTGATTTTAGCTTTTGATAGCATTTTCCACCCCTTGACGACATCGAAGTTCAAATATATAGTCTTGATGCTCTGGCTTTCCGCGTCCCTTTCAGGATGCTTGGGCATAAAGCACCTGAAAGAAAACGAAAAACTGCTGTTCCGCCAAACAATCCAGGCGCCGGGCACCATCAACCAGGAAAACCTCCGGAATTTATATATCCAACGGCCCAACCGAAAGATCCTCGGAACCCCGGTCACTCCCCTGGTGAGCATCTACTATTTCGGCGAACGCCGCTATAACCAGGAGAAGTACATCCGCAAGAAAGAAGCGGTTGAAAAAAAGTACGACGACAAGATCGCCTCCACCACGTCGCAGCGCAAGATCAACAACTATCAGTTCAAAAAACTAAAGAAGGTCGACAAGCTCAACGGCTTCATCGAGAACGGCAATGTTTGGATGCAATGGGGCGAGCCTATCTCCGTGTTCGACAGTGCCAAGTCGGCCATGACCCGCGAGCGCTTTCAGGAATATCTTTTTGGCAAAGGCTATTTTAAAAACAAGGTCACCGAGCACGTGGGCAGCACCGGTAAACTCGTGACGGTGAACTACAAAGTGGATCCCGGGCAACCTTACTTTGTGGATTCCATCTTCTATGATGTGGCCGACACCGCCCTGCTGCACATTGTGAACGACAATGCCCGCGCCAGTTTTATCGTCAAGAACACGCGCTACGACCAGGACAACTTTACGAAGGAACGCGAGCGCCTGGACCTGCTCATGAAGGACTACGGCTACTACGACTTCAACCGCCAATACATCGACTTCGACATCGACACCACGTTCCACACACCGGAGCGGAAGATCGCCGTGATCATCTCCATTAAAGATCCCGCCAAGCGCGGCTATCACAAGAAATTCACCATCGACGAGGTGACCTTCACCACCGATGTTGGAACGAGCATCCCAAACCAGCAACGACAGACCCGCTCCTACCGCGACATTCAGTACAAGTATTTCAAGAACCAATACAATCTGAAGATCCTCAGCCAGCGGGTGTTTCTGCAGCCCGGCGAAGACTACAGCCGCACCAAAACGCTGCGGACCCAGCAACAGCTGGCCAACGTGGAAGCTTTCAAGTTTGTGAACATCAACTATGACACCGCGGGCGGAAGGTTTATTGCCAACATCTTTGCCAGCCCGCTATCGCGTTACGAATGGACCAACGAAGCCGGCATGAGCGTGACACAAGGTTTCCCGGGCCCGTTCTATAACATCTCCTTTAAAAAGCGCAACGTTTTCCACGGCATGGAGACCTTCGACCTGAATGGGCGTTTTGGTTTTGAAGGGGTGGCTTCGGCGACCAGTAGCGAGAACGTTTATAAAAGCACGGAAGCCGGCCTCAACGCCTCGCTCACCTTTCCACAATTTATCTGGCCTTTCAAGGAACGCCAGCGCTATAAGTTTGCCCAGTACAACCCGAAGACCAAATTCACGGCCGGCTACGCCTATACGGACCGCCCGGAATACCGGCGCACCGTGATCTCCGTCAACGGTACCTATACCTGGCAAAGCGCAAACCGAAAGCGGCTGTATTCGCTGATCCCCCTCAACCTTGGTGTGATCGACACCGCCAACCTGTCGCCCAGCTTTCGGGAACTCTTGCAGAAGCAACACCTTTTGGGAAACAACGCGCTGACCAACTCTTTCCGACCGTCGTTTGTGAACAGTATTATCTTCGGCATCACCTGGAACCTGAACAACTACGGCAACAAGGAACGCGATTCGTGGTACATCCGGACACAATTGGAAAGCGGCGGGACCATCTGGAACTTTATCGACCCAAAATTCATCAGCGATCTCAAGCTGGAATATTTTAAATACATCCGGCTCAGCCTCGACGTCCGCAAGACTGACCCGCTGAACAAAAACACTATTCTTGCTTATCGCCTCAATTCGGGTTTTGCCTACTCCTATTCCGATAACGAGAGTTTGCCCTATGAAAAATTCTTCTTCGCCGGAGGTAGCAACAGTCTCCGGGCCTGGCGCCCACGAAGACTCGGGCCCGGTTCGGCCAAACCTCCCGAGAGCACCAATCCAAAGGGCGATGGACTTTATGACTACAGTATTGAAAAGCCCTCGGAAATTCTGATGGAGGCCAGCATCGAGCTGCGTCAAAAATTATTCGGGTTTGTGAATGGTGCGGTCTTTATCGACGCCGGCAACGTCTGGAACTTCCGGCCTTCGAACGTGGTGGACGCCGAGGGAAATATTACGCAGGACCGCAGCTCACAGTTTAGCATCGACCGGTTTTACAAGGAGATCGGCGTGGGCACCGGTTTCGGTTTGCGTTTTGACTTTACGTTCCTCATTCTCCGTTTCGACGTCGGGATGAAAGTGTACGATCCCGCCCGCGACCAGGGCGATCGCTTTGTATTAGACAAAATCCGCTTCTGGAAACCCTATGCGAAAGAGGCCGCCGATGGCACGTTCTATGGGTATCGTGAACCCGTTATCTATAACGTGGGGATTGGCTTTCCGTTCTAACGAAGTGCCGTGGGCTGAGTCAAATAGGCTATGCACTTAGCTTCATGCTCTGAGATTCATTACTGGCCTTCCGTGAAAACGATCCGGTTTAACAAAACCTCATCACCGGTTTTGGTCTTTAAAAAATATACACCCGGTTTGACGTTTCGTATGTCGAACGTTCCCAGCGACGTGTGCATCGTGAGGTGTGCTATCGTTCTACCAAAGGAATCCACGAGGGTGTGTGTAGTTTCTTCTCCGGGATTAAAATTAAGACGTATGGTCACGTTGCCTGCTGAGGGATTGGGATATACGTCGATCGCCTTCGAAGACAGGTAGCGAACAGCGACAACATTCGAAAAGTCTTCCCTTGCATCGAAGTCCACAGAATGCAACCGGTAGTACACATTTCCAATCAGCGGGTTTGGGTCGGTCAATGAATAGTTTCTCAGCACGGTGCTGTTGCCAAAGGCTTTGACGGCGCCGATGTCGTTGAACACCTGCCCTTCGACCGAGCGTTGAACGGTGAAATAGTCGACATTGATCTCCGTGGCCGTGGTCCATTTCACCTGCACAGCATCGCCTGCAACAGTGGCTTTGAATTGAAACAACTGGACGGGCAATACCACATTGCCGCAAAACGCGACCGGCCCGGTGCACGTTCGCGATTTCATGGCACCCGCCGGCGCGTTGCTGGATGAACCTGTGCTCACCACGATGTCGCCGGTAACGATCATCGTGGCGGTCGCGGCGAAATTGGCGATCGTGTTCTGACCGGCGGTCAGGTTTCCTTCGATCACAATGGTAGCATTGTTGCCGATATTAAAACGGGCGTTGTCACCCAAATTGACATTTCCCTTTATGACGATTTTCTTGTTCGACACAAAGGTAAAGCCGCCCGTAGCGTTAACATCTCCCCAAACGGTGATGACCCCTAGGGAGGAGTTCAAGCTTCCGCCCACAGCCGTGACATTTTTTGGCGTGCCCGCTTGTCCAATGTTCAAGACGTCTTGCGCCACAATGGTATTCGACTGCAGATCAACATTCCCAATGGTGTAGGGAAAGAATAGAGACGTGGTAGCGGTGATTCCTGACGCCGCGTTGAAGGTTACGTCTTCCGTGATGAGGTCAGCAACATTGCCGCCTTGCCAAGTGCCGGGGATATGCCACCAACCTGTGGAAAGAATCTTGGTTTGCACCTGCCCCGAAGCGGAAGAAACGCAGGAATAGAAACCGACGCACAACAGGATACGCATGAAAGTGAGACGGAGAATCATAATGAGTTCTATTTTAAGTTCCCAGCAAAGAAACTCCACCCCACTGCAGTGTATTTGCAGTACGCTTTTCATGTAAGAAAACATATGACGCCAGTGTATTGCGAAGAAGATCGCTGCCGCAATACAGTCTAAATTTGTTTACTGGATGTGATTTTCAGGCTCGCAAGAAAAGAATGCGTCCTGGTGTGGCTTCTTACATACAAGGGATTTTTACGCGAACAAAAAAATGCAGTAAAAATCAACGGAAGTACTCCATCGGATATTGATTTCAACAAAGCGTCGCTACTGAAACGGATTCGAAAAAAATCACGGTCTCTCCGTAAAAACGATGCGGTTTAAGAATATGTCTTTTCCGCTTTTGGTTTTCAAAAAGTATACACCGGGTTTGATGTCGGGCACCTGTAGCGTTTCGCGTTGCAGGTGCGTGGTGAATTGCGCGATGGTCCGGCCGTAGAGATCGGTGAGCACGTGCGTGGTTTGTTCCGCGGGAATAAAGTTGAGTTGGATGTTCACCTGATGGCCCGTGGGGTTGGGAAATATTTGCACGGCATTGGATGACAAGTAACGCACGGCGACGACACGTGAAAACTCTTCCTTGCCATCGAAGTCAACAGAATGCAGCCGGTAGTATAAGTTTCCGATCACCGGCGCATCGTCGGTCAGGGAATAGTTTTTGATGGTGTTGCTGTTACCAAACGCCTTGACCTTGCCGATGTTGGCGAAGGTATGGCCATCCTCAGAGCGTTGAACCTCGATATAGTCGACGTTGATCTCGGTCGCTGTAGACCATTTCACCAGCACTTCATCGCCCGCCACATCGGCATTGAACTCGAGAAGACGAATGGGTAGGATCACGCCGCCACAAAATTCCGGGGGGCCGGAGCATGACTTTGCTTTGATGACCGCGGTGCTGGAGCGTCTGGATGACCCCGTTCCAACAGTAATATCTCCAAGAACTTCCAGTGTCGAACCGTCGGCAATATTGGCAAAGGCACCGGTGCCGGCAACGAGATTACCCTCAATTATAATGCTTTTCCCCCCGGTGATGAGGATCGTGCCATTGTCGCCCATATTGACATCTCCTTTTACAATAATCTGCGAAACAGACCAAAGCGAAAATGACGCAGCCGCATTTACATTTCCCCAGATCGTCAACGCACTGAGGACGGAAGATGTCATTTTCAAAGAGGCGTTGTCTGCGGCCGTGACATTCTTTGGGTTTCCCATTTGGCCGATGTCAAGCGTACCTTGAATTTCAATAGTGTTCGATTGCAAGTACACATTGCCAACGGTGTAAGCAGTGGCCATAGGCACAATCGCCGTGATGCCCGAAGAAACATTGAATGCAACGTCTTCGCTCACGACATCGGCGATATTGGAGCCCGACCAGATGCTGGGGTCATCCCAATTACCGCTGGACAGAATCGTGTTCTGCGCCAGCGCTGGCAGAATACCTGTGCAAAGACACAGGCACAACAGCAAACGCCGGGAGACAAGATCGAGGGTCATAAGAGGTACTTTACAAAAGCCCCGCAAGGAATCTCTTCTCGCTCACTTTTCATAATATTTGTGTGCGTTCCTTGAGAATATGCGAGGTCCATAGGTCCGGATAAAATCATGGCTTCATTCCCGGTGAACCGAAATTCAGCCAATAGAAACATCCCCGCTATGGCTCCTTACCCGCCGGGGACCATGTCTTAGATGATTGTTTGTCCATCAAGACAGTCTATCAAGCCTCACTTTTAGGAGTGAAGAAGGATATAGAATTCTATAATGGAGTAGATCACCAACGCTGCACCTGTTCCCATGAAAATGAGAATCGCCTTGAGATAAGATCTATGACCTTTGTTTTGCAAACCCTGCACCAGGTACCAGAAAGTTGCCGCCCAACCCAACACAACGATAAGATATTTTATAAAGGTGGCAATAACCATGGTAAAATCAGCTGTTCAAGTTATAAGAAATTATTAATCTTTCCCAACGAAACTTCACTTCAATCCGGCGCCGCCAAAGACTTTTAGGCTCATGCCTTGTGGTTTGCCGTCCAGCAACGGCATGGCTTGTGCAATGAGATCTTTGCTGTCTTCTAATTTTAAGGAATTGTCGTGATCCTCACGGCTGTCCCACGTCTCGAACACGTGGATGGTGTCGGGGTCTTTTTCGTCTTGCGAAATGATGTACAGGTGACAGCCCCTTGCTGTTTGAACACCTTCGGCAGCCTGGAGGAGAATGGCGATCATGTCAGGTCCTTTGCCGGGTTTGGTCTTGAAGCTTACGGAGAAACCATAAAGTGTTTTTGATTCGGTCATCGTCATGGGGGTTTGTGCCTGGGTTGGCGTGAGTGATAAATTGAAAATGATAAGAAGGGCCACAGCAAGCCCTGTGTGACTTGCGGGTACTCCGGGTATTGCATTCGATTTCATAGTCTTTGGTTCAAAAGAACTTGCCATCAAAACTATGCCGCCGGGTGACAATCCTATGTCAGCAGTCCCCTTGAGAAAGCGTTCTTTTTTGAAAAATGTTTTTGCTATGGGCGATTATCCCGACCATTTGTATAAAACCCTGGGTTCGCAAAACCCCTTTCAGTATATTTCTCGTCTGAAAACATTAACCTATGAGAAAAATCCTACTGCTATTTTTCACGCTCTCCATTACAGCCGCTTTCGCGCAACAAAAAACACTATCGGGCTATACGAAAACTTCCGGCGACCAACAGCTGGAAGTCGAAAAGAAATTCGATAGCTATCTGCAGCCCGCGAACCTCGATGTGTGGATGAAACGACTCGCCGGCCGGCCGCACCACCTGGGCTCGGCCTATGGAAAACAAAACGCCGAATTCATGCGCGACCTCTTCAAAAGCTGGGGCTACGACGCACAGATCGAAACCTACAAAGTGCTCTTCCCCACCCCCAAGGTGCGGCAGCTGGAATTGGTTGGTCCAACCAAGTTCACCGCCCGCCTGGCTGAACCCGCCCTGAAAGAGGATGCCACGAGTGGTCAAACAAAAGAACAACTTCCCACCTATAACGCCTGGTCCGCCGACGGCGACGTGACGGCCGAACTGGTCTTTGTGAACTACGGCGTTCCCGACGACTATGACCAATTGGAACGTATGGGCATCGACGTGAAGGGCAAGATCGTGATCGCCAAATATGGCGGGTCTTGGAGGGGCATTAAGCCGAAGGTGGCGCAGGAACACGGCGCCATCGGTTGCCTGATCTATTCCGATCCGGAGGGCGATGGCTATCATCAGGGCGATGTCTACCCCAAAGGCCCTTTCCGGCCGCAGCACGGCGTGCAGCGTGGGTCTGTTTCGGATATGCCCATCTACCCCGGCGATCCGCTGACACCCGGCATTGGCGCCACGGAAGACGCCAAACGCCTCGATCGCAAAGACGCTGCCAACCTCCTGAAGATCCCCGTCCAACCCATTTCTTATGCCGACGCCCAACCCTTGTTAGCCGCTCTTGGCGGCCCCGTGGCACCGGAGAAATGGCGCGGCGCGCTGCCGTTCACCTATCACGTCGGACCTGGAGCGGCAAAAGTGCACCTGAAACTTGAATTCGACTGGAAGCTAGTTGACTGCCATAACGTGATTGCCAAACTGAAGGGCACGGAACTGCCCGATGAATGGGTGGTCAGAGGCAATCACCACGACGCATGGGTAAATGGTGCCAACGACCCTATCAGCGGTATGGTGGCGCTGATGGAAGAAGCCCGCGCGGTGAGCGAGTTGGTGAAGACCGGCATCCGGCCAAAACGCACACTCGTGTACTGCGCCTGGGATGGTGAAGAACCTTCGCTGATCGGATCAACGGAATGGGTGGAGCACCACGCCACGGAACTGCAACAAAAAGTGGTTGCCTACATCAACTCCGACGGAAATGGAAGAGGATTCCTGGATGCGGGTGGATCGCATACGCTGGAGACGCTGATGGATGAATGCTCGCGCGACGTGATGGATCCACAAACCGGTATATCCGTCCGTGACAGAGCGCGTGCCTACAGAGCCACGAAGGCAGAGGGCGCAAAAGCCAGAAAGGATATCCTCGATAAAAAAATGTTGACCCTGAGTGCGCTGGGTTCGGGTTCGGACTACAGTCCCTTCTTTCAACACCTGGGCATCCCTTCGCTAAACCTCGGTTATGGTGGCGAAGACGATGGGGGTGAATACCACTCTATCTATGACTCCTACGACATGTATGTCCGCTTCAAGGACCCCAAGTTTGCCTATGGCATCGCGCTCGCCAAAACCGCCGGCCGCGCAACCCTGCGCCTGGCCAACGCCGAAGTGTTGCCGTTTGATTTCAAAGCCTTTTCGAAAACCGTGAACGGCTATCTCACCGAAGTGATGACGCTGTTGGACAACCTGCGCGAATCCACCGAAGTAGAGAACCAGATGATCAAGGACAACGTGTTTGTGCAGGCAGCCGATCCCCTCATCAAATACGTCCCTCCCACACCGAAAGATGCTGTGCCCTTCTTAAATTTCTCAAGCCTTCAAAATGCATTAACAGCGCTGGAAAAAGCCTCTACACTGTATGCCGACTTGCGCGCCGGAAATACGGTGCCGAACACCAATCTCGTCACGCTGAATGAAACCTTGTATCGCGCCGAACAGAAACTGATGGCTGATGCGGGATTGCCCAGAAGAGGATGGTATCGTCATACGATCTACGCCCCCGGTTTTTACACCGGCTATGGCGTGAAGACGTTGCCCGGTATTCGCGAAGGCATCGAACAACGCGCCTGGACGGAAGCCCAGGAACAGATCGAAGCTACGGCGAAAGCCATCGAACGCTATACAAAAGAAGTGGAAGCGGCCACACGCATTTTGATGATGCGATAAAAACCTTTGGCCTGCATAACCATCATCCAATTGAAGACGGTTGTGTAGGCCATTTTTTTTGTTTTCGCATGGTCACGATCTCTCAAAAAAATTCAGTCAAGAATTTTGATGTCCGGGGAAAATCCGTGGAGAAATCTTTTACCTTTAGCCTATGGAACCGAACCTGAAAATCATCGACAATGCCGAAAGCTTTGATGTTTTCCGCAACCTGCTGCGCTCCTCCAGCCTGCCTGCCGACGACCTGGATTTCAAGCGCGACATGCTGGTGGGCTACGTGGAAGACGATTCCATGGTAGGCACCGGTGGTTTGGAAGTGTATGGCGACTATGCACTGCTGCGTTCCCTCTCCGTGAAGCTTGGCATTCGCGGCAAAGCGTTAGGCACCACCATCACCGAACATCTCATCGAGCAGGCGCGCAAAAGAAAACTGAAAGGTATTTTCTTGTTGACGGAAAATGCACACGGCTTTTTTCAACGAAAAGGATTCAAGGTCATCCCGCGCGAAGAAGTCCCCAAAGAGCTAAATGCCTCCTCAGAATTTTCACACGTGTGCCCTACCTCGGCCGTGGTGATGCATCTTGCTTTGTGACGGGCATGTTGTTTTAAGAAACGCCTTTTTGAAAAATCGGCTTTGTCTTTCGTTCGTAAAGAGAAAGCGTGCGATGACGAACTCCGTCAAATTCCTGACACGGCTTCTCCGTCAGTTTACGTGCTCTTACTTTCCCTTGCAACCAAGCAAATGGCAACCTGAATAACCCCAGCCTTTTGGCCAAGGAACGGATGACCTCTTTTCGCAGGGACTGACCAAGCTGACAGCGGGATTGACACGCAGAGCACAGCGACGAAGCTATAATGGCGGTTGATGGGCAATGCGGGAGAGGTCAGGGCTAAAGCCCGATTATATGTTTATTCGATAACCCAGGCCTGAAGGCCGGGGTACTCATTCAGAGGAGTTGATCTGCTTGCTCACTCAAAGATGATGAGGTCCATCATTTGTGAATAAAAATAACCCAGGCTTCAGCGTGGCTATGGCGTATAAATCAACAAGGGCTTTAGCCGATACCACAGGACTGGCGTGGTGTTTTGGCGCAGGGTTTGGATGCCGGTGCGACCTAATCCAGACCATGTGAACGAGTTGGATGGCGTCTGCTAAAAACGCCCTCAAAGTATCTGAAAAGCAGGAATTTCCACTAGCATTCGTTAGGCAACAAATAATTGGGCCGGGTAAATCGTAAGTCACAAATCCAAATTACATTTGCGGTTTACAACCAACCCATGAAACTGAACAAGTACTTTGTAATCGATTTCGACAGCACCTTTACCAAAGTAGAAGCCTTCGATGTACTGGCCGACATTTCACTGAAAGACCACCCCGACCGCGACCATCGCAAGGACCAGATCGTTTCCATCACCAACCAGGGCATGAACGGCTCCATCTCCTTCCGCGAATCGCTGGAGAAACGCCTGAACCTGCTGGCCCCTTCCCAGCACCACCTTGCTCCTCTCATCGCCTTGCTGAAAGACAAAGTCTCTGAATCGTTCAAGCGTAACCGTGAATTTTTCCTGAACTACGCCGACAACATTTATATCATTTCAAACGGTTTCCGCGAGTTCATCGAACCCATCGTGACCGAATTTGGCATCAAGCCGGAGAACATCCTGGCCAACGAGTTCCGCTTCGACAGCGAAGGCCGTGTCATCGGCTTTGATACAGACAACCCGTTGTCGGCCAACAACGGCAAAGTGGAACAATTAAAAAGATTGAACCTGCCCGGCGATGTATACGTTATTGGTGACGGATACACAGATTACGAAATTAAACACTCCGGGCTGGCCAATAAGTTTTACGCCTTCACGGAAAACGTAGAAAGGGAAAACGTATTGAAACAGGCAGACCACATCACCCCCAGCCTCGATGAGTTCTTGTACCTCAACAAGCTCAACACGGCCATTTCTTATCCCAAGAACCGTATCAACGTGCTCTTGCTGGAGAATGTACACCCCGTAGCGATCGAACTGCTGAAGTCAGAGGGCTTCAACGTAGAGACCTACCATGCTGCATTGACGGAAGACGAATTGATCGAAAAGATCAAGAACGTTTCCGTATTGGGCATCCGCTCGAAGACCCAGGTAACGGCACGCGTATTGGAACACGCCAACCGCCTGATGGTGATCGGCGCCTTTTGTATCGGCACTAACCAGATCGATCTGAAGACCGCCACCAAAAAAGGCATCGCCGTTTTCAACGCGCCGTTCAGCAACACCCGCTCCGTGGTGGAACTGGCCGTAGCCGAGATGATCATGCTCATGCGCAACATCGTGGACAAATCCACGAAAATGCACAAGGGCGCGTGGGACAAATCGGCAAAAGGAAGCTTTGAAGTGCGTGGCAAAAAATTAGGTCTTATCGGCTATGGTAACATCGGCACACAGCTTTCGGTCATTGCCGAATCGCTGGGAATGAAGGTGCTTTATTATGATACGGAAGAAAGACTGTCGCTGGGCAACGCCATCAAGTGCAAGTCGATGAAAGAAGTGTTGGAGCAAGCGGATGTCATATCGTTACACGTTGATGGCCGTGAGTCCAACCTCAACCTGATCGGTGCAAAGGAATTTGCCCTCATGAAGAAGGGGGTCATCTTTATCAACCTCAGCCGCGGACACATCGTCGATATTCAGGCATTGCGCGAGAACGTGTTGAGCGGCAAAGTAGCCGGCTGTGCGATCGACGTGTTTCCCTATGAGCCCGTGAGCAACGATGAAGAGTTTCAATCGGAACTGCGCGGACTTCCCAACACCATCCTGACGCCCCACATTGGTGGCAGCACCTCGGAAGCACAGGAGAACATCGGCAATTTCGTGCCCGGTAAGATCATGGACTATATCAACACCGGCAGCACGTCAAACAGCGTGACCTTCCCGAACCTGACGTTGCCTTTGTTGGAGAATGCACACCGCTTGATTCACATTCATGAGAACGTGCCTGGGATCCTGGCGAAGATCAACCACATTTTGGCCAACCATGGCATCAACATCGTGGGACAATATTTGAAGACGAATGAGACGATCGGGTATGTGATCACGGATATCAATAAGCAGTATGACAAGGACGTGATCAAGGAACTGAGAGAAATTGATCACACGATTAAGTTCCGGGTACTGTATTAATTTAATCTCCTCGTCTTCGCGAAAGCTTCGGCGAGCAAGAGATGCAAAAGAACGCTCAATGAGAAGTCGTTAGGCTTTCGTTGGGCGTTTTGGCTTTTAGGAGGGAAATAAAAAGCCCACTGGGTTTGGGGAGGTGTTTCTGAACCCCCTAAAGACAAGTTTTGAGCTGCCGGCATCCGCAACCTTCTTCTGTTAACCTGCTTTTTGGGCGAGGTCCGCCAATTGGCGGATGAAGCCTGATTTTGGACGAAAGCTTCACTCGGTATTGTTTATAATGTTAGGTTCAGCAAACGTGTCCCAAACCCGAGTGGGATTTGGTGCAACTTAGAAAAAACATGCTTTTGCGCCAACCTTGATCCGGAAGAATTTTTGTGTATGCTTTTCCGGTCTGCCGGGTCATCGATTGCGCCCTGCCGATGCAGACCGTATCAATATCTTTTTTAGTTTTGTTGCCGCATTATGAACCCGACTATAAATTTCACCCCCGGCCCATCCCAACTCTACTTCACGGTAGAAGATCACATGCGCACCGCTTTCCGCGAAGGCATTCCGTCGCTGTCGCACCGCACAAAAAAGTTTGAGAGCATTTATCAATCCACGGTGGAAGGCTTACGGGCTTTGTTGGGAATCCCTGCGGGCTATCATTTATATTTCACGGGTTCCGCCACCGAGATCTGGGAGCGGATCATCCAAAACCTGGTGGAAGAAAAGTCTTTCCACCTGGTGAATGGTGCGTTCTCAAAACGCTTTTTCGAAGTGTCGCAACAGCTGAACCGGAAGCCTGGCAAACTCGAGGCCGCACAAGGTCAGGGCTTCGACGCCAACTTCAAAGCACCCGAGGGCACCGAGTTGATCGCGCTCACACACAACGAGACCAGCACCGGTGTGATGCTGCCCGTGGATTTTATCCGCACGGTGAGAGCCAACCATCCCCACGCGTTGCTCGCCGTCGATGCAGTGTCGTCTCTGCCTTTTCCGGAGTTCGATTTTTCGTTGCTGGATTCTGTTTTCTTTTCCGTTCAAAAAGGATTCGGCCTTCCCGCTGGACTAGGCGTTTGGGCGGTCAACGACGCGTGTGTGGCCAAGGCTGAGCAATTGCTTTCCAAAGGCGTGTCCATCGGTTCTTATCACACCATCCCAAGCCTGCATACACACTACCTGAAATATCAAACGCCAGAGACGCCCAACGTGCTGAGCATTTACCTGCTGGGAAAAGTGGTGGAAGACATGAACCGCCGCGGCATCCACGCCATCCGCAAAGAGACCGAATATAAAGCTATCGTGTTGTACCAGGCCTTGTCAGACAATGGAGCGATCAGCCCTTTGGTGAAGGATAAAGCGTTTCAATCGAAAACGGTGATCGTGGCCGACACCGGCGAACACACCGAGCGCATCACGCGGATGCTCCTGGAAAAAGGCATGCAGCCTGGCGACGGCTATGGAGCCGCTAAGAAAACGCAACTCCGGTTTGCCAATTTCCCGACCCATGCCAAGGAAACGTTCGAGTGCCTGGCCGATATGCTGACGGCCTACAAGCCTTAGGTCCCTTCGAACGAGCAACAGCCCGGCACGAAAGAAATTCGATCCCTGAAACGGGTTTGAAAAGAATTAACCCTTATTTTTAAACCTTACAACCGCGCCTGAGTCTAAGCTCCAATTGATGCCTTTCCTCCTTGGAAGACAAAGAACTGTTACTCAAACTGCGAAATTCGGAAACCCGTAACTATGGGTTCAACTTGCTCGTGCGTGAGTACCAGAGGCGGGTCTATTGGCATGTCCGCAAAATGGTGATCGACCACGACGACGCGGATGACATCACCCAGGAGGTCTTCATCAAGATCCACAAACACATCGACAGCTTTCGCGAAGATGCCCAGCTCTACACCTGGATATACCGCATTGCCACCAACGAGTGCCTCACCTTCCTCCAACGCAAAAAACGCCGCTTCTTTTTACCCATCGGCGATGTGGAAGGCGAGCTCACCGCCAAACTGGACAGCAACTCCACTCTCACCGGCGACGAGATCCAGCTGAAATTGCAAAAAGCCCTCCTCAAACTGCCGGACAAACAACGGCTGGTGTTCAACATGAAATACTTCGACGACATGTCCTACGAACAGATCAGCGAGATCACCGACACCACGGTGGGCGCGCTCAAGGCGAGCTATCACCATGCCGTGAAGAAAATTGAAGATTATTTATCAGAATGATTAAACTTTTAAGAGATTAAGATGTCAAACCCCCGATCATGAAAAAGCTTGAAGATATTCCGAAAAAAGAGGTTTTCGACGTCCCCGAGGGATACTTCGAGAAGCTGCCCGGCATGATCCAGTCGCGGGTGAGCAACCCCAGCGCGTTCAGGCGCCCGGCCTGGGTCTATGGCCTGCGCTACGCCCTGCCCGCCTTGATCCTCCTGGCTGCAACCATTTTTTGGTTCAACCGCCCCACCGGCGACGGCTCCCCTGAAGGCTTGCTGGCCTCCGTTCAAACCGAAGAACTGGTAGCGTACCTGAACGATACCGACCTGACCACCGACGAGTTGCTGGAGCAGGTGCACCTCGATGGCACGGACGCCAGCGAAATTGAAAACGACGTCTACGGCCTGAACATCAGCGCCGACGACCTCGACACCATTTTAGACGATATTGATTAAAGTTATACGAGATGAAGGCGATTCTAGGATTCTTATTGACCATCATCCTGCTGCCCGCCTGGGCACAGGACGAGGATATCCCCCCCGTAACCGACACCAAGGCCCGCGATAAAATACAAGCCGCACGGGTGGCCTACATTACCGACCAGCTCCAACTCACGCCACAGGAAGCCGAGAAGTTCTGGCCCATCTACCGCGAGTTTGCCGAACGCCGAAAAGTGCTGCGCCAGCAATTGAAGCAGGCCAAGCAAAACCCGTCGCCCGACCAAAACCAGGAACAAAACAGCCAGGCCGCCCTGGATGCCCAGTTCAAAATAAAACAACAGGAACTGGACCTGGAAAAAGATTACTCCGGCCGCTTGCTCAAAGTGATCTCGGCCCAAAAGCTGCGCACCTTGCCCGACGCCGAGCGAAGGTTCCGGCAAATGATCCTCGACCAGATCCAGCGACGGCAAATGCAACAGGAAAGAAGACAAAACCTGCGCGATCAGCAACAACAACGCCTCCAGCAACGAAACAACTAATCTGATCTAACACGCAGGACATGCATTGGTGTAGAAGATGGCTCTTCACTATTCTCTTGTCTGCATCCGGGGCTTCATTGTTTGCCCAGGAAGCAGACTCACTGTTACTATCGGGTGTAGACGATGCGTTGACCTTTGAAGATTCGCTCACCATCTTCAACCTCATCGACAGCCTGCTCACCTATGGCGAACCGGTCCGGTCGCAATTTGCCGTGCGTATGGGATACAACAGCAACGTGCTTTCAGCAGGCCGTACGTTGGGGATCGAAAATTTCGGACTGGCTCCGGGTGTCTCCTACTATCACAAGTCAGGATTGTTCGCGGACGTGTCTGGATTTTGGAGCAAGGATTTTGTGCCTTCCTATTACCTCACCATCGCCTCGGCCGGCTATATGCACAGCTTCTCGAAGCGATTTTCGGTTATGGGCGAATACGACCGCTATTTCTACAACACGCCCAGCGAGGACGCTTATATACCCTACAAGAACACGCTCTCCGTCACGCCCATGCTCGAGTTCAAGCCCGTGTTGCTCAGCGTGAATTACTCCTACTACTTTGGCGATGCGCACGTGCACCGCATCATGCCTGGGCTGAGCGTTATCCTGGAAAAGAAAAATCTCAAGGGGATCGATCGCATTGCCATTTCGCCCTCATTCTTCGCTTTGTTTGGAAACGAAACCCTGACCACACTCGACTATGTGGCGCCCAAGTCCTTGCGGGAGGCGATTCAAAATTTCAGACAATACGGTACTACCTACAGCCTGGTGCAGACCACCACCAATGTGTTTGGGGTCATGAACTATGCCATCAGCGTTCCCCTTTCGGTGGGTTTTAAGAACTGGGGATTTGCGTTCACCTACACCTACAACATCCCGAAGGCATTGCCCGGCGAGCCCCTCACCCTTTCGGAAAGCTCGTTTCTTTCCGGCAGCCTCACCTATTTCTTTAAAGGGTTCAGGAAGAATAAATTCCCTTTGTAACCTACCGGGTTTTCAATATTTTGCGCACGTTATTCAAACGTGTGCGGAATGTTAAAATTTGCGAGTGTCTTTCTTATTTTCTTCTTTTTCATCATCAACCACCCCATTTCAGCACAGGATTACCGCTGGCAGCAGCGCGTGGAATACACCATGGACGTACGGCTGGATGTGAAGACGCACAAGGTCACCGGCACACAAAAGCTGGTGTACTATAACAACTCCAAAGACACGCTCAACAAAGTCTATTATCATCTGTATTTCAACGCGTTCCAGCCGGGCAGCATGATGGATGTCCGCTCGCGTAACTATCCGGATCCCGATCCCCGCGTGAAAGACCGCATCTTTTATCTGAAAGAGAATGAGATCGGCTACCAGCACATCCAAAGCCTGAAGCAAGACGGCAAAGACGTGGGCTATCTCGTGAACGGCACCATCCTGGAGGTGACCCTTGCCAAACCGGTCCTTCCCAACACGAAGACCGTGTTCGACATGAAGTTCGACTCGCAAGTACCCATCCAGATCCGACGCTCCGGCCACGACAATAAGGAGGGCATTGCCTATTCCATGACCCAGTGGTATCCGAAAATGGCCGAGTACGACTACCGCGGCTGGCATGCCTATCCCTATGTAGCCCGCGAATTTCACGGCGTGTGGGGCGATTTCGATGTGAAGATCACCCTCGACCCTTCCTTCGTGGTGGCCGCCACCGGCAAACTGATGAATGCGGACAAGATCGGCTACAACTATGAAAAAGCGGGCACCACCGTGAAGCGCCCCGAGGGGGAGCTCACCTGGAACTTCGTGGCCAAGAACGTGATCGACTTTGCCTTTGCGGCAGACCCCGACTACACCCACGACAAAGCCCAGGTGCCCAACGGCCCCGAATTGCATTTCTTTTATCAAAAAGGTGAAAAAACAACCGAGAACTGGGCCAAGATGGAGCCTTATGCCGTGAAGCATTTCGAGTTCATGAACAAGACCTTTGGCAAATACCCCTACGAAACCTACTCCATCATCCAGGGTGGCGACGGCGGCATGGAATATCCCATGTGCACGTTGATCATGGGCGAAGGAACCTTTGCCGCACTGGAGGGAGTCATGTCGCACGAAGTGTCGCACAGCTGGTTCCAGGGCGTACTCGCCTCCAACGAATCGCTTTATCCCTGGATGGATGAAGGCTATACCGATTTTGCCAGCCACGAATCCAAGGCCGCGCTCTTCAACACGCCAGTGGCCGAGGCGCACCAGGGGAGCTACACCAGCTACTTCGCACTCATCAAACGCGGCCTGCAGGAGCCGATCAGCCAGCATTCCGATCACTACAACACCAACGCCGGCTATGGCACAGCAGCCTATTCCATGGGTACCATCTTTCTTCACCAGTTGAAGTATATCATCGGCGAAGAAAATTTCTACAAAGGCATGCGCCAATACTACAACACCTGGAAATTCAAACATCCCGAACCAAACGATTTCATCCGGGTGATGGAGAAAGTTTCGGGATTGCAGTTGGGGTGGTATTTGCGCTACTGGGTGTTCACCACGAAGAAGATCGACTACGGCATTCAAAGTGTTGTGGACCAGGAGGGCAGCACGTATGTGACCTTGGAACGGATCGGCGAGTTCCCCATGCCGGTAGACCTGTTGGTGACCTACAAGGATGGCTCCAAAGAAATGTTCTATGTCCCCCTCAATGAAACGCTGGGCAACAAACCCGTAGAAGACAAAACCATTCCACGCACCGACCTGGAAGCGTGGCCCTGGGTGAATCCCACCTACACCGTGAAGGTGGCGCATAAGGCGGACGACATCGCCTTTGTCCAGATCGATCCCTCACAACGCATGGCCGATGTGGAGATCAAGAACAATACCATCGACATTCAGGAAGGATTGAAAGCCTACGAAGATCCCACACAAAAGTAATTGCCTGATCACGCGCGTTGATGACGCCAGCATGGGACATTAAACACTAAATTTTTCTAGCTTTATGGCCGAGTGTTTACGCAACCTATGAAACCCGAACAGGCAAAAGCAGAGATCGAAAAACTCACGGAAAAGATCAACCATCACAACGATCTTTACTATCAACAGAACCGCACCGAGATCAGCGACCTGGAGTTCGACAAACTCCTGGAGAAACTGATCGCGCTGGAGGAAGAATTTCCCCAGTTCAAGGACTCCCACTCCCCCACGCAACGGGTGGGCGGAACCGTCACCAAGGAGTTTGCCACGGTCTATCATAAATACCCCATGCTTTCGTTGGGCAACACCTACAGCCAGGAAGAGCTGGAGGACTTCGACGGGCGCATAGCCAAAGCATTGGATGGCGAACGCTACGAATATTTTTGCGAACTCAAATTCGACGGCGTGTCCATCAGCCTCACCTACGAGAACGGCGTGCTCACCCGCGGCGTCACCCGAGGCGATGGTGTTCGCGGCGACGATGTTACGGCCAACGTGATGACTGTCCGCAACATTCCCCTGAAAGCAAAAGGCAAAAACGTTCCTCCCACGTTTGAAGTGCGCGGCGAAGTGTTTATGCCCAAACATGTTTTTGCGCAATTGAACAAAGAGCGCGAAGACATCGGCGAAGAAAAATATGCCAACGCCCGCAACACCACCTCGGGCACACTGAAAATGCAAAACTCCGCCGAAGTGGCACGACGGAAACTGGACTGCTTTGCCTACTACCTGCTGGGCGACGAAACCGGACTGAAGACCCACGAAGAAAGCATCCACAAGCTCGAGTCGTGGCGCTTCAACGTATCGCCTACCTACAAGAAGTGCAAGAATATTCAAGAGGTGCTCGACTACATCCAGCATTGGGAAAACAAACGCCAGGAGTTACCCCTGGAGACCGATGGTGTGGTGATCAAAGTGAACAGTCTTGAACAACAACGCCAATTAGGCTTCACCGCGAAAAGTCCGCGGTGGGCCATCGCATATAAATATAAAGCCCAGAGCATCAGCACGCGGTTGAATGGCATCACCTACCAGGTGGGTCGTACGGGCGCGGTGACCCCGGTTGCCGAACTAGAGCCTGTTTTCCTGGCCGGAACCACCGTGAAGCGCGCGTCGCTTCATAATGCCAATGAGATCGCCCGGCTGGACCTTCGCATCGGTGATTATGTTTTTGTTGAAAAGGGTGGCGAGATCATTCCGAAGGTCACCGGCGTGGAACTTGAGAAACGTCCTAAGGGAAGTTCGCCCGTGGTCTATATCGACAAATGCCCCGAGTGTGGCACCAAGCTGGTGCGCGAAGAAGGCGAAGCAGCCTTCTATTGCCCCAACCTCGACGGCTGCCCACCCCAGATCAGGGGACGCATCGAACATTTCATCCAGCGCAAGGCGATGGACATCGATTCGCTGGGTGAAAAAACGATCGAGCAACTCTATGTGCTCGGGCTTGTCAAAAGCCCCGCCGATCTCTACGACCTGAAGAAGGAAGACTTGCTCCGGCTGGAGGGCTTCAAAGAAAAATCGGCGCAAAATCTGTTGGCCGGTATCGACAAATCGCGCGAAGTGCCGTTTGAGAGTGTACTGTTTGCCATCGGCATCCGCTATGTGGGCAAGACCGTGGCCGAAAAGCTGGCGCGCTATTTCAAGACCATCGAAAAAGTAGCCGCCGCCACCAAAGAGGAACTGCTCGCCGCCCCGGAGATCGGTGAAAAAATCGCCCAGACGGTTTTTGATTTCTTCCGCAACCCGCAAAGTCAGCGCGAGATCGCACGCCTCCAGGCAGCCGGTCTCCATTTTGAAAGCACGGCCAAGGAACCGGAAAAAGAAAGCGATGTGCTCGGAAACAAGTCGTTCGTGATCTCGGGCGTTTTTGAAAAGTACGAACGGGAAGAACTACAGGAGATCATCCTCAAGAATGGGGGTCGCGTGTTGTCTTCTGTTTCCGGAAAGTTGGATTATTTGCTGGCAGGTGATAATATGGGGCCTTCAAAACGCGAAAAGGCGGAAAAACTCGGTGTAACGATTATTTCCGAACAGGATTTTGAAAAATTGATGAAGGGATAAATAACGCTAGAACTCTTGATAAAGCTGAATTTTCTAAAAATGAGGACGGACCGGTTGCTGAAGAACAATAAGGCAGTCCGGAGCACCGTATCGTATAAAAAAGCGGAAAAGATCGGCATTATTTTCAGCGTAGAGGATAAACCGAAACATGAAACCGTAAAAGAGCTGATCCGAAAATTCGAACACGACGGTAAACACGTGGAGGTGCTGGAGTTTTTGCCCAACAACAAGGACAACTACGAATTCAAATTCAACTTCTTCTCCGAAAAGGACCTCTCCTTTTTAGGCGACATCACCTCGCCGGACGCCATCAACTTTGCCGAGATCCCGTTCGACTTTTTATATTATCTCGACACGACGCCCAATCCGCTGGTGCTCAACATCCTGGCCCGCAGCCAGGCCAAGTGCCGCGTGGGATGCGCCTGGGATGACGGCCTCCCGTATTTCGAATTCATGATCGAATCCAAGAGCAGCCTTCGCGACATGATCGACAGCATGCACAAGTACACAACCCAAATAAAATAAGCCAAAAAATGAAAAAACTTTACGGAACAGGCGTGGCATTGGTCACGCCGTTTACGGAGACCTTAGCAGTAGACTACAAGGCCTTAAAAAAACTTCTCCAGCACACCGCCAAGGGTGTCGACTACTATGTGGTGATGGGCACCACAGGCGAGTCCGTTACCTGTTCGGACGAGGAAAAGGCCAAGGTGCTTCAGTTCGTAAAGGATAATAATCCCAAGGGCCTTCCCATTGTCTATGGCATCGGGGGCAACAATACCGCCCATGTCATTGAGGAGATCAAGGCGGCAGACCTGCGCGGCGTGACGGCCATCCTGTCGGTGAGCCCCTATTACAGCAAGCCCTCCCAGGAAGGCATTTACAGGCACTACAAGGCCGTGGCCGATGCCAGCCCCATTCCGGTGGTCCTCTACAACGTGCCGGGCCGTACGGGCTCTAATGTGACCGCAGAGACCACTTTGCGGCTGGCTGCACACAAGAACATCATCGGCATAAAGGACGCCTGTGGCAACATGGAGCAGTTCCTGAAGATCGCGAAGGAAATGCCCAAGGATTTCCTGCTCCTCTCGGGGGACGATATGTGGGCCTTGCCCCTCTACGCCCTGGGTGGAAAAGGTGTTATCTCCGTATTGGCGAACGCCTATCCACAGATCTTCAAGAAGATCAAGGAGCATGCCTTTGCCGGAAGTTTTCCGAAAGGCGCCCTGGAGCAGGCGAAATTGCTGGAAATCAATGGCCCGATGTACGAGGAAGCCAATCCGGTGGGCATTAAATACGTGCTGTCGAAAATGGGGATCATAGCGCCCTATGTGCGCCTTCCGTTGGCGGGCCCTTCCGAAGGCCTGAAAACAAAGATCGACCGTTTGATGGCCGACATCAAGAAATAGATTCTCATCAAAAAGCGCCCAAAAAATAAGGGATAACTTTCTTCAAGTTATCCCTTTATATTTTCTTGTTTCCGGCGGATGGATAAGCTGGGGACTTATGCTTTATTCTTTATATCCTGAACCTCAGAACGAATAGCTTGCGCAAGGTTTTTCAGATCTTGCATACCCTTTCTTACACGGGTGCCAGCGGCGCTGTTGCCTTTATTATAGAATTTGTCAGCATCTCCTTCAAGCGAAGCAATGAGATTCTTGAGCTCTTCAAACTTTTGCATTTTATTAGAGTTTTAGGATTAAAAATTAGTTTCTTACTGCCAATTTAGAAAAAAACCTTTTAAACCCACTCAAAAAGCGGTTTTTTTTACATTCCCTTGGTCACCGACACCAACACTTCTTCCTTGTAAAACCCGTTGTCGAGCTTCTCTTTGAGCTTGGAGAAGGCGCTCAAAGTCATCTCCACGTCGGCCAGCGTGTGGACGGCGGTCGGGATGATGCGGAACATGATAACATCCTTAGGGACAACAGGATAGATCACCACCGAACAGAAAATGTTGAAGTTTTCGCGCAGATCCATCGACATGTTGGCAGCCTCGCCTACGCCGCCTTTGAAAAGCACGGGCGTAACGGGCGATGTCGTGGTGCCGATATTGAAGCCACGGGCCTTCAGACCGTCCTGCATGGCGTTTACGATCTTCCAGAGGTTATCCTTCAATTCGGGGTTCGTCTTCAACAATTCCAGGCGTTTCATGGCGCCGATCACCAGCGGCATGGGAAGGCTTTTCGCGTAGATCTGCGAACGTACGCTGTAGCGCAAGTACTTGAGGATCTTCTTGTCGCCGGCCACAAAGGCACCGATGCTGGCCATGGATTTTGCGAAGGTGGAGAAGTACAGATCTACTTCATCCTGCACGCCTTGTTCTTCGGCTGTGCCTGCGCCGGTCTTGCCCATCGTGCCAAAGCCGTGTGCGTCGTCGACAAACAATCTGAAATTGTATTTCTTCTTCAGGGCCACTACGCCCTTGAGATCGCCTTGTTTACCCGACATCCCGAAAACGCCTTCGGTGATGACCAGGATGCCGCCGCCGGTTTCGTCGGCCAGCTTGGTGGCGCGCTGGAGTTGTTTCTCCAGGCTGTCCATATCGTTGTGGGAATAGACAAAACGCTTGCCCATGTGCAGGCGAACGCCGTCGATGATACAGGCATGTGATTCTGCGTCGTAAACGATCACGTCTTTGCGATCCACCAGCGCGTCGATGATGGACACCACGCCCTGATAGCCGAAGTTGAGCAACATCACGTCTTCTTTCTTCACAAAGTCCGCCAACTGGCGCTCGAGCTCCAGGTGGTGCACCGAGTTGCCCGACATCATGCGCGCACCCATGGGAAGGCCCATGCCGTATTGCGCGGCTGAATCCGCATCGGCCTTTCTCACTTCGGGGTGGTTGGCCAACCCGAGGTAGTTATTCAAACTCCAATTCAATACTTCTCTGCCGTTGAACATCATGCGGGGACCGATCTCGCCTTCCAACTTGGGGAAGAAAAAATAGTCGTCCGGACGGTGTGAATACTTGGCCAGGGGTCCGGCCTCCATTCTGAGCTTTTCAAATAAATCTACCATTGCGTCTTGATTGAATTAAAATTGCGCCAAAAATAACGAAAAAACCTAAATAACAGCCTTGTACTTAATGCCCTACGGTTAAAAAACATCATTAAACTTACATTTACGGTGATGTCATGCCGAAATAAAATCTCAACCCGGGTTAAGCACAAAAAAAAGTAAAAACGTGAAGGCAATTTTAAGAACTTCGTGCCGTGCGGTTTCGGGTATTTGATACATTTGAGATGGGTCGGGAAAATGTGCCGACGAAATCGATGACAACCGTGTTCATTTTGACTTTTTGATCATGCCGAAAATTAAAAAGATCCTCATCGCCAACCGTGGCGAGATCGCTTTGCGCGTGATGCGCAGCGCCCGTGAGCTGGGCATCAAAACCGTGGCCGTCTATAGCGAAGCCGATCGTGCGGCACTACACGTGCGCTACGCCGACGAATCCGTGTTCATCGGCCCTCCCCCCTCTTCGGAGTCGTATCTGCGCATGGACAAGATCATTGCGGCCGCAAAACAAACCGGCGCCGACGCCATCCATCCCGGTTACGGATTTCTTTCGGAGAACGAAGACTTTGCGCAACTGGCCGAAGAGGCAGGCATCATCTTCATTGGTCCTTCTGCAAAAGCCATCGAACTGATGGGCAGCAAACTTGCCGCAAAAGCCGCCGTGGCCAAATTCAACGTGCCGCTCGTGCCCGGAACGGCCGAGCCCATTTCCGACATCGGCAAAGCAAAAAAGATCGCCGCCGAAGTGGGCTACCCCATCCTCATCAAAGCCAGCGCCGGTGGCGGTGGCAAAGGCATGCGCGTGGTGGAAAAAGAAAGCGACTTCGATGAGCAAATGGAACGCGCCACCAGTGAAGCCAAGTCCGCCTTTGGCGACGGCTCGGTGTTTATCGAGAAATATATTACCAAGCCCCGCCACATCGAATTCCAGGTGTTTGGCGACCAGCAGGGAAACGTGGTGCACCTCTTCGAGCGCGAGTGCTCCATCCAGCGCCGCCATCAGAAGGTGGTGGAAGAAGCGCCGTCGTCCGTGCTCACGCCGGAGAAAAGAAAACTGATGGGCGAGGCGGCCATCAATGTGGCGAAAGCCGGTGGCTACTATGGCGCCGGCACCGTGGAGTTCATTCTCGACGAGAATCTCAATTTCTATTTCCTGGAAATGAATACGCGGCTCCAAGTGGAGCACCCCGTCACGGAAATGATCACGGGCCTGGACCTGGTGAAGCTGCAGATCAAAGTAGCCGAGGGCGAAAGCCTTCCCTTCAAACAAGAAGACCTGACCATGAACGGCCATGCCGTGGAAATCCGCGTCTACGCCGAAGATCCCGCCAACAATTTCCTCCCCGACATCGGGCGTCTGCAAACCTACAATCGCCCCCAGGGCATCGGCATCCGCGTGGACGATGGTTTTGAACAGGGCATGGACATTCCGTTCTACTACGACCCCATGATCGCCAAGCTGATCTGCTATGCGGACACGCGCGAAAATGCGATCGAGAAAATGATCCGCGCCATCCGCGAATACGATATCACCGGTCTGGAGACAACGTTGGGCTTTTGTCTTTTCGTGATGCAACACGAAGCCTTTCGCAGCGGAAATTTTGATACGCGCTTTGTCGAGAATTATTTCAAACCCGCGGTCCTGCAGCAAAATGCCGTCGCGGAAGAAGAGCAGCTAGCGGCCGCGTTGGCGGTGATGCTGCAGCAGCAGGAAAAAGCCGTAGCGCCGGTGGCTAGCCTATCGGAAGGCCAGCAAAGCAAGTGGAAAAAGAACCGGCTGGCTAACTAGTGCTGGCCTTTCCTATCCTAAAAAAATCGACCGTACTCGCGCTACCTAAGGGTTCTTCATAAGCAGGTTGAGTTCCAACGGCGCGGGGCTGAAACAAAGTACAAAGACGATCAGTGCGATCCACCCCAGCACGACACGTTTACTGTCGAGCGGCTGTTCGATTTCAGATGGTGGATGTTGTATGCCCACAAGTCTCCCCAGCAAAAGGGCGAACAGTAAAAATCCTGAGTATCCCCGCACGGAGGGCATCAGCCTGGCCAGAATGAACAGTACGGCAAACATCAGTAACGCATACATGAGCGTATCGCGTTTTGACAATCTGAATCCCAGGAACGCGGAATACAGGATGAATATCGCGATGGGCACTGCCATTATCAGCTTTTCATTTGGATAATCGGTGGGATTGAGCACGCCCAAGCCCGAGTAAAAAGTAAAGGCAATAAAAAATACCGTGGCAATGATCTTATGTCGCCGGTAACCAAACAACCCATACACTACATGCCCGCCATCGAGCTGACCGATCGGGAGCAAGTTCACGAAGGTGAACATCAACGCCAGAAAACCAGAAAACAGCAGCGGGTAGTGCATCAATTCGTGGGGATTGGGCACGCGCGCCGGATCGGCCACATAGGTTTCGAAAAACCAGAAGACCAAGTTCTTGCCGATAACGACATCAAGGACGGGGGTATCCTGGGGTTGATATACTTTTTCGGCATAGTTCAGTCCATATGCTTTATACTCGGGATGGACTTGAAAAATATATTCCGGCTCGGGCAAGTGGGTGAAGCCATAAAACAGGACGATTATCGCCATGACAAATCCAGCCAACGGGCCGGCTATCCCAACATCGAAGGTTTGCTTGTTTGTGGGAATTTGATCTTGTCGGATCACCGCCCCGAATGTGCCGAGATGGAGCGGAAAAATGGGTAAGGGTGGTATGGGGATATAAAAAGGCAACGTTGCCCTTACCTTGTGA
>CBIHQM010000036.1:0-26359 GCA_966211885.1 uncultured Chryseolinea sp.
TTGAATTTAAGGATGATTTTGGCTTTGTGGTCCTACTTTGTTGAAGCTTCGCCCGCCTTCGCTAAAGCTTCGGCGGGCGAAGCCCGCGAGCGAGGTAAAAGAAAAATAGCGGAGATGGCTCCTCCGCTATTTTCAAGATTACAGCTGTTATTTAGGTCCAGGGTTTACCGGTGCCTTGGATCAGCCAGGGCTTGGACCAGGCGCTGTTTTTGCCGTCGGCTTGGGAGAAGCCGGTGACTTCGAGTTTGTCGATGGCGCTCGAAGTGTTGTCGGCGTTGAGCCTGATCTCTGCTTGCATGTAGTAGAAACGCAGCGGAAGACGGTCGCGCTTGGCCGAGATGCCCGTGGCCAGATCGGGATAGCCGGTGCGGCGATAGTCGAACCACGATTCGGTGGCGACGGTCCAGCTGGCGATCCATTTTTGTTCGATGATCTGTTGCTGGGTGCTGTTGAACACGACGTCGGGTTGCGTGATGTAGTCGCCGTATGCGTCGCCCAGGCCCCAGGTTTGGAGGGACGCTGCAATGGCGGCATTATAGTGTTCTTCGGCATCACCGGCATTCCAGCCGTTCAGGGCAGCTTCAGCCAAAATGAAATGCACTTCCGCCGCCGAGATGAGACGCGCTTTCAACAAGTCGCCTTTTGCTTCCTGGTACATATCGCTGAGGAAGGACACGTGCGGGTTATATGACAACTGTCCCGGCGTGGGGTTCATGTTGTAGGCCGAAGGCAACGCGGAGAAGCTTGGCGGTATGCCTACATAATCGGGATCGGTATCGATGATCACACCGTCTACCACATCGGGTGCCAGGTGGCGGACACCATCAATGATCTCGTCTGTTCCGGCGGGCAGTGTGTTGTCTACGAAGAGGGGAACTTCGATCTTCTTCGCCCAGAGGTCAAGTCTTGGATCATTCAAAGATTCCAACTTGTCCACAAACGTGGCGCACATTTTTATGCGGCGGAAGTTGCTGCCACTGGCGTCGTACACGGAATTGGAAGGCCACGAGTCGTCGGCGTTGTTGCCGACATAAGCCATGGCAGCATCATCTTCCGCATCGGTGATGATCGGGAATTGCGCGGGGTCGCCCACGATCTGCTCGATGCCGGTCTTGGCGTCGGACGAGAGTTTGGGGGAAATGCGCAAGTAGTAACGGAGCAAGAGGGAATTAGCCATCTTGCGCCAACCCATCGCATTGCCCTGGTAGATCACATCCACATCATTGCTGTAGCCCGGGTTCTCCGTGTCGAACTCGGCCAGGAGTTGGTTGGCCGTTTTCAAATCTGCGATGATGCCTTTATAAATATCTTCCTGGGTGTCGAATTTAGGTTGTGAATTTTCGATACCTGGTGTTTCACCGTTCAGCGCGGCCGAATATGGCGCGTCGCCCCACAGGTCGGTGATCAAACCGAACATGAACGACTTCATGATCAACGCCACGCCCTGGTGAAATTTCTGATCCAGCTTCACACCGCGATCATACAGCAGCTTGTTGTTTCTGAGCACGCCATAGTAGGCCGACCAGCTCTGGTCATACCAGTTGTAGTCGTTGTGGCTGTCGGCCCATGCGTCGTATTGTGTATGCTGCATCACACCGGCCACGTCGCCGAAGCCGAGGTTGGTATAGGCCTTGGCGCCTTCGGTGAGCACGGTGGGCAGGATCAGGTCGGGGTTCACATCGGTGGCCTCGATGCCGTTGGGGTTCTTATTTACTTCGGTCAGATCTTCGCAGGAAAAGAGTGCGAATACAACCAGGCATGCTATCAATTTGGTTTTCATAGTATTTCTTGGTTATGCCTTAAAATGTCAGACTCAATTTAAAACCGGTAGAGATGGTCCAGGGATTCACGTTGTAGCGCTCGATGCCTTGCTTGAACGGTGAGTTATTTCCCTGTTGATTGCCTTCCGGCTGAAAGGCCAGCTCCGGATCGACGCCGATCTTGGCTTTGGTCCACAACATCAGGTTGCGGGCATACAGCGAGAAGCTTGCGCTTTGAAGTCCGAGTGCGCTGATGAAGGTTTTCGGCAATTGATAGCCCAGCGATATTTCACGCAACTTGATAAATGATGCATCAAACATGGCGGGCCTCATAAAGCTCCAGGGATAGTTATCGGAGAACGGGATGTATTTGGTGTCGGGGCCGCCAAGGTTTTCGGTGTAGCCGGTGATGTTTCCATCCCCATCGTATTGTGCGATCACACCGGGATTAAAAACACCGTCGTTGAGCGTCACGCCATCGCCCAGGTCACCCAGGGGATGTCCTCCATATTCGGGGCCTGGACCACCCACGATGTGATAACCGTTCATGATATACTTGTCTGCATTGGCCACCAGGTAATTGCGTAAAGCATCGCCCGTCATCGTGCCGGGGTTGATCAGCTGATCAAGCCACCGTTGTGTTTTGAGATCGGACTCGGCATAACGATAGGTTTGTGAAATAAATTGGCCTCCCTGACGCCAATCGAACGAAAGGTTAAGTGTGAAGGCTTTATAAGACAAGGTCGATTGCATCCCCATGAGGAAATTGGGATTGTAGTTACCGATCTTATTCTTGGTATCGCCGGCACTCACGCTCTGCCATGATCCTTCGTCATCCAACAGCGGGTAGCCGTAGTACGGAGAGTTTTTGTCTTCCACGGTCACCAACTTTGCATCGTAGAGGTCGCCAATTTCTTCACCCACGTACGTCCAGGATCCTCCTTTTCCGTCGGTCCAGAAAGTATAAAACTTATCGCCACCCGACAACTCCATGAGCTTGGTCCGGTTGCGGCTATAGTTCATGTTGACATCCCACCGCCAGTTAGCATTCTCCAGTACGGTGGCACCAACGCTCAACTCAATGCCTTTGCTGACCAAAAGTCCCGAGTTGATCTTGCGCGACTCGAATCCGCTGGAAGGGGCCAGCGCCGTTGAAAAGATTTGGTTGCGGCTGTCCATCTTATAGTAGGTGCCTTCGAAGCGCACGCGATTGTTGAAGAGACCCAGCTCCAACCCAAATTCGGACGTGGTGAGCATCTCCGGTTTCAAATTGCTGGTGAGGATGTTGTTGGACTTACCCAGCCGTGGTGTTCCATCCCATGCCGCATAATTATCAAGGATGTTGTAGAGCTGGTAAGGCTGTGTGTCGTTACCTACTTTCGAAACAGCGGCGCGCAATTTCAACATGCTGAGATCATCGGAAATGTGTACCATCTCATTCACCAGCACACTCAAGGAAGCCGAGGGATAAAAATACGAGCGGCTTTGCGGCGGCAACGTGCTCGACCAGTCGTTACGCGCGGTGAGGTCGAGGTAGATCATGTCTTTGAATCCCAACGTTGAGGTTCCGTAGACGCTATAGATCGATTTCTTATTGCGATTGCTGCTATACTCCAGGTTGGCTTGGGGTATGTTCTGAATGGTATACAATCCCGGCACGGTCAAGCCCGTACCTGCCTTACTCGCGTTCGTCACTCCGCCATAGTTCTGGTGCATGGCATTACCACCGGCAGAAACACTGAGGTGGAACTGTCCGATGTCTTTCTTATAAGTCGCCAGGAAATCCGCGTTGCGCTCCAGGCGATCCAGGTCGATGATACCATACGCACCACGCGGTTCGCCGGTGTAGCTGTTGGCGATCTTCGTTTCACGTTGCTCTTTATAGGTGTCGAGCGAATAACGACCAAATACCGTGATGTCCTTCGTGATCTGCCAGTCGAGTTTCACGTTTCCGTAGACACGGTCGCGCACAAAACTGTTGTTCACTTCGTTCGCTAAAAAATAGGGGTTGTTGTATTCTCCCGCGCCATCGTCCTGGGTAAGTTGTTGCAGTCCTTCTTTTCCTTTCACCCAATAATTCTTCATGTCGCGAATGTCGATATGGGGTGAAACATAATAGGCCCATTGAATTGGGTTGGTCCCCCGGTTTCCGGCGGGCCGGTTGTTGGAATTGCTGCGGGTGAAGTCGACGTTGGTGCTGAAGCGAACTTTGTTTGAGATCTTTACCGACGTATTGAAGTCCAGCGTATTTCTAAACAAATCCGAGTTGGGCACGATGCCGCGGTTGCTCATGTTGGTGTAGGACAGGCGATACGTAAGCAGGTCGCTGCTGTTGGACACCGACACCGTATTAGTAGAAGTGATGCCCGTACGCACAAAATTTTTCACGTTGTTCGGATGCGAGGTCAGCAAGGTTGGTATCTTGTTTCCATCGGCGTCTACAGGACTGTTCCATTGAATGGCCTTGTAGCCCTGGTCGAGTCGCGGACCAACACCGGCCACAGTTCCTTCATCGATCGTGAGCACTCCCGACGGATTGGCATCCGGCGTATAGGGCCGCACACCCACGGCATATTTATCGTGGAAGTCCAGGAACTTGTAGGGAACGTCGAAGGTGTTGTTGGTAGAAACATTTACCGTTAGTTTCTTGGCCTTCGCACCCGTCTTTGTCGTGATCATGACCACACCGTTTCCTGCGCGCGAACCATACAAGGCCGCTGCGGCCCCGCCTTTCAACACGGAGACCGATTCGATGTTGTCGGGGTTCAAGTCGGCAATGGCGTTACCATAGTCGACGCGGTTATCCGAACCGATAGCGCTCACGTTTTGGATTGAGTTGTTCAGTGGCACGCCGTCCACGACAAACAACGGTTGGTTGTTGGTGAGCGATTTGGCGCCACGGATCACCATGTTCACCGACGAGCCAGGACCGCCCGTAGAAGAAATGGTCACACCGGGAACGCGGCCCGCCAAACTGTTGAGCACGTTCTCCTGCGGAATGCGGTTCAGATCGTTGCCATTCACACGACCCACCGAATAGCCCAGCGAGCGTTCATCGCGTTTGATACCCAGTGCCGTCACCACCACTTCATCGAGCGACTCGGTGTTGGGTTGCAACACGACGTCGATGGTGGTCCGGTCGCCGATCGAAACTTCCTGGGTGGTATAGCCGATGTAGGAAAACACAATCACCGCGTTATTGTCGGAGGCGGTGATGGAATATTTTCCATCCGCGTCGGTGATCGTACCCACCTGTGTTCCTTTCAGGTAAATGTTCACGCCGGGGAGCGAGCTTCCATCGTCGGCAGAAGTGACCTTGCCGGTCACCGTCACCTCAACAGGGGCGCTGGCGAAGGCACTGCCGACCAGCAGCATCATGCAACAGGAGAATAGGTAGCTCCTGCATTTTTTCTGTACACTGTAAAATTTCTCATTCATGGGGAGATGGGGGTTAATATTCAGAGTTAGTTTTTGCGTTTCGAGATCGTATTTGTTCTTATTGGGCGTTGAAAAAAGGGCAATTTTTTTCAACTGATCTTTCGTTTTGGCAACCCTCCCTTTCTGCTCCAATTCCGGCAACTGCAGGATGCTTATCTAAAGCTGGTCATTAATTGTGTGCAGTGTGCTCGCATTTTGCGTCAACCGAGGTGGGGTTTGCGCAAGAGTGCGATATTTAATACATGGTTAATATAATGATTTTCAAATCTTTACAATAGCCCTCAATGATTACGCAAAATGCTCCTTCGTCCCGTGCAGCGATGGGCTGAAAGCAGCCTCCAACGGTTCATTCAATCGGATGTTGATCTATCAGGCCACTGCGCCCGGAAAGGCGATGGCGGGATATGGCGAGGAGGTACAAAATCTCATCATTCAAGCGACACGTTCACCCGGTGACTGGCTTTACCAGCGGCATCAAAGCTTTTCAAGGTCACCGGCCCTTTTACAACAACAGGTTTTGTGTAGTGGGGTGAGGCTAGGGTGGGATCCGTTCCGTCTGTCGTATAATGTAGGGTCAGTCCGGGATATTCTACGTTTGCCCTCAACTCACCATTGTCAATGATGGCGCCCGGCGGGGGAACGCGATAGTTGTAGCCGCCATTCAAATAATGAAGACGCGGCAGTTCCCGTTTGCCCAGGCGGTTGGCGAAAACATTCCATCCGTCGCGGATCAGGTTTTCGCGTTGCTTTTTGTCCTCCACGGTTTCCCACGGGCGTTCGGCTGCCCAGGCGCTTTCGGCAAAGCCTACCAGTTTGGGAAGCATGTAGTATTCCAGCATATCGCGGCCCTTCACGGTTTCGCACCACACCTGGGCTTCGAGGCCGAGGATATTTTTGCGGGCTTGAGGTTTCAGATGTTCTACGATGATCTTGTTCTTTTCATATACATTCACCGCTTCCAGGTCGAGTTTTTGACCCAGCGAATTCTTCTTCGTCGTTTTGAACATGTCGTAAGGGGCAAAGGTCCAGCTGTGACGGGTGTCGACAAATCCGGCCCAATACAAACCGGGCTCCTGGGGGTCCTTGCTATAGGCCAAGTCAAAATAGAAGTTGGACACGTTACACAACACCACTTTGTAGCCCGCGTTGGCCAACCGATAGCCCAGATCGGGATAGTCGAAAATATTGTTCCAGATAAAGGGCACTACATTGGCGTTGACAAACTCGGTGTTGGGTTCGTATTTCCCATCCGCCTTTTTCGCCAGGGCCACTTCCTCCCATCCATCGAGTTGAAGGTTCCGCGACTTTAGCCGCTTCACCAACTCGCGCAGGAAATAGGTTTGCAGATTTTTGGGATCCTTTATTTCGGGATGCTGACGCAACAACTCCAGGGCCATGGGCGATTTTGTCCACGCCCCTTCGGACACTTCATCACCGCCAGTGTGAAACTCATCCAAGGTCAACCCGGCTTCCTTGTAGAGCGCGGCTATTTCGTCGGTTACTTTCTCGTAAAAATGAAAGACCGATTCGCGCGCCACGCACACCACATTGTCCTGGTAGCCTTGGGCTGATTCGTAAACCGATTTGTCGTCGGGGTCGATGAGGCGGTATTCGTTCGCCTCACGTTCTTTACCTTCCCTCATCAATCGCTCATAGCGCGCTTCCATAGCTTTGATGGCCGCCCGCGCATGACCCGGGAAATTCACCTCCGGAATGACCTTGATGTGACGTGCCGTGGCGTATTTCAATATTTCGATAAAATCTTCCCGCGAATAGTAGCCATGCCCATAGCGACCTTCCTCTTTTGAAAAAGGTCCCGAACCGTAGGCCGGATGCAGCGCCGGCTCTTCCTTGCCTGATGTATGTTGTCGTTGCGCACCCACCTCGGTCAACTCGGGCAGGTCTTTAATTTCCAGGCGCCATCCTTCGTCCTCGGTGGTGTAGAAAAGAAAGCGATTGATCTTGTAGAACGATAAAAGATCAAGGGTTCGCAAAATGGTTTCCTTGGTCTGAAAATTCCGGCTCACGTCCAGGTGCAACCCCCGGAATGCAAAGCGTGGAGCATCCTTCACGCGCAGGTTCGGCAACCGTAACGCGCCAGATTGGTTGGCATAGGATTTTAACGGTATGCATGCACGCAAACTCTGAATGCCATAGAATACTCCGGCAGCATCGCTTCCTGAAATATCAATGCCGTTGCCGGCGATGTTCAACGTGTAAGCCTCATGGGCCACGCCGTTCACGGTGAGCGGCGCTTGCCGGAGTCTGATGGCTTTCCCCTGCGAAGGGCCTGGCAGCGTTTTTAGATCCAGTCCCGTGACCTCTTTCAAGGCCGCAGCCAGGTAGGCCGACTCTCCATCCAAACCCTTCTCAAAATAAATACTCCACGCATTATCTATCTGGACGGAATCTTCATCCATCACCAACGAAATGGGCGAAGGCACAATGGGGTTAACGGCGCTTGGAGAAAGATCTGTCAAGTCAAGGTTGTTCTGGTAGGCCAGCGCTGCCGTGGGGATTGGCTCCTCATCTTTTTCATTCCGGTTAACCTGGTCCGGACTGACAAAAGGCTTCCAGGTGTATTCGACAACGTTCACAATTTTTTGCTCCTTGCCCTCGTCATCATAAAAAACAAAATACAAACCCAGGGGCCGGTCCGTTTCTTTGATCACCGCTTCCACGCCGCGATAGGAAATATCGATCGACTTTCCTGGCAGCAGCGTGAAGCCTTTGTCCGGCCGCAGCGCATACCAGTCTCCATTGATGTGATGAAGCCGTGCGAGCTGCTCAGTCTTGTTCTCAAGGATTCGCCGGGGTGCCAGGTTGAAAAAGAGCGCCCAATTTTTGTCATCCAATTCCAGATCACTGTGATTGGTCAGTTGGAAGCGGGCATCGAACACGTCTTTCTCATCGGTGAAATTGGTGACCAACTCCCATCGCACGGCGATCTTGCCGGCGGTTTCCAGCGGGCTCTTTTTTTGCTGACAGGCCATGCCCGTCAGCAAGAGAAAGAAAAGGCAAACAAGATGGTGTTTCTTTGTAGCGTTCATACAACCTGCCGCGACGGGTTATTATAATTTTATGAAGATCTTCTTACGATACAAAACATACGCCGGAATAAAATTGACAGCCACGAAGAGCATCGCATAGAGCACACTCGCTATTTTCGGTGCCACTCCGACGTGCGTCAGGGCCGCAAACCATTGCTCGTTGAGTGGCGCGCCACCAAAAGGCACGAGGTAGAACAGGTAGGAGATCACCTCAGAAATAAAATAAACCGCAATCGCATTGGCCCCAAAAATAATTCCCGGCAGTGTCCCCTTGACGCAGTGGCAGATATCCACGACGTAGTATGCCGTACCCAACACCAGCGCGGCCAGTCCGCCGGTGACCAACACAAAGGAACTGGTCCATAGATTTTTGTTTACCGGGAAAGTCAAGTGCCAGATGTATCCCAACACTACCGCTAAAAAGCCAGCGATCAGTAATAGGATTGTTTTTTCGTGTTGCGTTCGCGAACTCAGCAGCAACCTGCCGGCCAGCATCCCTCCGATGCCGGTGACAATCGAGGGAAATGTGCTGAGTATCCCCTCGGGGTCCCACGTACCCTGCCACATGCGGCCCGGCAACAATTTACTGTCCACCCAAGCCGCCAGATTGTTGCCAGGGTCCAGCACAACGCGTCCCTGTCCCGGTGTTGGAATGAGTACCATGGCCAGCCCATACGCCACGAGCGTCGCCACCCCAACCCAAACCAACGTTCGAAACGAGGCGTTCAAAAAAAGAAAAGAACACACCAGGAACACGATGGCGATGCGCTGCAACACACCGGTGACGCGCAATTCTGAAAAATGAAAATACGGCAACAGGGTCAGGAAAATTCCGACACCAAAAATCTTGAGCGCTCGCAGAGCGATCTTGTTGTACAACACCCCCTTCGCCACCCCTTGCTCCAATGCCCGCGTAAACGCCAGCACGATCGATACGCCGACGATAAACAGAAAAAATGGAAAGATGAGATCGGTTGGTGTCAGCCCGTTCCATGCGGCGTGTTCCAACGGTTCAAAAATAAATTCGCCGTTACCGGGATAGTTCACCAGGATCATTGCGGCGATGGTGAACCCGCGCATGGCGTCCAGCGAGGTGAGACGCGTGGCCGGGGTGGAGGGGAGCGATTCGTTCATAGGTATCGGTTTACGCAGTTTTCAGCTTTTTTTAAATCCGGTCTGCCCAGGGCTCCCGTTGAGACGCAGGCCGTCCCGATGATAAAGCTATCCTCTTCTACATCACTTTTCAACGGGTGGGCTGATCACACCCAGGTAACGTCCCATCCAGTAGGGCAACAACCAAATGTCGCCCGCACTGTATTCCGATGCGCCGTCATCGCCGCCATCCAGGTCGAAGCGGTTGGCGTTGTGGCGGTTGATCGGTAGTTCGTCAGGAGGCAGCACATCGCGAATGGTTTGCTTGCGGAAATTGGGCTCGATGCGCTCGATGTCGCGGCGGTGTTCGTTCGACACTTTCCAGTGGATCAGGTCCAGCGGATATTCTTGCAGATACCAAACGGCTTCGTTCAAATCGAAATCGGGTGTGCCCGTGAGTGCGGTGAAAATATTCCACGCCCCTTCTTTCTCGGGCCGCTCCGCCTGCCAGTGGTCGATGATGGATTCTTTGTAACGCGTCTTCAGTGTGTCGTTGAAGGCATAGCGATACAAACCCCAATAGCCCACAAAATACATCTCATCATCCGAATGGTTCCACGCCTCCGACAGCATCTTGCTCCAATCGTCGGCATCCGGCGCAGCCATGCCGATCTTGCTCATCGGGTACATCAGGTTCTTGAAGTAGCCATGTTTGTCCAGGAGTTCGAAGGCCTTGGTTTTGTAGGCTTCCTTCTTTGTGAAATGGTAGGCGGTTTGCAGCATGGCGATGATGTTGGAAGAATTGATCTTCCGGTCGCCGACGCCAAACGGTCTTTGGTTCACATATTCAGGGTTCCATTTGCCCCACACCGTGGGTTTGCCATCCCAATCCACGAGGTAGAGGTTGTTGTCTAGCACGTGTTGCATCAGTGAGTCGATGAGGGTGATGGCACGGTGTTTCAGGTCCTGATCTTCCAGCAACTCGGCCATCACGCCAAAGGCAAAGATGTGACCGATGGCTTCGTCGCTGCTCGTGGTCGATTTCCAATCCCACTCCGGATCGCCCGCACGGCGCCAGGGTTTGTCGTCATACTTATACCCCCTCCGCTCGAATGAGCGCGATGGAAATCCTTTCAAGTCATTAATGGAATACAACCGCTCCATGGCCTCGGTGGCCTCGCGAATATTTTGCAGCGCATCGTCCGACTTGGTCACCGCATAGCGAAACACTTCTGCCCCCAGGTACATGGACGTCCACAAGCCATCATTGTCGGAGTCTTCCAAAGAGCCGGTGGCCAGGCTGCCGTCTTTCATATAGCCCAGCGTGGCATTGAAGCCGTGCCGGATGTGACGCGCGCGAACCTGGCGCTCGAAATAGTCGGCCTTGTCATGCAGCGTCATTTTTTTAAATACGATCTGTCCCAGCCCCCGATCGGTCAGGATCAGGATGGACCCTTCCGGACCTTCGGCGATATCGACCACGAGGTCGCTGGGGAGCCAGCGTTTGGAGGCGTAGTAATCAAACTTTCCGTCGCTGCGTATTTTGAAAGCACCGCGTGTGGTACCAAACCACAGGGCGTCGCCGATCGTTCTCACGCAGGTGATCTCCGTCCAGGGAAGTTTGGTCTGGCGTTCGCCTTTTTGCGTGGCCGAGGTGAGGTCGATCACTACATAGCCTTCGCGCGTTCCGATCACGGCCTCTTTTCCTTTTCCGGTCAGGGCAAAGCTGGTAAGCTCCTTTCCTAAGAAAACGGTCTTCAGGGTTTGGTCTTTGGCGGAGAATGATTGCAGGGAATTGGCGGTCAGCAACCAAAATGTAGCGGTGGTTTCATCGAAGGCCATGTCCAATATGTTATCGGCGTGCTTTTCTTTCCACAAAGACTTTCCGTTTTTCACATATTCCAGTTGCTGTCCATCCGAAAGCAGAAAGCCTTCGCGGTTTCCCTTGAAGCGTGTCACCGTGGGGAGGGTGTGGGGCATGTACAATTCACCAGCCCAGGCGTTGCTGAGCACGGCCTTGTCGTCGGCATAGACAAACTGGTGTTCACAGACCTCCAGCCCCTTTATCTTTTTATCGGCCAGCGGTCGATAGGTACGGTCCGCCACCAATGTCCCGGGATAGAGAAAACTTCCCGCGAAAGGCTTCAGCAAACCCTCCGACGAAAAAACCTGGATCACACCATTGCGATCGCTCACTACATTCTTCAACGTGATCCCTTCCCCGGCAAGACCATATTTGATGCTGTAGTCCTGATCAAAGGCCACGTCCTGGTGGATCGGCTGGGTGGGTGATTTGGCAGGGCCATCTTGTTTACAGGCTTGAAAGAAGATCGTGAGCAGGACGAAGGTCCACGGCGCGTATTTCATGAAAAGGGAGTTTCGGTTTAGGATGGACAAGAATATCAAAAAATTACAAGCCGCTTGTGGGATTTTACGTTTATGAAGGATGCATTTGCGCAACGGCAAGTTTATCTTCACGGATCGTCACTTCGCCGGTTCCCCGATCATCCCCAGGTATCGTCCCATCCAGTACGGCAACAACCAAAACACCGGCTCGCGCTCCATAAAGTGGTCGCCAGGGTTGATGCCCCAGGGATTTTTATCCCACCGCACCGTCGACCGGATGCTGGCCGGTGGCAACGCATCCACTTGCACGTCGTCTAACACGGGGGTATGCACGACGTGTACATCTTCCCGCTTCGTGTGGTCGATGCTCCAGTCTACCAGGTCGAGTGGCGTGTCGGTGAGAAACTCTACGGAGGGCTGCAGTTCTTTTTTCTGTTGCCGCGCATACACATAGATGAAATTGATCAACGGGTTGTGATCGCCCTTGCGCCGCTCCAGCCACTGGTCGATGTGGTTTTCGTAAAACTGTTTCAGCTTGGGGTCTGTTTCGGTTTTCAACAAGATGGGATATTGGTAGGCCGCCAGGATCACGTCGAAGTAGATAAACCACGCCGGGTTTTGATGAGAGATGTTCGCCATGTTGTCGAGGTAGTGCTCCGTTTGGATGAGACGGAGATATTCCTGCTGAAATTTTTCCTCGCCCGTGATGTAGTGGGCAAACTTGAGGAACGACAGCACCTCCATCGAATTCAGGCTGCGGTCGGGGGTCCATTCGGGATCGCGGTTCAAGCGGTCGGGCGACCAAACGCCCCAACGCGTGGGTTGTCCGTCGATGTCGGTCAGTGTGAACTGATGGGCCATCAGGTGGCTGACGATCTTGGAGACGTGCGCGCGGATTTCCGTTTTCTCCGCTTCATCGGCTACCAGGTCGTAGTAAATAAAATAGCCAAACATGTGTCCGCAGATCTCGTCGCTGCTGGTGTCGCCTTTCCACAACCATTTGCCATCGCGCGATTTGTGCCAGCGCACCTCCACGGGTTTGTAGCGGGGTTCTTTCACTTCTTCGGCGGCCCGTTCGCGGTCGGTGTAGGAGCGGTTGCCGTCGTGGTAGAACGTCCATTCCGAGGGCACGATGGTGCGGGCAAAGAAGCCATCGGTTTCGGTCACCTCTTGCAGGAGTTTCAAAAACCGGAAAGCTTTGCGGGCTTTTTCTTTTGCGTCTTCGCTTTTGGTGGCAGCATAGCGAAAGCTTTCCATCGCCAGGTAGTTGCTGGTGTATTCGCCGTCGTTGTCGTCGTCTTCTGATTTCCAGTGGGTGGTGTCCCCTTCTTGCAGCAGCCTGCATTGTCCGGCGATCCACGGCTCACGGATGTGACGGCGCATCAGCACATCATAAAAATAGTGTTCCTTGGAGGCCAGCGTCATGCGTTTTCGTTTGATGGCGCTCACACCCTGGGGTGTGCCCAGCCAGGCGTTTCCGTCGGCATCAAAAGCAATGGCGTTCACTTTGTCGTCGACCAACCATCGCCGGCTAAAACGCAGGGAAGGTGAGCGATCGCCCGCATAGCGCACGACACCCACGTTGGTGCCGATCCACATCACGCCGAGCGGCGACCGGCGTACAGCGTTCACGTGGATCGACGGGATGCCTGCATCAGGTCCAAGCGTTCTCATTTTCTTCCCGTTCTGCAATACTGTGACGCCTCCAAGTCCTCCAGCCCAAACCTGCCCGCCATCCTCCAACGCAACCCCGCGAATGTAGGCACTCAACAGATCGGTCGTATCCATGAAGTGTTGCGTGCTGTCGCGGCCGGCATGATATAAGCCCACATCCGTGGCGAGCCACAAACCTTCATCACCATCAGAGATCACGTCGCGGATGGAACGGGCAACGACGTAGTTCTTTTTCTCGCATCCCTCATTTTTGAAAAGCCATATGCCTCTGGGGCCTGCGGCATACGTTCCTTCGCTAGTGGCGCACAACACGCTTAGCGGCGACGTGGCCCCTTCCATTTTGGTCACCACGTTATGCTTCATTCTAAACACGGCCCTCCAAGTGCTCATCCAAACCGCAGAGTCCTTATCTATCACTACTGAAAATGCGGGGCCTTGTTCAGCCGCCGGCAGCGCGGCTTCCCAGGTCATGGATTTGTTCTTTTTCACAAAGACGCCCGCCGGTGTGGCGATCCACACGTTGGCTTCGCCATCCACCGCAAGACTTCGCACTTCGCCAATGCTGGCCGGAGTGGGATAACCCTCGTGATATTCCTGCCAAAACACCGTGTCACGAAATACGGTCGTCTCAGCGGGTTTAGGAGGCGCCGGGGCGTTCTGCTTGCAGGCAAACCAGAGCGCGCACGACAACAGTAGAAAAAGTCGTTGCATCATAAATGGGGAGTCGCACAACTTTTGCGCGTAAGCAAGGATATCAAATTTTTAACGAAGCTCAAGGAGGATTTTGCGTATATCATTGGAATGTTAACGCACGATGAACCGATCCGGGATCTTTGCGGCTACTGGCAACCCGGCGTCGACTGGTTCATGAGGCTGCCCTTGCGCCCAGGTCCACTATTTCCGAATGGTGAACGTATCCTTTACGGCGCCCTCGCTATCCACCGCCGTATAGGTGAGCGATTTGTCATGAATTTCCATGCGCTGATAAAAGTATCCGCGGTCGTATTGCTTCACGGCGTAGGGCTCCGGTGTCATGGCCTCGTGGTGGCTGGGGATACTGATCGAGATGGCATATACCGTGCCCTTGCCAAAGTCGCCCACCACCTTTCCGGCGAACATCGGGTTGGAGCGCATGTAGTAGTGAATGTGTCCACCCAAAACCATGTCGACATGATATTTGTCGAAAAGAGGAACCCAAGCCTGCTGAATATCGAGATAGGGCTCTTCAAAATTGTAGGGCGGAAAATGAAACATCACAAACTTCCACGTGGCCTTGGTGTTGGCTAGTTTCTCTTCGATCCAGGGGGTGTGGGCATCGACTTCGGAAGTGGCGTCAATCATGATAAAAAGGGCGTTGCCATATTCGAACGCATAGCTCGATTCCGGGTCAACGCCGCGGGGTCCATTTTTGGGCAAGCTAAACAGGTCGTAGTAAAGTTGCGCGCCCAAACCGTCTTGCCGGTCGTGGTTGCCGGGCACGGGCATCAGGGGTTTGCGTGAAAACACGTCGTGCGAATAGCCAAACAAATGATCCCAGTCGTCGCGGTTGAGGCCCGTGCTCACGATGTCGCCGGCGATGGAGTAGAAGGCTGCGTCTTTATTGTTCTTGTCGGCCAACGACACCAGCTTACCCGAATCGGGAAAACAATGCGTGTCGCCAAACCAGACATAAGTAAAATCCTGGGTCTTCGCCGCCTCGGTCTGGAACGATCGCACGGTCGACCACCCCAAGCCTGCACCCACACGGTAGCCGTAGTGCGTGCCGGCGCGCAAATTCGTGAGCTGCGCGGTGAACCGGTTGACGTACCGGTCATTGAACAGCATGCGGTCCTGGATTTGCTGGAGCGACGCTTTTGTTGTCAACGTGTCGGTTGTGCCTTCGATCCAATACTTCACTTCACCTTGCGTCACCGTCGGTGCGGTCCGCCATTGCACATCGATGCTGGTTTGGGGTGAGCTGCTCCAGGTGAGCAGGACCTGGTCGGGTTCGGTGTGAGAAGGAAACTGGGTCTTCCGAAAGGCATCCACGACGTGTGCTTCGCGCGCCCGGCCCCGGACGGTGGTAAACAGCGCCTGGCCTTGCAACGCTTCGGGAACTTTTGTGATCACGAGGCCCGACCAATCGTGATACGTGAATGCGCCCACGCGCAATGTGTCGACGGGGTAGCCGGGATAGATTTCCGAAAGCACAAGCTTCTCTGTTTTGTCCTGTGGTGCAACGCTCACAAAATAGACCGGGCGATGTTTGTCAAAACCATTGATCCCCAGCTCGACCAGGCCCGCCGGAAAATCTTTTTGCCATACTTCGTAGGTGTACTCCTCGTTCGTCACCTCCATCGTTGTTTTTGCGAACCCTGCCGGTTCCAGCCAAAAGGGAACAACCGGCTGACCTTTATCACGCATGATGGAGACTGTTACCGGAACGTTCACTGTAAAATACTGATAGCGCGTTGCCAGCACATGCCGTTCCTCATCGGTCATAAACTGACGCATAAAGGCGTCGTCGATCTTGGCAAATTGCGTTTCCGGCACGTTGGCATAGAGCCGGCTGATCACCGTGTCCATCACGGCGGCCACAGAGCTTTGGGATTGGGGTGGCGTTTTGTGACAGGATGTTACTAAAAAAACAAAAATGGAAGCGATGAAGATGTAGCGCATATAATCAGCGTTGTCAAAAAAGGAAGGAGCCGGAATGCTTTTTCAAACATCTAGCCGGCCCTTACCTGTACCCAAACTAAAAAATTTTCTACCCCAGACAAAGCCGTCCAACACCATGTGTTTTGCAGAAAGATCGCTCTTGCTGCGGCCGGCCTTTCCAGGAAGTTCAAAAGTAGACTGCATCCGTTAGCATTGACGTAGGGTTTTGCGCATAGAATACTTCAAAACGCGCAAAATCCTGACAGGCAGAATAGTTTTTATTCCGGTCACACGGTTTTGGATTTTAAACCGTATCTTTACATATCCTTCCTGTTTTGAGAGAAACTTAGCCTCCTAGGCCATCCCGATTCACCAAGGCCCCTTTCCGCAAAGTTTTCACCAACCCACATTACATGGCCCGACCACAAGAATCATTCAGTAAAAAAGACCTCGAAAAAAGAAAATTACAGAAGCGCAAAGAAAAAGAGCAGCGCAAAGAAGAACGCAAAGCCGCCCCCAAAGACACCTCTTGGGAAAATATGGTTGCCTACGTTGACGAAAACGGCAACCTGACCAACAAACCACCCGACGTAACCGCCAAGAAGAGCGTTATCAATACCGCCGACATTGTTACCGGATCGCGTAACACCGGCGAAACCGTGCACGTGAAGACGCGGCAGGGAAAAGTCATGTTCTTCAACTATGCCAAGGGATTTGGCTTCATCAAAGACAACGAAACCGGCCGGAACGTTTTTGTCTCCAGCAACGTGTTGCTCAACACCATCAAAGACAACGACATGGTGACCTTCGAGACCGAACAAGGTCCCAAGGGATTGAACGCTATAAAAGTAAGACTACTGAAATAGATTTTGCCTCACCGCAAAAGAAGGCTGCCTCAAAAGAGCAGCCTTTTTTATTTTATAACCCCAGGCTTTAGCCTGGGGTTAGCGGTATGAGCTAAAAATGGCGCCACAGGAAAGCGGAATCGATCTTCGAGCTTCATGGCGCCGACCCGTACACGCCGACTCTAGGGCGACTCGGCCATCATCTCTCTTTTAGTGTAACGTATCCTTTGGGCGAGCGGGCCGATTGCTCTTCGACGCCAGAGGCAGTGAAGATGCGCCATGAACGTTCATGCTGCTAGTGAAATACGAGCGTGGCGCAAATTGTTAGCGGCCGCCCACCCCAGGCTAAAGCCTGGGGTTACAAGAAACCAGATCATCTTCAAACCGTGAATCAGATCATATTCAAGCTAGCCTTCATAATAACCCCAGGCTTTAGCCTGGGGTTAGCGGTATAAACCGAAAATGGCGCCATAGGAAAGCTAAATCGATCTTCACATTTCATGGCGCCGACCGTACACACCGCCCCGGAGAGCGACGCGGCGATCCACTCTCTTCTAGCGTGACGTATCCTTTGGGCAGAGCGGGCCGATTGCTCTTCGAAGCCAGAGGTAGTGAAAGTGCGCCATGAACGTTCGTGCTGCTAGCGAATTGCAAGCGTGGCGCAGTTGTTAGCCGCTGTGCTAACCCCAGGCTAAAGCCTGGGGTTACTAAATCCGAAGTAAGGAATTTATTTGTAACCCCAGGCTTTAGCCTGGGGTTAGCGGCATGAACTGAAAATGGCGCCATAGGAAAGCTAAATCGATCTTCACGTTTTCATGGCGCCGACCGCACACATCGCCCCCGGGGGCGACGCGGCGATCCTCTCTTCTAGTGTGCGTATCGTCTAGAGTGGCGGCCCGATTGCTCTTCGAAGCCAGAGGCAGCGAAGGTGCGGCATGAACGTTCGTGCTACTGGCATCACGCGAGCGTGGCGCAGTTGCCAGCGGCTGTGCTAACCCCAGGCTAAAGCCTGGGGTTACTAAATCCGAAATGCATATCCGAAGGAATCGTCAAAGTTATTCTGCTCGTTAGCAGCGTTAGGACCAGCGCGAGTAAACCTCTTAAAAAAAGAAAGAGGCTGTCCTTTTGAGACAGCCTCTTTTGCTTTTTATCGAAGAGAGTGGATTAAACCAGTTTCACTTTCACGGCGTTCAAGCCTTTCTTGCCTTTTTCCACTTCATATTCTACTTCATCGTTTTCACGAATTTCGTCGATCAGCCCGGAGGAGTGAACGAAGATATCTTGTTCGTTCGAGTTCGAGGGCTTAATGAAACCAAAACCTTTGGCGTCATTGAAAAATTTTACTGTTCCTTGCATTTTGTAATGTTTTATTAAAAGCATCGTTTTACGCTGCAGCCAGCCCGATAATCACCGATACGATCGCATTAAATTTTGCCCGAGGAATTCACAGGGCGAAGTGTAATGAGGGATTGGAAAATTAAAGAAGGAAAAAAGACAACGATGTATCAGTCTTGTTTCCGATTCACTTGAACTACGTCACAAAGGTAAACCTTTATTATGGGTAAACCTATTCCGGCAACCGGTAATTACACCGTTGCCGGAATGGGTTCGGATTGGCTATGCTTGCTCCTCCGCAGGCTGTAATCGCGTCACATGCAGCACAAACTGGCTGTCGAGCTTGAATTCGAAGCCATATTTCTCCATTTGTTCGCTGGCCTTGCGCGACGTGTTGAGCATGCTCAGCAAGTCTTGCGCGGCGAATGATTTCCGGATGCCATTGGTCGACTTACCCCGGAAGGCTTGCAACACAAAAGAGAACGTTTTTTCCTTTGCCGCGAGCGCTTTGAACTCGTGACTAAAAAGTTTGTATTGCTGGGGACCGTCGCCGGCAGCCAGCATAAGGTGCACGATCACGGGGCGATACTTATTCCACAAAGAAAGGTAAACGGTTGGCGTCATAGAATTCAAGATGTCCATTTGAAGGATTGGTTTGCTGTAGGGGATTTATTCCAGGTAGGCGCGCAGCGATCTGCCCTTGCTCAGGGTCTGCAGACGCCGGGTGGCCTTTTCTTTTATTTGGCGCACACGCTCGCGCGTCAGGTTGAAGCGGGTGCCGATCTCATCGAGTGTCATGGGATGGTTGCCGTTGAGACCAAAGTAGCTGGAGATCACTTCCGACTCGCGGTTTGTCAACGCTGCCAGTACGCGGTTTATCTCGCCCTTCATGGAATGAAGCATGAGATTGGCGTCCGGTGTCTCGGTGCTGGTGCTGGCCAATACATCCAGCAAACTGCCATCTTCGCCTTGGCTTAAAGGTGCATCTACTGAAACCTGCCGTCCGGTGAAGCGCATGCTGGATTCCACTTCTTCCAACGAAACATTCATGGACTCGGCAAGCTCTGCCGGCGAAGGTTCGCGCTGAAATTTTTGTTCGAGCGCGGCGAACTCCTTGTGCATTTTGTTGAGGGCCCCTACGCGATTCAACGGAAGTCTCACCACGCGCGACTGCTCGGCCAATGCCTGCAACACGGATTGACGGATCCACCACACGGCATAGGAAATGAATTTAAAACCTCGCGTTTCGTCGAAGCGCATGGCGGCTTTGATCAGGCCCAGGTTGCCTTCGTTGATCAGGTCGCCGAGGGCGAGACCGTTGTTCTGATATTGCTTGGCTACGGAAACCACGAAACGCAAATTGGCTTTCACCATTTTGTCGAGCGCCGCCGCATCGCCTTGCCGGATCCGTCGCGCCAAATCCACTTCCGCTTCGGCCGAGATCAGATCCACCTTGCCGATTTCCTGCAAATACTTATCCAGCGATTGCATTTCGCGGTTGGTGATCTGCTTGGTAATCTTAAGCTGCTTCATGTTGCGGGTGATTAAACCTGTTACTCAAAACACCGAAAAAATATTTTCCTGAAGATTTCGTCAAACCTCAAACCGGGCGTGCACCCAATTGCTTCAATAACCGTCCATGCAAAACCAGCGCCTGGAAGAAGGTGCGCGTACTTTTGTACGGCAGTCCAAACTCTGTCGCGGTTTCTTTTACGATACCAGAGATCTTCCGGTAGTGCACGTGACAGATGGAGGGGAACAAATGATGTTCGATCTGAAAATTAAGCCCCCCTACATACCAGGAAAACCAACGGCTTTTGTTTCCAAAATTCGTGGTGGTCAGGAGTTGGTGTACGGCCCAATTGTTTTCCAGCATGTTGGCGTCGTCGGGCAACGGAAATTCCGTGCCTTCAATGACGTGTGCGGGCTGAAAGATGATTGCCAGGATAAAACCGGCGATGTAGTGCATCAACACAATGCCGATGATGATCTGCCACCACAACAAGGGGGTGAACAACACGGGCAGCACAAAAATATAGGTGATGTACAAAAGTTTGCTGAAGATCAGAATGAACCACTCGGCGGTGATGTTGGCGTTTTGCTTTTTGGCAAGTCCCGTTTGATGATAGCGAACGATGCGGACATAATCTTTAAAGAAAAGCCAAACGATGGTCATGAGTCCATACAGGAACCATGCATAAATAAATTGGTACTTGTGTACCTTTTTCCAAGCGGTGTGCGGCGTCATGCGCAGCGCTCCACGCGGGCTTATGTCTTCGTCTTCTTCGTGTACATTGGTGTAGGTGTGGTGCAGCACGTTGTGTTGCATCTTCCAGTTGAAGGCGTTGGCGCCGATCAGGTTCAGGGAGTATCCAATGAGCACGTTGATCCATTTCTCTTTGGCATAGGCGCCGTGGTTGGCATCGTGCATGACCGACAGGCCGATCCCTGCCAACCCCAGACTCATCACGACTACCGATGCCAGCATGGCGAGGTTACCCGTCACGACGTTGGCCAGGATGAGGCTATAGGGAACAAAGTAAGCTGCAAACATAACGACGGTCTTCACCACCATTTCGCCGTTTGCATGACGATTGATGTTATGATTTTTAAAGTACTCGTTGACGCGCTTATTGAGCGTAACTGAAAAATCGCGATTCGACGTCGCAAAAGTTAATGACTTCGGTTGTTGCATTCTGGATGAAATAAGGATTAAAAAATGGAGGTGAACGACTCCATTGGACCCATGCACTCCCATTGCAGGCACTACCACACGTGTGAAAGATGTGCTTTCACACAAAAGTTTCCGTATTAATTGTGGAAAGGATTAAGAAACTACAATTCCGAGGCGAAATTTCGGCAGTGAATTAAAAGAATCCGCAATTGACGCGTAAAGATACGACCAATTAAGTTATGAACCTATTGTCTGTAAAAGGGGTGAAATGGGCCGTATTACCCTCTGGTTACGCCTTTATTGGATAACGCGCAAGGGGTGCTTCTGGTTCAAATGCAGACCGTTCTTCTCTCGGCAAAAACAGGCTGGCGCCGAGTCTCCGTGTGAGCGTGATGTTCGCGAATAGCATGGTCGATTTCGAGAAAAGTTTTCGACTATCGTTGCTTCAAATTTTCTTCAATGCGCTTTCCAAATCTGTCAGGAGATCGTCTACGTTTTCAATGCCCACGGAATAGCGAACCAAACTTTCGGGAATGCCGAGCAACCTGCGTTGTTCTTCGGTCAGCTCCACGTGACTGGTCGTTCGCGGAGGGCCGGCCAGCGTGCTGACGGATCCCAGGCTTGCTCCCAGGTGAACAAGCTTTAACGCCGGAAGAAATTTTTTGACCAACTCCCAGCCGCCATCCAATGAAAAACTCATCATCCCTCCAAAGCCGCGCATCTGTGATTTAGCGATGGCATGGCCTTGATGACTCTCCAAGCCCGGGTAGAAAACGTCTTTGATCTTGGGGTGCTGGTGGAGATACTTTGCAATCTTCAACGCCGACGCATTTTGACGCTCCACTCTTAACTCCAGCGTTTTCATTCCACGCGCAATCATGTAGGCGGGATCGGCTTGCAAGCTCGCACCGTTGATCTCGCGGAAACTAAAAATTTTCTTCACCAATTCTTCTTTGCCTGCCACCAGTCCACCCATGGCATCGGAGTGGCCACACAAAAATTTTGTCGCACTGTGCACGACCAGGTCGGCGCCAAGTTCAAGCGGATTCTGATTGATCGGGGTGGCAAAAGTGTTGTCCACCATGGTGATCGCTCCCACTTTTTTTGCCGCTGCTGCCAGGCGTTTGATGTCAACGATCTTCAGCGTGGGGTTTGTCGGCGTTTCGAGATAGAGCAGATCGCATCCTTTGGCCACCTCGGCCTCGATCATCTCGTGGTCGGTGGTGTCGCAAAGTTTTACGTCCACGTTATAGTGGGGAAGAAAATCAAGAAACACTTTGCTGGTGCCTCCATAGGTGTCCTTTAATGAAACCACTCTTTTGCCGGCGGTCAAAAATGTAAACAAGCTGTTGCTGATGGCGGCCATGCCCGTGGAGAACGAGGTTGCTGCTTCCGCCCCTTCCAACACGCGGATCTTTTCTTCCAGTGCCGCCACCGTTGGGTTGGTGTTGCGGCTATAGATATAACCGGGTTCTTTCCCCGTGGCCACCTTATGCCATTCGTCCAGGTCCTCATACGCGAACGTTACGCTGTTGACGATCGGTGTTGTCGTCGCACCTTTTGTGTTGACGTTGCCCTCGCCTGCCCATACGGCATCGGTGCCTTTTTTGTATGTCGATTTCATTCTTTTCTCGAATTACTTTTTGATGATGTTGTTGTATAGAATCGCAATGGACCGGCTCAGCACATTCCGGATATCGCTTTGGTTATCGGGAATGCATCCATTGGTGATCACTACAAATCCGAATTTGTCTTTGGGATCGAAAAACATAGCGCTATACAGTCCGTAGGCCGATCCGGTGTGCCCCTTCAATACTTTTCCAGGGATCAATTCCGTGGCGGTGCGCATGGCCATGCCGTAGCCCTCTTCCTCGGAAATTTTTTCCCGCATCTTTTCAGCACTTTTTGCCGACATGATCTTCACGCCTTTATACGAACCGTTGTACATGTGCATGGTCATGTATTTCGCCAGGTCTTCGGCGGTGATCTTCATGCCGCCCGTCGGGGAGAATACGGGCGTGGAGTATCCCATGGTATAGTTCCTGATCTCTTCCGTGCGGGGAGCATAGGCTTGCGGCATGGGCATAAATTTTTTGTTCAGGGTATCATAGTCATACAACGTGGCAAAGCGTGAGGCATCCAGCGAGTCGACACAATAGCCTCCATAGAGTCCCAGGGGATCGAGAATGCGATGTTTGATGCGCTGGTCGAATCGCTCACCGGTTTGCCGTTCGATGATGGCGCCGATCATATTGAAATTGAGATTGCAGTACAGATATTTTGCCCCGGGAGCATAGTCGCTATAACACTTTGCCCAGTTGGGATTCTTCGCCGGGTCGATCAGGTCCAGGTAGAAATAGCCCTGGCTGTCGTTGATGCTGGAGGTGTGCGAGAGCAGCATTTTCAGCGTGATGACCTTGTCGGGGAATTTTGGATTTCTTACGGCGAAGCCCACCAGCTTGCTGGCGTCGTCGTCGAGGTTAAGTTTCCCCGCTTCCATGAGTTGCATGATGGTGACGGCGGAAAATGATTTGGATATGGACGCGATCCGGAAAAGGGTGCGGTCGCTCAGCGGAATATTCTTTTCCACATCCTGCATCCCGAATTGATGTTTGTAGACGATATCACCTTGGTTGACCACCACCACGGAAAGGCCAACCACATCCAGGTCGTCGATCACCGATTGCAATTCCTTTTCCGCCTGGGGATTCTGACCGGAGCAAAAAATAGAAACGAGCAGGGCGGATAAGGTGAGCATACAATACTTCAGCATGGGCTTCTATTTAAAAGATACAATCGATCAAGCCGTCCAATATACAGTATTGTTCCAATTATGCGGAAGCGGCGTTTGGGGTCTTTTTCGCGAAAAAAGGCCGAAAATGGCGGATTGGGCAGGATTTGAGATTATTTTTTTTGGGTGCTGCAACCTGGCGCCAAAATAAGCGTCTAAAGCATAAGAACTTTATGTATTAACAGTTTATGCATCCAACCGAATTATTAAGGGGCACCCTGCAAACCATCATTTTAAAGGTGTTAAAAGACAACGGCAAAATGTATGGCTATGAGATCACGCAAATGGTGGGCGAGCTTTCGCAAGACCGGATCCTGCTCACCGAAGGCGCGCTGTACCCGGCCTTGCATAAGCTGGAAAACGACGGCCTGGTCAAAACGGAAGTCGTGAACATCGGCAAGCGCGTCCGGAAATATTATACGTTGACTTCGGAAGGAAAATCCCTGGCCAAAGACAGGGTGGCCGAATTTGTAGATTTCATCAAAACCATGTCTGCAGTATTGCAGGTAAAAGTAGGCTAAAGCCATGCCGTTGCTAACGAGCGAACATATCGATTACATCGTCAACGATCTAAGCTCCCGGGGCATTGTCCTGGAGGGTTTTCAGGAAGAAATTCTTGATCATCTCTGCACGCTCGTGGAAAAAGAAATGGCAGGCGGCAAAAAGTTTATCGATGCTTATCATCACGCATTAAAGCGATTTGGTCATACCAAGGGTTTGCGACAGACCCAAAAACAAGTTCTCATTACCGACACTCAAACCACAAGGCTCATGTTTAAAAACTATTTTAAGATTGCCGTGCGCAATCTTACCAAACATCGTTTCTACTCGCTCGTCAACATTGCGGGGCTGGCCACGGGTGTTGCTTCCTGCCTGATCATCTCGCTCTTTATTCTTAACGAGTTGAGCTATGACACCCAACACGTCAACCGCGACCGCATCTACCGGGTGAATTTCCGGATCAAATTCGGCAACCTGGACTATGACATGGCCGTGACGCCGCCAGCCCTTGCCACGGCCGTGCTTCAGGACTACCCTGAAGTGGAAGCTGTTGCGCGGATCCGCACCCAGGGGAGCTACCTGGTGAAAAAGGACAAGGAGAATTTCAAGGAAAAAGATATTGCGTTCGCCGATAGCTCTTTCTTCAAGGTCTTCACCATTCCCTTTCTTCATGGCAATCCTGCAAAAGCGCTCACGGAACCCAATACCATTGTTGTAAGCCGCAGAATTGCCGACAAATATTTTCCCAATGAAAATCCAATCGGGCAAACGCTTACATTCTTCAATAATTGGAACAACAAAATTGTCGGGGTTATGGAGAATTTTCCCGACAACAGCCAGTTTCACTTCGACATCCTGGTGTCGATGTTGAACCTTGACGAGAGCAAAAACACCGTGTGGCTCAGCAACAATTTCCACACCTATGTGCTGCTGAAGAAAGGTACCGATGCAAAAGGGCTGGAAAAGAAATTCTTCGGGATGCAGGAAAAATATGTTGGTCCCCAGATCCGTGAATTCCTGGGCGCGGAAAACACGCCCGAAAAACTCGCCGCCGACGGCAGCATATTCAAGTTCTGGCTTATCCCGCTAACCGATGTGCATTTGCGTGCCAAGACCATGGTCGAAGTGGAACCCGCCGGTGACATTGTCTACATCTATCTTTTCGGAGCCATCGCGCTTTTTATCCTGGTCATTGCCTGCATCAATTTTATGAACCTGTCCACCGCACGGTCCGCCAATCGCGCCAAGGAAGTTGGCGTCAGAAAGGTACTGGGATCGCTTCGCTCGCACCTGGTTCGTCAATTCCTGCTGGAGTCTGTCCTGATCAGTGTCATGGCCTTCCTGCTGGCGTTGGGGTTGGCCTTCGTATTCCTTCCCACGTTCAATGATCTTTCCGGCAAGCATCTTCATATTCCGGTGGCGGATCCTGATTTTCTGGTTTTGTTTATCGGGCTGTCTTTGTTTGTAGGTGCTTTGGCCGGTGTTTATCCTTCCTTCTTTTTATCGGCCTTCAAACCGGTGAATGTTCTCAAAGGAAAGCTGGCGTTGGGAATGAAGAGCGGATTGATCCGGAGCGGCTTGGTGGTTTTTCAGTTCACCATTTCCATATTCCTCATTGTGGGAACGATCACCATCAACCGTCAGCTCACCTATATCCAGCAAAAGAAAATAGGATTTAACAAAGACCAGGTCATCGTGATCAGGGAAGCGAATGCCATGGGCGATCAGTTGGAAAGTTTCAAAAACGAAATGTTAAAGAATAGCCACATCCTGAGCGCGACGATTTCCGGATCCCTCCCCGTCTCCGGCACCGATCGAAACAACAGCACCTACTGGCCCATGGGAAAAGAACCGACCCAGGAGAACATGGTCGGCATGCAGAGATTCAATGTTGACTACGACTATATCGGAACCTTAGGCATGGAGATCAAGGATGGACGGGACTTTTCGCGCGACTTTATCTCGGATTCCACCGGCATCATCCTCAATGAGGCGGCCGCCCAGGCGTTCAACATCGCTGCCGATCCCATTGGCAAAAAAATCGAGACCTTCGCGTTTGCCGGAGGGAGCAATTCAATCGACAAAGACAAACGCGATGTTTTTACCGTGGTCGGCGTGGTCAAGAATTTTCATTTTGAATCGCTGCGCGACAACATCACGCCGCTGGGCATTTTTCTCTCCAAAAGCACGGGACTCATTTCCTTCCGGTTCCAATC
>CBIHQM010000037.1:0-26308 GCA_966211885.1 uncultured Chryseolinea sp.
ACGTCATTGGATACCGCTTTGAACTCGGGCACTTCGGCAGGCCAGATGTTGTCGGGATAACCCTCTTGAGCCAACTCCGTTGCGGGCAACTCCTGGCCCACGTGATAGAATTCTTTCAGGTCGCCGGTGTTTCTTCCTTTTGCATGTTCTTTGCCTTTGCCGGTGTAGCCGCGTTGTCCGGCCAGGTCGGCGAGCTCGTGTTTTTTCTTTACGTCATCGGGCAAGGCAAAATATTTTTTGATCGCCGCGTATAACTTATCCTGCATCTCGGTTGTTAGGAAATGATGGCGAATGGCAGCGAAGCCGATGCTGTGGTAGGCGGCGCCGAGATCGGCGACAAATTTCTTCTTCTTCGCGGGATCGTCACCATAAAAATCGGCGAGATCGAGCGATGGAATTTCGTCATACAATATTTCTTCCATAGGTAATGAGCGATGTTAATTGGTTCAGCAAGCTAAAGATTTTTAAGTAAATTTACTTCAGACAAAACGCACCCTAATTTATGAACACTTCACGCAGAAAGTTTATTCAGAATTCGCTGAAGGCAACGGTAGTGGCCACGGTGAGTTCACCGGTCATTGCTAAGGCCACAGCCGCCTTTTCTACCCAGTCTTCAGACACGCCCGTTGAAACAAAAACTTTAACTGCCTTGCAATTTTCGCAGGTGGCGTTACCCTATGCCTACAATGCGCTCGAACCCAGCATCGATGCCACCACCATGGACATTCACTACAACAAGCATCATACCGCCTACATCAAGAATGTGAACGATGCTATTGCTGCCGATAAGATCACGTTCGCTACCGAAAAAGAATTCTTTGCCAACGCCTCCAAGCTGTCGCCGAAAGCCAGGAACAACGGCGGCGGAGCCTGGAATCACAACTTCTTCTGGCAGGTAATGGGCCCTCCCGGCGGGGCAGGACCCACGGGAAAGATCGGCGATGCCATCAACGGTGCGTTCGGTTCGTTCGACAAATTCAAAGAACAATTCACCCAGGCTGCCATGGGCCGCTTTGGTTCCGGATGGGCCTGGCTGGTCAGCGATGGCGGCAAGCTCAAAATCGGCTCCAGCCCAAACCAGGACAATCCCCTGATGGACAGCAGTGAATTGAAAGGCACCCCGATCCTGGGACTCGACGTGTGGGAACATGCCTACTATCTCAAATACCAAAACAAACGAAATGACTACGTGGCCGCTTGGTATAACGTCGTAAACTGGGACGAAGTGGCCAAACGGTTAGGTTAGACCAGAGCATAACAAAGTATAAAAAAGAAGGCAGAGCGTTCTGCCTTCTTTTTTTTATCCCATCACATCCCGCAACACCTGCACCGACCGCATCTCTCCGAAAGTATCAATGTGATCGGCATAGAATTTTAACAACAATTCAAGGATCGCCCTGCGCTGCGTATTGGTCAGCGGGATAAAAGTGTTGTAATCCGCAGGAATGAGTTGGGCCAATAGCCGTTCCGTTTCCTCGTCGGAGGCCCGCGGACCTAGCACTTCAATGAGATTGTAGGCGCCAAAACCCAGGAGGCGACTCAACTTGAGGAGGAACAGGAGGTGAAAATTCTCCGCCTTCTCCGTCATCTGGTCCAACGCCTGCAGCGACTCCATGAGGAAGGTGCACAGATCCTGAGCGTGACTCTCATCCTTCACGGTTTTGTTCAACACTTCGTTTATAAAAATAGCCAACGCCGATTTCTTGATGTCTACCGGTATGGTTTGATAGGGATAGAAGCATTTCACTTCTTTTATCCGGTTGATGTTGGCGTTCTCGCGATGATAGACCACCATCTCCAGCAAGGTGAGCGGTTGATACAACGCGATCTTATTCTTTGAAGATTTACTGCGCACACCGTTCACGATGTAGCTCTGCAAGCCAAAAAGTTCGGTGAAGATGTTGACAATGATGGACGTCTCGCCATACTTCGTGAACCTGAAAACGATGCCCCTTGTCTTATGCAGCATGATGCCGGAAAGTTACGCGATAACGGAACGGACCGCGTCACACTACGCGATTTTATTGTTCACCTAATCAACAAACGCAATCTTGCCCACAACGCTTTCGGCTCCGTCGGGCGTGGCGCTGAACACGAGGTAGATGCCGGTGGAGGGTCGTTTCCCGGTGTAGTCTAGGGCGTTCCACGAGGCCGTGCCTCCATTGGCCTGGGTTTGCCAGATCAGCTTGCCGGTGATGTCGGTGATCTTCACGATAGCATCCGTGGCCAGGCCCGTGATCCCTACCGTGCCAGCGAACTCGGAGGAGACGGGATTGGGAAAGATCTTCACCGTCTGAAACGTCGACACGCTTTCCGTAGCGTCGGCGCGAAAAGACACAACACCTTCGTCGGTAGCAAAAAAAACTTCTCCGCTTTTTCCATCGATCGCGATATCGCGGATCACATTCGAGAGCAAGGGACTGTTTGCCGTGGTGAAATTATACACCTGGCTTTGTCCATCCGGGCCGAACAACCAAACCCCGCGTTCGGTGCCCATCCATTTCCGGTTGCCCCCGTCCACGGCGATCGCCGTTACTTTATCGTCCTTCAACAAAAAGCGGTCATCGAAAATAGGCTTGATGGCATCCACGGCTCCATCGTAGACGCCGTAGGGATCGATGAAGTAGGCCACACCCTGGTCCGTCCCAACCCAAACCAATCCGTCGCGATCCACGGCGATGGAGCGCACGGCCTTGCTGGGCAATCCGCCCGCCCCGGCAATGTTGGTGAGATAAACCGACTTGGATTTATTGAATGCCACCAGGCCGCCACCAGAATCGGGGTTGGGCACCATCCAGACATTGCCATAAAGATCCGTGACCAACTTTGTTGGAAAGCGCGCCGGCGCATAGGTAAAAGAAAAAGACTGCCAGGTGTTGTCGCTTTTTAATAAATGCAGGGGCTGGGCAGCGCCATAATTGGCAACCCACAGTCCGTCTTCAGAAACCGCCAAACTGGTGATGTTCACGTGGCGATCCGGTGGCGCCGTGTTAACGAGTGGACTATTGGTCTCATCGTAGAGCGTAACCGCGCCTTGTCCGTCCCATCGCTGTACGCCCCATCCAAACGATGAAACATATTGTGTCGTGGCGATGTAGGCGACATCGGTAAGATCTTGTAACGCGGTGGTCTCCACCGCCCAGGAACCTTGTTGAAACATGTCGATCATGCCGGGGTTGCCTTGTCCTTTGAAATCAGTGGTGTGTCCACCCTCGGCAGCATACATGACTTGATTTTGGGACGTCAGTCGAACTGCTGTGGCATTGACGGGACTGTTGGGTACAAAACGGATGAAGGGGCCGTTCGCGTTGGTGACAAGTCCATTGAGCGCATCGCCGATCCAAAGTTTGCCGGCGTCCAGCAACGCCATGGAGGGGTGGGTGATGAGCTTGTCGGCCATCAGCGACAAGGCGTTGGACGTGGAGAGTGTCCAGACCTTGTCATCTTGCGCGATGGTGAGCGTCGATTCGGTTGAATTGAGGGATTGGAATGTTGCGCCCTGCAGAAAGGTTTCCTTGGTCCAGCTTCCATTGCCATATTCGAAAATTCCGGAAGTGTTGATCGCGGCGTAAACCTTTTCGTTTACGGACGCAACCGACTGGATAGGCGCATTGAAGTCGCCGGTATCAAAACGTCTCCAATTGTTAAAATCCAGCAAGTTGTCGTCGAGGCTGCCGGCGATCACACCTTTTCCGGTGGCCAGGAAAACGCTGTCGGTGGTGAAGGCGCTTTGCAGGATTTTCAGCGTTTCGCCTGTGCCGCCCAGGTCGCGCCAGGTTTCTTTGACTTGCTTGCTCCGTACGTCGAAGAGGACTACCCCATAGTCTGCGGCGAGGTAGGCGAGGTTGTCGTGAAGGGTGATGTTGTTGATTTTCTTTGAGCCGGTGAGGGAGGAATTTTTTGTGGGATCGAGGCTGGTGATCACGTGTTGGCTATCCACGATATCCAGAACGCCATTCTCGTAGGCGATGAGGAGGGTCTGTGAAGTGACGTCATAAGCTATCGAAGTGATGGCATGTCCTTTCAGTACATCGAGTTTTGAATAGGTAGTAATGCTGTTGTCGGCCCGGTCGAACACCATCACGCCGTTGCGCGCCGCGGCATATACTTTTTGATTGCCGATCGCAATGCTGTTGATCTGGTTAAAGGAAATGTGCATCCGCCAATTGCCAAGCGGGATGTCGCCCTGTGCGGAAACCGGGCGGGGGAACAAAGCGAAGCTCAAAAACAAAGTCGCCGCGATTCGGCAAAGAAGACGGGGCATTTTCATTTTTTTCTTTCTTTCATGCCTTGCAGGAAGGCGGTCCGGCTGCGCGCTTCATATTCTCCTTTTTCGCCCAGCATCACCTGCGCATCGTTGTCGCTCAACCGGAAAGAGAACGACGCCAGTTCGCCGGTTTGTGCACAGATGGCGTGAACTTTTGTGACAAACTCGGCCACCGCCAGCAAATGGGGCATCGAGCCAAAAGGTTTTCCTTCATAGTCCATGTCCAGCCCCGCGACGATCACGCGCTTGCCCTGGTTCGCCAGGTTGTTGCAAACCTCCACGATGGCATCGTCGAAGAACTGGGCCTCGTCGATGCCCACCACGTCGCAGTTGCCGGCCAGCAGCAAAATGTCGTTGGCAAAATTTACCGGAGTGCAGCGAATGGCGGTTTCGTTGTGCGACACCACCTGCTCCTGGTGATAGCGCCGGTCGATCACAGGCTTGAAGATCTCCACGTGCTGTTTGGCAATGATGGCCCGGTTGAGTCGGCGGATCAGCTCTTCGGTCTTACCGGAAAACATACAGCCGGCGATCACTTCGATCCAGCCCGCCTGTTCGCGCCTGGATCCTCTGCCAAGATGGGGTTCGATAAACATGGGCTTAAAGATAGAGGTTGTCGCCGGATGTGGGGTGGGAGGAAAGGGCAAAGTTTCTGCGGTTGACCGGAAACGCAGGCGAACTTAGGGTGAGTACTGAACGTGGGGCAACTTCCCCGATTCCGGCACCCGGATGCAGACGTCACCCTGCAGCGTAGCCTGGCATGCCAGCCGTTCATTTTCCCGCAACAGGCCCTCCTGCCGATATCGCAATTCCGGGGCCGTGGGCGCGTTTAGATGCTGCAGACCGCTCACGACGATCGCTTTGCACGTGGTGCAACGACCTTTGGCACCACAGGCGTGCATCCAGTCAACCCCGTGGCTGTGCAGGTGGTGCAAAAGGCTTTTGAGGTCGCTGACCTCCAATTCCCGGTGGAAAAGATTTTCGATCGTGAGTTTGGCCATGGCGTTTTCGGTGGATTGAAATAGGCAAAATTCAACGGCAAAAACCAGGGTTGATCCGGAGGGCCCGGAATGTGCACATTGCTGAATATCCATTAACTTTATAGCCAAAGTATTAATCTGACTATTACCGCATGGACGAAAAGATTAGTCTGGAAGCCATCGCCCTTTATGGCGATGCCTACGCCGACAAAGTGCTGAAGGGATTCTTTGCCTCGAAAGAAAAGATCACGGGACAGGAGATCCTGTCGCTGTGCAACGTGCAGCAGGTAAATCTTTTTATCGTGCGCGAGCTGTTCAAGTCGTGGCGCGAAGAGACCAAGAAGCTGAAAAGCGCCTACTTCGACTATGAGAACGAGGAAGTGAAGGAATCGCTTGAGAATTTAATGCGGGTGTTGTCGCAAAACATCTCCATTGGCCAGGCCCACTTTGCCCCCTTATTGAAAAAGGCTGTCAGTCAGGCGCTGCTGGCCGTGTTTGACCCCTACGATTTCTTCGCCATGATCCTGGCGGGAAAGAACAACAAACTCGAAGTGGCACCCTTTCGCGAAGAGATCAAATATCTGAAGATAAACAAAGCGCCGCTGGAGCGCATGCTGCAAAAACTGGAAGAAAGAGACGTCAAGGAAATTTCCGGGAACGAAGCCTTTGCCATCCTGGACCAGATCCTGGAAGAAGTGAACTTCAATCCGGAAGATGTGGAGGAATACCTGGAGAAATTCTCGGCCGTCGTGCCACTGGACGCGAACAAGTTTTATGTGTCCAAAATGCAGGCTCCCGAAATTGTTTCAACGCCTCCAGCACCCAAGCCTGCGACCGTCTTGCCGCCGCCGCCAGGCCAGCCGTTGATCACGCCCTTGGTAAAAGAAGAAGCGCCGAAGGCACCCGAGCCTCCTAAACCGGCGCCGCAGCCTCCCAAGCCTGCGCCCGAGGTAAAGCCCCAGGCACCCCAGCCCTCGCTGAACGAATCCATCAAACAACAACCCCGGGCGGCCGTCATCGACAATTTTCAAAAGATCGGGAAGATCAAAGACAGCCTCACTATCAACCAAAAATTCATGTTCACCAAAGTGCTTTTTCACGGTGACTTCGAATTGTTCAGCCGCGCCATCGACCAACTCGATCGCTACGACAACATCAAAGCGGCCATGCGCTACATTGAAGAGGAGCACGCCACCGGTTGGGACCACGACAGCGAGGAGTTTCATGAATTTATGGAGCTGGTGGAAAGACGGTTCCTGTAAGGTCAGACCGTTAGGTCCCTTCTGGTCATATCATTTGTCACCTAGCCTAAACCGATGGAAAAATTATTCAAGATTGTTCTGGTCCTTCACATTTCCGGAGGCGCTGTCGGCCTGATTGCCGGCACCATCAACCTCATCAAAACCAAAGGCGACCGGCTTCATCGCAAGGTGGGTAAGGCCTTTCTTTTTGCCATGATCACCGCGGGCGCGTCGTCCCTCCTGCTGTCGGTGCTCCATCCCAATTATTTTCTGTTCATGGTGGGGGTGTTCACATTGTACCTGGTCGGCACGGGCGAGCGTTACTTGTATCTGAAAAAGCTTGGCGAAGGCCAGCAGGCGACTGCGATCGACTGGATCCTTACCCTGGGCATGATTGTCTTCGGTTTCGGATTCATGGCATTGGGTGCGTATCAATTATGGAAGGGAGAACAGTTTGGCGTGGTCTTCCTCGTTTTTGGATTTTTTGGTTTGAGACTCGCGCAAAAAGATGTGCGCTATTATCGGCATACCGTAGACAGCAAAAAATTCTGGCTCGTAGCGCATTTGCAACGGATGATCGGCTGCTACATCGCAGCCCTCACAGCGTTTCTCGTGGTGAACAACGGTACATTCATACCGCCAATCGTCGCATGGCTTTCGCCGACGGTAATTTTGGTGCCACTCATCGTGCGCTGGTCGCGATACCATCGCGGTGATATGATCCCTGTACCGGCGGCCGTCGAAAGCTCCGCTAAGAAATAGATCGCAGAAACATTTTAGATCCGTTGCAATACTTGCATCCGGTGAATATCCAGTTTGAGCAGGATAAACAACAGGATCGTAAAGCCCCACAGCGAAGATCCGCCGTAGCTGAAGAAGGGCAACGGGATCCCGATCACGGGGAACAACCCAATGGTCATCCCGATGTTGACCGCAAAGTGGAAAAAGAAAATACACGCCACCGAATACCCATACACCCGCGCAAAACGATTTTTCTGTCGCTCCGCCAAAAACACAATCCGCAAGAGCAGGCCCACAAAAAGGGTCATGATAAAAAGGCTGCCCAGCCAACCGTGCTCTTCGCCGATGGTGCAGAAAATAAAGTCGGTGCTCTGCTCGGGCACGAAATCGAATTTGGTTTGTGTGCCTTTCAAAAATCCCTTGCCCAAAAATCCACCGCTGCCAATGGCGATCTTCGACTGGGTGACGTTCCATCCAAAACCAAGCGGGTCGGCATCGGGATTGATGAGGGCCTTGATCCGGTTTTGTTGGTGAGGTCTTAGCACGTTGGTCACCACATAGTCCACGCTGATGATCACACAACACAAGGCGATCGCCGCGGCGGTCAGCATCGCGATGCGTTTAAGTTTTTTCTTGCCCATCACAATGGCAACGACCAGGATGACGCCGATGCCGATGAAGAGGTAATACGAATTGACCAGCAGGGTGAGGATAAAAATGATCGCTGCCGCCACCCCGCAAATGATGAGCATGGGCGACATGCCCTCCCGGAAAAAGACCAGCGTGAAAACCGTGAACACCAGGGCCGTTCCTGTATCTTTTTGTAATAGGATGAGCAACATCGACGCCCCGATCATGGCAAAGAGTATGATCTGGTTGCGCAGTTGGTCCATCCTAAACCCAACGGAACCGATATACTTCGCGACGGCCAGCGCCGTGGCGAATTTGGCGAACTCCGAAGGTTGAACACCAAACGATCCGATGCCCAACCAAGCCTTGTTACCACCCACTTCTTTTCCGACGATCGGCACCAGCAACAGCAGGAAGAGGATCGCCCCATAGATGACATAGGCGAAGGTCTCATAGAACCGCATGTCGACAATGAGAATGGCCAGGATGATAAAAATGGAACCGACAATAAAAATAAGTTGCCGTCCCGAGTTGATGTCGACGTTGAAGATCGAAATGCTCTTGGCCTGGTCGTAAGTAACGGCGTAGATGTTTATCCATCCCAGGAAGACAATGGCGAAATAGAGCGCCACGGTCACCCAATCCATTTTGTCGGATATGATGTCGTTGTTGTTTCTCATCAGTTCAGGAATTTTCCTTTCAACACGTATTCCTCGATCTGCGGACGCTGCGTGGCGCCGTACAAATATTTCTCAATCATGAGGCTGGCGATAGAGGCCGCCGAGCGTCCACCTTGGCCTGCGGATTCAACATACACGGAAACGGCGATCCTCGGATTTACTTTCGGGGCGAAGGCAATGAACACCGCATGTGCAGGCTTTGGATCGTTTTGTACCGTTCCGGTCTTGCCACACACAATAACATCTTTCAGTTTGGCGCGGTACTGACCCGTTCCCTCTTCCACCACGCGCTGCATCGCGTCGGCCGCTACCCTGAAATACATCGAGTCGATGGTAGTGTAGTGCTTTTCGATATACGCCGGCAAGGGTTTGCCGGAATTGCCAATGGACTTCACGAGGTGCGGCGTTATGTAATATCCTTTGTTGGCCACCGTGGCCGCAAAGTTGGCCATCTGTAGCGGCACCACCAGGTTTTCGCCCTCGCCGATAGCGATGGAGTAGATGTTTGAAAATTTCCAGGGTCGCCCGCCATACGCCCGGTCATAGAATGCAGGGCTAGGGACCAATCCGTTTTTCTCGTTTGGCAAATCGATGCCCAGTCGCTTTCCAAATCCAAAACTGCTAATGTGCTTGTCCCATTCTGTCAACCCGATGCGCGTGTCATCAAATGGATTGTTGGACTTGCCCTTGTTCAGCATGCGGCGAAGGACGTCGCGGAAATACGGGTTACAAGAATTGGTGATGGCCCCGCGCAGATCTTCATTGGTGTGCGGACCGTGGCAGTCGATGATGGAGCGGTCGCAGCGGATTCGCGTCTCCGGTGTGATCACCCCTTCCTGCAAGGCCACCATGGCTTGCGCGATTTTGAAGATGGAACCGGGGCGGTATTGGGCCATGAGCGGCCGGTTGAACAGCGGCTTCATGGTATCATTGCTGATGAGCACGAAGTTGGAGCTGTAGTTCTTGCCCGTCAACAGCGTGGGATCATAGGATGGACCGGAGACCATGGACAAAATCTCGCCCGTGCTCGGTTCGATGGCGATAATACTTCCGGATTTTCCTTTCATAAGGTACTCGCCGTAGCTCTGCAGGTCCAGGTCGAGCGTCGTTGTCAGATCCTGGCCTGGGGTGGACAAGGTGTCCATTTCGCCGTCGCGGAAAGATCCTTTTTCGATGCCGTCAACGTTCCGGAGTTTGAAACGCACGCCGCGGGTGCCGCGGAGATATTGTTCGTAGAAGGCTTCGATGCCGCTTTGGCCGATGTAGTCGCCTTGCTTATAGATGCCGGTTTTATCTTTTTCCAGTTTTGTTTTCGAGATCTCGCTCACATACCCGATGGCATTGGCCGCCGCCTGGGCGTTATAAGCGCGCGTGGTACGGGCCTGGATGTAGAAACCCGGGAACTCGTCAATGTTGTCCTCGATCTTGGCAAAATCGCGCGCCGAAAGCTTGGTCAGGAAGATGGTAGGTTTTACCGGGGAGTATTCCTTTTTTTGCTTCAATTCCTTGAAAGTCTGAAGAAGCTCTGCACGGGTGAGCGAAAAGACGTCGAGAAAACGGGCGGTGTCCAGGTTCTTCACCTCGCGGTGGATAATCTGGAGATCGAATTCCGGGGTGTTGTATACAATGAGCTTTCCGTGACGGTCGCGGATCAGGCCGCGCACGGGATAGTCGATCTGGCGTAGAATGGCGTTGCTATTGGCCAATTGGGCGTAGCGGTCGTCCAGCACCTGGATAAAGAAAAGTTTAACCAGGAAGACAAAGGCCACCAGCACAAATACGATCTGAATTATTTCTTTCCTGCCTTCATTCATTTGTCGACAAAGTTTTAAATCCTTCTACCGGGCGTAAAAAAATACAAAGACATGTGTCGCGCGCAAAGCTTAGCGACCTCTTCCGCTGGGGAACAAGAACTGCGCAATTAAAATTACAAACAAAGTAAAAAAAGTGCTGGTAATTGCCTTCCACAGTGTGAACCAAAACATACCGAAACCACCGGCCTCTATATAGAACAGCACCACGTGGTGCAGGAACAGCATGGGAGTGATGTAGACCACGAACCATTGCGCGCCATAGGCCAGCGAAGGTACGGCGCCGCTGTCGTAACCGCCTTGCGGTGTAAGATTATTGAGCCAATAGTTGCGTACGTACATGATGAGCACGCAGGCGAAGGCGTGCTGACCGATACTCTCGTAAAAGAGGTCCACCGTGAAGCCCATCATAAACCCGATGCCCATTAGGACGAGCGGGTTGGTTTCCACGGGGAGCACCAGCAGGTAGGCGACATACAAAAAACAAAAAGCCGTATGCCACAGCACCACGTTTTGAAGGATCAATACCTGGTAGAACAGGTAAATGAAAAAGGATATGATGCTTAAAATGCTGAACCTGCTCATCGTTCCAGTTTAAGAATAACCTGTTCCACCGAATCCTGCTCTTGCCGCAGATTATTTTTGACCAGGGTCACAAAGGAAAGCTTCCGGAAGTCCTGGCTGAGCTTCACCTGCAGGTCATAGAAAAGCGCCCCATTGCGAAGCTTCACGTCGTCCACCGTGCCGATCATGACGCCCTCCGGGAAAATGGCATTGAAACCGGAGGTGACCACTGAGTCGCCAACGATGGGCTTGACATGGGGTGGAATGTATTTGAGGATAATGTGGTCGGGATCGCTTCCCTGCCACTGCACCGTTCCGAAATCGCCGGTGCGCTTCAGCAGCGCCGACACCATCCAGTCGATGTGCAGGATGGAAGTGACCACGCTGTAGTGGCTGGACACCGTTTTTATCTTGCCCACCACGCCCAACGGGCTGATCACGCCCATGCCCGCTTCCAGGCCGGCGTCTCTTCCCTTGTCGATGGTGATGTAGTTTTTGAAGAAGTCAACGTGGTTGTTCACCACTTTGGCGCTGATGAAATCGTATTGTTTCACCATCACCGAGTCGCGGATGGTCAGTGAATCCAGGGGATAGACCATGGGATGTCCGGGACGGCCCAGCTGCTTTTTAAGGGCGGCGTTTTCCTCGGCCAGCATCCGGTTCACTTCGCTCAGTTGGAAATAGTCGCGCACCCCTTGCGAGAAGTTGTTCATGGTGGCGACGAGCCCATTGGAGGAATTAAAAAACTTGGTGCCCTGGTACTGATTGTTTTGCACGATCAGCCAGGCGCAAAAAATCTCTAATGCTAGAAAGGAAAAAAAGGCGCGGTTTTGATAAACAAACAGAAGGAGCCGCTCCATGTCTTACGTCATCAATACTGCACGATATTGTTGAATATTTTTCAGGGTCTGGCCGGTGCCGCGAACCACGGCGCGCAGCGGATCGTCTGCCACGTGAATGGGCAATTTGGTCTTTAAGGCCAGGCGCTTGTCGAGCCCGCGCAACAAAGCTCCTCCACCCGTCAGGTAGATGCCACGTTCGTAGATGTCGGCCGACAATTCCGGAGGTGAGGTCTCCAATGCTTTCAATACGGCTTCTTCCAATTTGGAAACGGATTTGTCGAGGGCGAAAGCAATTTCAGAATAGCTGATCTTGATGGTCTTGGGGATACCGGTCATCAGATCGCGACCGCGGATCTCATAATCCGGAGGGCCGTCGTCCAGTTCCGTCAGGGCAGAACCTACTTCGATCTTTACTTTCTCGGCAGAGCGCTCACCGATCAGCAGGTTGTGCTGGCGGCGCATGTAATCCAGGATGTCGCGGTTAAACGTGTCGCCGGCGACGCGGATGGACTGGTCGCAGACGATCCCCGAAAGGGCGATCACCGCGATGTCGGTCGTTCCTCCACCGATGTCAACGATCATGTTGCCGATGGGCTGCTCAATATCGATGCCCGTGCCGATGGCTGCGGCAATGGGTTCATAGATCATGTATACTTCCTTGGCGCCGGCGTGTTCAGCCGAGTCGCGCACGGCGCGCTTCTCCACTTCGGTGATGCCCGAAGGAATGCAGATCACCATGCGGTATGACGGTGGGAAGAGGCGTTTGCCGGTGTCGATCATTTTGATGAGACCGCGGATCATCATCTCGGCTGCCTGGAAGTCGGCAATCACGCCTTCTTTCAAGGGACGGATGGTCTTGATGTGATCGTGGGTCTTTTCATGCATTTGCATGGCCTCCCGGCCGATGGCTAGTACCTTCGTGTTCACTTTGTCGAGCGCGATGATGGAAGGCTCATCGACTACGATCTTATCCTTGTAGATAATCAGAGTGTTTGCAGTGCCCAGGTCTATCGCGATATCGCTGGTGAAGAAGTCAAAAAATGCCATGTATGTCTTTTGCCTATTGTTAAAAGTGGTGAACGCCTGATATACTGGAGAGTAAAACGCAAAATTGCATTTAATTTACCAAATTAAAGATTTACGCTTCAAAAATGTAAGTTTTTTAGCGCCAGTAAAAATAATTTATCGCTCTTAACTTACACTCGAAGAAGTAATCAACAAACACAACATTATTAGTGCTTGAAGTGTCGGATGCCGGTGAAGACCATGGCCATTTCGTGTTGGTCACAAAAGGCGATCGAATCCTGATCCTTCACCGAACCCCCGGGTTGAATGACCGCCCTGATCCCGTGTTGTTGAGCAATTTCCACACAATCGGGGAAAGGGAAGAATGCATCCGAAGCCATCACCGCTCCGTTGAGCGTGAAACCAAACGCCGCCGCCTTCTCGATGGCTTGCTTCAAAGCGTCCACGCGCGAGGTCTGACCCACACCACTGGCCACCAGCTGTCCGTCTACTGCCAGGATGATCGTGTTGGACTTGGTGTGCTTGCAGATCTTGCTGGCAAACAACAGGGCGTCTACCTCCTGGGCGCTGGGCGCGCGCTTCGTCATCACCTTCAGATCTTCCCTGGCGTCGGTCTTTAGATCGAGATCTTGCTCGATCACGCCGTTGAGGATGCTCTTATATTGAATGGTCTCCTTCAGCGACTGTTTTTGCAGCAGCAGCATCCGGTTCTTTTTAGACTTCAACAAGGCCAAAGCGTCCTCGTCGTAGGCCGGGGCGATGAGAATTTCGAAGAAAAGTTTGTTGATCTCTTCGGCTGCGGCCAGGTCGATCTTCGTGTTAGTGGCCAGCACACCGCCAAAAGCGGAGAGGGTGTCGGCCTGGAAGGCTTTCAGATAGGCTTCCTTTACGGTGGGGGCTACCGCCACGCCACACGCATTGGTGTGTTTGATGATGACAAATGCGGTCTCGCCCTCAAACTCCTTGACCAGGTTCACGGCGGCGTCGACATCGACCAGGTTATTATAAGAAAGCTCTTTGCCATTCAATTGCTCGAACAAACCATCGAGGTCGCCATAGAAGGTCCCCCGCTGGTGGGGGTTCTCGCCGTAGCGAAGCGTGCGGCCGTCCGGGATGCTTTTCTTGAAACCGGGGAATTGGAATTCCTGGTTGAAGTAGTTGAAGATGGCCGTATCGTAATGCGACGTGACATCGAAGGCCATGGCGGCAAACTTTTTCCGCTCGGCCAGGGAAGTCGTGCCGTTGCCTGACTGCAGCAAGTTCAGCAGGGCCCCGTATTGCTTGCGCGACGAGACGATGAGCACATCCTGGAAATTCTTGGCTGCGCCGCGGATAAGGGAAATGCCACCGATATCGATCTTCTCAATAATATCTTCTTCGCTGCCGCCCTTGGCCACCGTTTCTTCAAAGGGATATAAGTCTACAATGACCAGGTCCAGGGGTGCAATGTTGAATTCCTGGGCCTGTTTCAAGTCGCCAGAATCTTCACGCCGGTAAAGAATTCCTCCAAAAACGGCGGGATGTAGTGTCTTTACGCGGCCTCCAAAAATGGAGGGATAGCCCGTGAGTTTCTCCACTGGCACTACCGGGTAGCCGAGTTTCTCGATAAACTCCTGTGTGCCTCCGGTCGACACAAACTCCACGCCTTGCTTGGCCAGGGTGTGAACGATAGGTTCCAGATTGTCTTTATAGAAAACAGAAATGAGGGCGCGGGTGATCTTGCGGCTGGACATGGAAGTTTATGAGATTAAAGCGTTTACAAATCGAGGTGCAAAAGTAGGCGTTGCGCAACGAAATAGAAAACGGCCCCGGGAAATTTCCAGTACCCTTCAGTCAAGCCCTCAGGGCATTATCCAGGGAGGTAATCCGACTCTCCGTATTCCTCAAACTCGATCGTGAAATCGTCGGCGTCCATGAACGCCGGGAAGCGGTCGCGGAAGGCCTGGAGCGCGTTGGCGCTGAGTTCGGTGGTGCGGATAGCTTCCATGCCTTCGTTGGTGTAGATCGTGTCGCCCTTGGGGCCGATCACCGACGAGTGGCCATTGTATTCAATACCCTGTCCGTCCTGGCCGATGCGGTTCACGCCCACGATGTAGCTCAGGTTTTCGATGGCGCGGGCCTTTAGCAGCGTGTCCCAGGCGTCGATGCGGGTAATGGGCCAGTTGGCCACATAGATGGCAGCATCATAGGAAAGTCTTTTCGACGTGAGGTCCCACTTGTTGCGGCTCCATACGGGGAAACGCAGGTCGTAGCAAACCAGGGGACAAAGTCGCCATCCGCGCCAGGTGCCGATGAGGAGGCTCTCGCCGGGCGCATAGGTCTTATGTTCGTTGGCCATCCGGAAAAGGTGGCGCTTGTCGTAGGTCTTAAAATTTCCGCCGGGTTCCATCCACAGCAAACGGTTGTAGTAGCGGTCGTGTACCGTCACAATATAGCTGCCCAGGATGAGCGCGCCGGTTTGATCGGCCATTTGCTTCATCCATTTAAAGGTGCGCATGTTCATGTGTTCGGCATATTTCTGTGCCGACATGGTGAATCCGGTGGTGAACATTTCCGGGAGCACGATCACGTCTGTCGAGCCCGTGATCTGCCAGATCTTCTCCTCAAACGCCGACAAATTGGCGTCAACGTCTTCCCAATGAATATCCGACTGAATTAAGGTGATTTTTAAGTCGTGCATGGCAGGTGTAAAATTATCCGGACCGCAAAGAAAACAAATGCCGGGGGAAATGCGAAGCGCTTTTTGGCCGTCGCAGAGAAAGCGTGTAAAATCGGCGGACAGCCACGTTTTGGGGCCTTTTTTATTTTTTGCGTCCGGGCCGTTTGGAGATTGGTTCCGTTTCCGGGACGGGTCTAAAGTTTCCGGAGAATTTCGCAGGCTTTGGCCAGCGTCTCTTCCTTTTTAGCAAAGCAAAAACGCAGCAGCCGGTTGTCGGTCTTGTCCTGGTAGAAAACGGAAACCGGGATGGCGGCGACCTTAAATTTCTGCGTCAGCTCCTCGGCCATGGCCACGTCGGGTTGTGAGGAAATGCCGCGGTAGGAAACCAATTGAAAATACGACCCTTTGCAAGGCCGAGGCTCAAAGGAGGATCCCTTGATCTGTTCCAGGAAGAAATCGCGCTTTTGCTGGTAGAAGTCGCCCAGCCGTTCATAGTGATCCGGGGTTTGCAGGTATTCCGCCAAAGCCAGTTGTACGGGGGTGTTCACCGAAAAGGCGATAAACTGGTGAGCCTTGCGCACTTCCTTCATCAGCGCCGAAGGCCCCACGGCATAACCCACTTTCCAGCCGGTGGCGTGAAAGGTCTTGCCAAACGAGAATACGGCGAGACTTTGTGCCGCCAGCCCCGGATAGCGCAAAACGCTTTGGTGGAGCGTGCCGTCATAAATGAGCCTTTCATAAACCTCATCGCTCACCACGAGCAAATTGTGCTGCAAGGCGATGCGCTCCAATTCGAGCAGGTCGGCAGCTGACAGCACCGCGCCACTGGGATTGTGCGGTGTGTTGATCATGATCATGCGCGTGCGCGACGTGATCTTTTGCCGCACTTCCGCCCAATCGATAGAGAAGTCGGGCTGACGCATGTGGAGGTGCACCGGGATGCCTCCGTTCAAGCGGATGGCCGGATTGTAAGAGTCATACGAAGGATCGAACAACAAAACCTCGTCGCCGGTGGTGATGAAAGCGGCAATGATGGAAAAGATAGCTTCCGTGGCGCCGGGCGTGACGGTGATCTCCGTTTCCGGGTCAACGGTACGCCCATACGTGCGCCCGATCACGGCCGCAATGGCGTTGCGCAGTGCCACGGCCCCGGGCATGGGTGCGTATTGATTGTGGTCTTCCACCATGTAGCGATGCACCAGCTCGATGATCTGGCGATCGATACTGAAATCGGGGAACCCTTGCGACAGGTTGATGGCGCCATAGTCGAGGGCCATCTTCGACATGACGGTGAAGATGGAGGTGCCAACGTCGGGTAAGCGCGAGGGGATATTCATGGGCAGCGGAGAGGTTGCCACGACATTATTTTTTCAAGGGCGCGGCGATCCGGTATTCCGTGTCCACCTTGCCTTTGGAGATGTCGGCCAGCTTTCCCTTCAGCAGTCTTTTCTTCAGCGGCGTCAGGTAGTCGACGAACATTTTTCCTTCGATGTGGTCGTATTCGTGCTGGATGATGCGGGCCTTCATGCCGTCGTAATGTTCTTCGTGAGCCACCCAGTCGGCGTCGTAATATTTGATGGTGAGGCTTTCCTTGCGGGTTACTTTTTCGCGGATGTTTGGAATGCTGAGACAGCCTTCTTCATATTCCCACGGCTCGCCGGTTTCTTCCACCATCACCGGGTTGATGAAAACCTTCTTGAAGTCGGCCATCGCCGGCTCGTCGTCTATGATGGTGCCATCGACCACAAACAGGCGGATGCTTTTCCCGATCTGCGGCGCGGCCAGCCCGATGCCGCTGGCATTGTGCATGGTCTCATACATATCTTCAATCAACTGGTGCACGTCCGTGCCATGGTCCAGGTTACTCGCCCGCTGACGCAGCACCGGATCGCCGTACATGATAATAGGATAAATCATGGCGCAAAGGTAATAACACATTTAATTCCCTCTCCCTCACGAAGATACTTTTAGAGCAAAATCTTTTTCCGGAGTGGGCCTAAATGGAGGGACTAGCGCTTTGCCTCCAGGAAGGATTGCAGGATGATGGTGGCGCTGATCTTGTCGACGTTGCCCTTTTGCTGGCGGTCTTTTTTCTTCATCCCCCCGTCGATCATGGCGCGCATAGCCATGCTGCTGGTAAACCGTTCATCGGCCAAATGGACGGCCTTGTCGGGGAAAGTTTTTTTCAGCGTCTCCACAAACTTGCGCACCAGCGGCGCAATGGCCGAGTCTTCGTTCAAAAGCGTTTTAGGCATGCCCACCACGAACTCGTCGACGGTTTCTTTTTTTGCGTAGTTTATTAAGAAGGTCAGCAATCCTGAGGAGGCAACCGTCTCCAGGGGTGTGGCGATAATGCGCAAGGGGTCCGTCACAGCAATGCCGGTGCGCTTGGTGCCATAGTCGATTGCGAGAACCCTACCCATGAATGTGTGTGTTGAGCTGGCAAGCTACAACAAAACCTTGTGAAGTAATTCTGACCGATCAGCAAAAGCACGTCGTTCCGCAGGCACGCCCTTCCTCTGGCTTCGAACGATTTCAAGGAACCCCGTGGATAGCGCAATGGATCGGGCAGCATTTGATGACACCACGAGGCAATCAGTGCTTGCAGGGTTTGTTTTGTGTGACGTTTATCCGGGCTATGCTCACTCGAACTTATGGATGTGTTGAACTCGGGCGCAGAGCTTTAGGAAGCTTGTGCCTGCGCGACATCGGTGTTTGCCGGGTTTCGTTTTAATTCGTACGAAGCTTATCCGGTCCTGTGCACTCGAAGTTCTGGATGTCTTGAACTACGGGCGTAGTTCTTTAGATCACTTGTGCCTGCGACATGACGTGCGTCTCGCGGGCTCCAATTATTATTGGGCTCCGATTATTTTTTATAATATAACTGTACCAATCCCGAAGGATATGTAATGCTATCCATCAACTTAAAAACCTTTCGTTCATTTAACTTCCGGAACAAAGGCAACCCTTCGCCTAACAGCAACGGATGCACCGACAGCATCAACTCATCTACCAGGTCATTCTCCAGTAACGGATGGATGATCTCCGCACCACCAAACAACCAAATATTCTTTCCCTCTTTTTCCTTCAACGCTTCCACAAACTCAGAAATGTCTTCGCCGGTGAACACCACATTCGCATAAGGCGTGGATTTTTCAGTGCGCGTGAATACGTAATTCGTGTATTCGGGATACGGTGCGCCATACTGCAGCAGAAGCCGGTATGATTTCCCGCCCATGACAACGGCGTCGATGCTGTTAAGGAAGTTGGTCATGCCGTAGTCGGCGTCGGCAAGGCACCAGTCGTATTCGCCGTGGGGACCGGCAATGAAGCCGTCGAGGCTGACAGCCAGGTTCAGAATAATCTTTCGCATAGTAGGTTAAGGAACGGAACTACAACGTTGGAGATGCGTGCGTCATTATGTTTTTCGACGAAAGTTTTACGGCAGTTGATATACAGAATGTGCCGCAAAATAATTTGCCGCAATTCGCGGTAGGAAGTGCCGTCAAACGTGAAACTGTTGACGTGTCGTTAATTTAATTTGGCTTTTTCGAAGAAGGAAGTCTTCACTTTGCTTTCCAGGGCCATGGCCTTGGGGAAGAGGATGTCGTTTTCGATGCGGGCGTGGGTGATGAGGCTTTTTTCGAAGCCTTTCAGTTCGTTATACAAAACTTTTACATGCAGCGGCGCCTGCGGCGTGAGGGTATAATCTTTTGTGATGTTGCGGATGCCCTCCATTTCGTCGTCGTGGGCTTCGTGTTCCATGGCGAATTTTTGGACGGAATTTTTTTCCATCAGGTAATACAGCTTCGTGGGCAGGTAGCGGCCTTTCGTCGCGCGTTCCAGCGCCTGGATGTAGCTGAAAAGCGTATCTTCTTCTTCGTAGATGTGGGCGATAAAATCTTCGACGAACAGCGGGAAAACAATTTTCAGGTCGCGTTCCACTGTCCGGAAATCTTCATGGTTTGCTTTGAAGCTCTCCACGAGTCGCGCGATGTAGGGAAGTTTATGCTTGATGAATAAAAAATGCGAATGCTTCAGGTATTCGATGATGAGGTCGATCGGATAGGAAACCAGCGGCAGGTCGGCTTCCTGGAGATGCGACGGCGCCTCCATTTCGCGGATCACCTGGTCAACTTTCAGACCGCGTTGCTGGCACACCTGGTCCAGGGTGAGCTCGGAATATTCGTAGAACCGGATGCCAAAATAAAACAGCACATAGGCATGGACATAGTTGCGGTCCACCAGTTCCGAAATGCGCGTATCTTTTAGGGCTACCTTGCTCATGATTCTTGTAAAGATAAACGAAAATTCGTGTTTTAGGCGACTTTTACCCCCCGAAGAAACAGATTTAACACGGCCCATTCTGAGACGGTTTAGGATGGAGCCTCCCCGGCCTGGGGAGCCCTTCCCGGCACAATTTGTGCGCAGGCTATTGAGTTTGGCCGCCAACATTTAATTTAGCGGTTCGTTATTACTTTTTATTTACTTACGAGATGACGGAGAATAGCAATTCAAAATATCAGATCAGGCTCCCCCTGGTGCTGTGCCTGGGCCTCGCGGCGGGTGTTTTTGTGGGAGCGCGCCTGAACACACCCAAGGGCTCCAGCGACGTGGGCAGCGACGTCCAGAAATTTCGCGAAGTGCTCACCCAGATACAAAACGACTATGTGGACACCGTAAACACCAGCGAATTGGTGGACGACGCCATCCAGCACATGCTGAACAAGCTCGACCCCCACTCAGCCTACATCAACGCGACCGACCGCATCGCCGCAAACGAAGACCTGCGCGGTAATTTCGACGGCATTGGCGTGGAGTTCAACATTTTTCACGACACCATTGTGGTGGTCTCCGCACTGAGCGGCGGACCTTCTGAAGCGCTGGGCATCCAATCCGGCGACAAGATCATTAAGGTTGACGATAAGCTGCTGGCCGGCATAGGCGTTCAATCACCCGATGTGATGAAGGCACTGAAGGGACCGAAAGGAACCGAAGTGAAGGTCACCATCCTGCGCGGCAGCAAGGAGATCGATTATAAAATTGTGCGCGACAAAATTCCGCAATACTCTGTGGACGTGTCCTACATGGTGGATGCACAAACCGGCTATATCAAAGTGAATCGCTTTGCCGCTACCACATTTGAAGAATTCCACGAAGCCTTAAAGAAATTGAAAGAAAGTGGCATGAAACGGCTGGTGCTCGACCTCCAGGGAAATCCCGGCGGCTACATGAACATGGCCATCGACATGGCCGACGAATTTTTGTCGGAAGGAAAGAAGATCGTGTTCACCAATGGCAAAGAGAAAAAATATAACTCCGAAGCCATGTCGACAGCCCGGGGCGATTTTGAGACCGGGCCGCTCATCGTGTTGGTAAACGAAGGCAGCGCCTCCGCTTCCGAGATATTGTCGGGTGCTTTGCAAGACAACGACCGCGCACTCATCGTGGGCCGCCGCAGCTTTGGAAAAGGACTGGTGCAGTCGCCCTTCGACCTCAGCGACGGTTCCGAACTTCGCCTGACCATTTCACGCTACTACACCCCGACAGGCCGCTCCATTCAAAAGCCCTATGAGGATGAGGATGAATACTCCCGCGACATCATTAGCCGCTACAACCATGGAGAATTCTTTCACGCCGACAGCATTCGCTTTAACGACTCGCTGAAATATGTCACGCCGAACGGTCGCACCGTCTATGGCGGCGGTGGCATCATGCCCGACTATTTTGTGCCGCTCGACACCACGTTGAACAGTCATTACCTCAACGAACTGTACACTTCCACATCCATCCAGGAATATACCTTCGGCTATGCCGAAACACACAAGGATGAACTCCAGAAAAAAGGATTCGAGAGCTTCCTGAAAAACTTTGTTGTTTCCGACGACATGCTGGATGGCCTCGTGAAAGTGGGCGAACGCAACAAAGTGAAGCCCGACCGCAAGGAGTTGCGCTTGAAGAAGAAACTGTTCCAGGTTCATATCAAGGCACAGATCGCCCGTAAGCTGTGGAACAACGAAGGCTTTTTCCAGGTGATGAACGAAACGAACGAGATCCTGCTGCAAGCCATGAAGCTCTTCGATCGCATTCCCAATGAACTCGATCGCCGGAAAATGTGATCGGCGAAAAATAAAATTCAGCAAGATCCCGGTATGCTCCACATGCCGGGATTTTTTATTTGGTAAAAGTTGAAATTACAGAACAGTCTTCCGATTGGTGGGAACGCACGGCGCGATTGTTTATTTTTGATAAACTAACCTTCGCGCCATGTACTATCATCGTCTGGGCCAGATCCCGCCAAAGCGACACACGCAGTTTCGTCAACCCGATGGAAGCTTGTACAAGGAAGAAGTGGTCAGCTCCGAGGGATTTTCGGGTATATACTCCATCCTGTATCACACGCATCCGCCCACGCGCGTGAAGCAAGTGGGAGAGGCCGTGAAGTTCGGTCCCACGCGCATCGACGAATACTCGCTCCGCCACACGCACCTCAACACCTCCAAAGTAGAAACCACCGGCAGCGACTATCTCGACGCCCGCAAGGTGCTGCTCATGAACAACGACTGCTCCCTCTCCATCTGCGCGCCCGCAAAGCGCACGATGGACTATTTCTATAAAAATGCAGAAGGCGATGAAGTCATTTTCGTGCACGATGGTGCCGGAACATTGATCTCCCCCTTTGGCAAATTGGAGATCCGAAAAGGCGACTACGTGGTCATTCCCCGCACCGTCATCTATAAACTCGAATTTGAAGAAGGGCCGTTGCGTTTGCTCATCATCGAATCGGCCTCACCGGTGGAGACGGTGAAACGCTATCGAAATCAGTTGGGACAATTGCTCGAGCACTCACCCTATTGCGAACGCGACATTCGTCCACCCCACACGTTGGTGAACGACACCAGCAAAGGCGATTTCCTGTTGAAGATCAAGAAACAAGGTTACTTGCATCATTATGTATACGACTATAGCCCACTGGATCTGGTAGGTTGGGATGGATTCTTGTGGCCTTATGCATTTTCCATACACGACTTCGAGCCGATCACCGGCCGACTGCATCAGCCGCCGCCGGTGCACCAAACGTTTCAAGGGCACAATTTTGTCATCTGCTCGTTTGTGCCCCGGTTGTTCGACTATCATCCGCTGGCTATCCCCGCGCCCTACAATCACAGCAACATCGACAGCGACGAAGTGCTGTATTACGCCGAAGGAAACTTCATGAGCCGCAAAGGCATCGAGCGCGGTTCGTTCACCTTGCATCCGGGCGGCTTGCCCCACGGGCCACACCCGGGAACGGTCGAAAAAAGCATCGGCGCAAAAGAAACACACGAGCTGGCGGTGATGCTGGACACGTTCAGACCACTCTTCCTCACCACCGACGCCCTGGCGTTTGTCGACAAAAACTACCCGATGAGTTGGACGGAGGGGTCCGGAAATTTTAATGAGGTGAATGCACCCTAAACCAGCGGCATCCGTTAATTTTCCGGTAAATACATTTTTGATGAGCGCCAAATACGTGAAGACCATACAGATCCGCTGGGCGGATATCGATGCCAACCGCCACCTTCGTCACTCTGCCTATTACGACTATGGGGCCACCTTGCGCATGATGATCCTCAGCGAAAATGGCCTCACCACGGAGAAGCTGGAGCAGCTCCAGATCGGCCCGGTGCTGTTTCGCGAGGAGGCCATCTTCCGGCGCGAGATCCGGTTGGAGGATGTGATCACGGTAGACGTAGAACTATTAAAAGCCACTCCCGATTACGGCCGCTGGAGCATCCGCCACAATTTCCTCAAGGCCGACGGCTCCCTGGCGGCCGTCATCAACATCGATGCGGCCTGGATCGATATGGTGAAACGCAAGCTCACCGTGCCCGACGAATTCATTCAAAACATCTTTGCCAATTTCCCCAAGCCCGACGACTTTGAGTTTATCGTGAAGAAGGTTTAGGCTGAGCCGAGGATCCACTCCTCAATCACGCGCGGATAATGCGCATACTCCAGCCGGTGCACCTGTTGCGCGATGGTCTCTGGCGTATCTTGTGGGCCGACCGGCCAAGAAGCCTGGAAGATCACACGGCCTTCGTCATAGTGCTCGTTCACCAAATGTATGGTGATGCCGGTGGCGATCTCGCCTTGTTCCTTAACAGCCTCGTGTACTTTCATGCCATACATACCCTTACCCCCGAACTTGGGCAACAAAGAAGGGTGGATGTTGATGATGCGATCCGGGAAAGCGTCCGTGAGGTAGGCAGGGACCAGCCACAAAAAACCGGCAAGCACCACGTGGGTCACTTGTTTCTGCTGGAGCCATTCCAACACGACCTGCGATTCTTTGTAGTCTTTACGCGTAAAGACCGCTGTGGGGACGTTGAATTTTTCAGCACGCTTCAGTGCGTATGCCTCGGGGCTGTTGCTCAGCAGCATCACCACCTCCACACGAGGGTGATGGCTGAAGTGTTTCATGATCTCTTCTGCATTTGTTCCGCTTCCGGAAGCGAAAATGGCGATTCGGAATTCTTTCGGCATGTGGACTTGACCCGTCAATGATTCGGGGCCGCAAGATCGCAGAAGATTTTCAAACAAAAAATTTCGGGGAAGACCTAAATGAAGGCCATGCTGGAGATGCCTAGCAGCATAATCACCTTGCAAAAAGCGCTGAGCCAGGCAAAGTCCTTTTTCATATCGGCCCGCAGCAAACGGTAGAAGAACCACAACAAGGGAAGGAACAAGAACACCACATAGTATTGGAGGGGAAGCGCCTCGTAAAATACATTAAGCGCAAACACCGTAGCGGAAAAAATGGCAAGGATGGCATAGATGATCACCTTCGTCCGGCGCATGCCCAGCACGATCGGGAGAGTTTTGCATCCGAAGGTATTGTCGCCTTTCAGGTCTTCCATATCCTTGATGATCTCGCGGACCAGGGTCATAAAAAAAGCAAAGACAGCATAGATGATGACCATCGCGCTGTGCGTCCCGTAGTAGAGATCAACGACGTAAATAGAAAGCCCGGTGAGCATCGCTACCATCAGGTTGCCCACAAAAGGCAGGCGCTTCAGGCTGTTGGAATAAAGCCACAACAAAAAAACGGAGAACACATTCACCGCCCCGATGCGCCACGACAAGATCAATCCCAATAAAATGCCCGCCGACGAGAGGACCACGTGAAAAAGAATGGCATACCGCCGCGTGATCTGCTTGCCGATTACTACGCGCTCGGGTTTATTGATGTAGTCGATCTTTACATCGTAATAGTCGTTGATAATATACCCCGCCGCCGCTATACACACCGTTGACAGGGAAAGAATGGCTAGGTGCAGGTCGGTGAACGTTTGGGGGCCGATCAAAAAGCGGGCAGTGAAATATTGCGCGAAAGCAATGATCACAAGGTTCCCGAACCGTGTCAGCTTGAACAACGATTCTACAAATGTGCTAACCTGTGAGAGTTCCTGTGCCATGGTCGGGGAATAGCCGGGTAAAAATAACTACGAATTGCGACCGGCAAAGGGTGTGAAGAATTTAGTTTTTTTATCGACGGCTTCCTAAAAACAGCAGCGGCCCGGAAACACAAGGCTCCCGGACCGCTTTTACCTATTTAAACCAATACGGACTAGTTATCAATCGTTACCGTATAGGTTCTTCTGAACGTGGTGATGGTGATGACATTGTCGCATTCGCCATCGCCATAGTACACCGTTCTTTTGCGGACACTATAGCCGTTCAGCTTGGTCATCTCCACCACACCCGACACGCGGGCAAAGTTGCCCTGGGCAGCACACGACCAGTCGGCGATGATGGGCTCCACAATTTCCTGTGTGAAGCTGCGACCAGTCGTAGACTCGCCGGTAACGGTGCCGGTGATCTTGTATTTGTTGTTCGTGGGATCGTCGTCACCGGCGCCGGCCAACCATTCCCGCGTACGGCTGCCATTGTAAACCACCTTCTGGCCGTTGGGGAACGTGATGGTGAGGTCCTTCAGGCGCTTGGTGGATTGCAGATTGCCGTTGGCGTTGATGGACACGTCGCGCAACTCGATGGTGCCCGTCACACCTTTGTTGTTGACAAAAAAGTCTCCGAAGGTGATGATGCGGTTAGCAATGCTGTCGCCAACTTCTGAACTATACGCGATGAAGATCTTTCCTTTTCTTTCGCGGCCGTAGGGGCCCACGCAGCCGTCGCCAAAGTCGATGGTGATGATCTTGTTCACTTTGTCATTGGTCACCGTAGCGCACAGGGTGTTTTTCACCCGGCCACCGGAAACACTCAATTGGTGTTCGCCTTGGTAGGCCATTTCCAGGGCATCGTCGGAGGCATCTTCGCCTTCGGAGGAGGTCTCCACGGCTTGTTCCTCTTCGGTGTCCGTTCCTTGTTGCATATCCTCATCGCGATTACACGACACGGCCAGCAGCCCCACGAGCATCATTGCGCCGTATGTTGATTTTAAGAAGTTCATTTTCATTTTTTTGTTTATGGTTAAGCTCTTGTTATATAAACTACAGAACCCACACCTTGGCCAAGTTTGGAATTCGATGGAATGCAGCGTTTGCTGCGGGAAATCTTTCTTTGTTGGGAAAGATGTTGCTTAGAGGATGGTGGAGGGGAAAGGTTTAATGACGATTTAAAATTTTTTTTCAAAACGATTTGAATCGCTGGAAATGAGCGTTTTGCGGCCTTGTTTTTCTGAGGGAGAAGCCGCGATAGAAAAAACGATGTTGGCTTTGTTAATGAGGAATTGGTAAGGGATTACGACGGGTCTGGGTTTGTGCACTGAGCGTGCTGTGGGATAGTCGGTCTTTGTGCGCAAATTTTTTGTTGCATTTCATAGCTCCGCTCCGGGGCCGCGGGGGCCCCGCATGTTCCCATCAGG